>JAAVZY010000109.1 GCA_022791945.1 Oscillospiraceae bacterium | reverse complement strand
GGGATGGGCGAGGGATTTTCCAGTCCGTCAAGGAAAAAAGCGGAGGAATCCTTTGTGGATTCCGAGCATTTTTGACGCGGATCGGACTGGAAAAGCTCCGTCCAGACCCCGTTTTCAGCTGTGAATACAGGTTCTAAGGGCTTTTTAAGGGCGGAAAAAGGGGTGGGGTACTTCCTGCGCCGCACTAGGATTCCTGCGTAGACTGGGATAGTGCTTCCGATCGATATGTGCAGGCGGGTGCTCTGTTCTCCGAAGGGAATCCTTCCACCACCGCCGTCCCTCCGGTCCGACGGCGGCATCCCTGATTGGGGGATTCCGTGCGTCGTACAAAGCCCCTCCCCGCAGAAAGTCCCGAGCGTAACAGAACACGCTCGGGACTTTCTGCGTCGCAGGTGCTGCGCCGCCTGTAGGGATGAATTTTTCTTTTACGAAAAAATGGGTAGGCGAGCGTTCGAACCTGCTGGAAGTACCAGCGGGGCAGGAACCAAAATCCTACCCCTCATAACCCCCAAAAATGGGAATCCAAGGGGAGCCAGCTCCCCTTGGCGAGAGCGCGAGAGCAGAGCTCTCGCGGCCTTCCCGTTGTGCGCACAGCTTCCCGGAATGGCACAGGGGAGGCTACCAGCGGCATTTTCCGCTGTCGCAGAGGAGCTTCATAAACAGTCCGCCCTGAACCGTGCGGTTCTGGAAGCCCACCTGCTTGGCCGTGGACGTCTCATACCAGTCGGTCAGCGGCACTCGGGAGGGGGATTCGTGGTAAGCCAGCCACAGCGGCCCGATAAAGGACTCGAACTGTTCCCGGGTTTCCGCAAAGCAGCCCGTCCACACCAGCCAGTCGGACTTGGTGTAGTCAGCCCGGTTGTCCAGGGGCATTCCGTACCGGTTCAGATGGGTCTGGTTGGCGGCAAATTCCCCGGCGGACAGGGCGGCCGGGAAAATCCCGCTCCCGAATACTTTATCCCAGATCAGATTGTACTTCATGCTGAAGGTGTCGGGCTGATCAAAGGCCAGCCGGAAGCTTCCATCCCCGTTGGCGGCCATCTCCGGCCATTTGGCCGCCATCCTCCGGGCGTCGGCCAGATACCCGCTCCCATCCAGGCCGGAAAGCGCACAGATTTGGCTCATAGCCGCCAGCGCCATAACCGCTTTCAGGGAGAGGTTGCAGTTGTGGGCCAGATGCCCGGCAAAATCATCCGTGCAGAGCTGGTTTTCCGGATCCACTCCGTGAATGCGCAGATACTCCGCCCATTTCCGAAGGGTATCCATATGGGGAGCCAGGAAGGAGGCGTCCCCCTCCGCCAGGGCTGCGGCGGCGGACATAATCAGCATATTGCCGCATTCCTCCACCGGCATCTGATAGGCAAGCTCTGTGCCGTTTCCGTAGATCTGCCCGTTCAGAAGGGGATAGGTGCCCGCGTCGTGGGGGGCGAAGTCATAGGGCCAGACGCCGCTTTCCGCGTATTTGAAGATGGGCCGCAGCATCCCCTTGACCAGCTCCGGATTGTACAGCAGGAACAGGGGAACAGAGGGATAGCTTACGTCAGCGGTGGCGGCGCAGCCGTTGCTGAAGCACTCCTTAGACACAAAGAGAAGTTCCCCCTCCGGTCCCACCGCCAGCTTGTGGGCGGCGAAGGCCTGCCGGTAAGCCAGGCTCAGGAGCTGGGCGTACTGTTCCCCGCCGGCGGCTGCAGCGTCCTCCCACAGCCGCCGGGAGAACCGGGCGCAGCGGGCCCGCAGGGCGGGATATTCCCGGAAGGCGTCCAGGATGGCCTCCTCAATCGTACGGCCATTCTGATTCCAAACGGATTTCAGCCGTCTGCCGAAGTAGATCAGGCTCTCCACATCGTCATAAGCCAGGCCGAACAGAACCGGCCCCCTGGAGAGATCCGCCTCCGCCCGCAGGGAGGTCATTCCGTCGATTTGGGAGACGCCCACAGAGCCGCCCCGGACGCAGAGATAGAAATAACCCCAGTCAATGCGCAGGTCGTCGCCGCACCGGCCCAGGACCGGCTGGGCAGCGCTCCCCATCCGCATAGCGGCGATTTCCGGGATGAATACGGGAGCGGTGCTCACCGGCCCCTGTCCCCGGCAGTCCAGGCAGAGCTCCTCGCTGGCTTCCACCTGGGCGGAAAGGGTGTGGCTCTGGCCGTCCAGGCTCTCCGCGGAGAGCTCCAGATAGGAAACCGGCCTGCTGAGCAGCGCGGGATCCTCGGGAAGGAGGGGGGTGAGGAAGGCCGCGGTCAGACGGACGGATGCGGCTTCAAAGGTGTATGTGGTGGAAAGGGCGCTGATTTCCAGATTGGTCTGCTCCATGGCGGGGGCGGCTCCCGCGCCCATGAAGCGGTAGGCGGTTCCGTCGATCACCAGTGTGCCGCTGAGGGTATTGGGCTTTCCTGTCCAGTGGGAAACAGGGCAGTCTGTGAGCCGATCGGCGGCGGACCACAGGCTGAAATAGGGATCCACTGTTGCCAGCGGAACTGCCGGCGCACGGAATTTCATAAAACCAACTCCTTATATAATGGTGTGCGCGGTCGGGGAAGGCCGCGAGACGCTGTCTCGCACTCTGCCAAGGGGGCCTGGCCCCCCTTGGATTCCCATCTTTTTTCAAGGGCTTTTTAAGAGCGGAAAAGGGGTGGGGTCAAGTCTGCACAGACTTCCTTGCTTCTGCCACGCAGAGCCGCAGTACGCTTTTTTCGTAAAGAAAAAAGCTCCCTCCTGCGTGCGGGGTACTTCCTGCCCCGCACAGGCCCGCGTTCCTTTGGCGGGGGCTTGACCTTAACAACAGTATAAGGGTAAAATGAAGGGAGGAACATGAGGAAAACAATTCAAAGGGTGTGGATCAGCAGTGAAAGAGGAGTTCCGGGTTTTCGGCCGGCCGGAGACGGCGCTTCCCTTCGCGGTGGAGATGGCCGGCATCTCCTATTGCGACGGCTCCTATCGAATTGATCGGCCCCATTCCCCGATCACGGTGATGGAATACGTTATCCGGGGGCAGGGCACGCTTCAGACCAGGGGCAGGACCTTTACCGCCAAAGGGGGCGACGTCTACATCCTCCACCGGGGAGACAGCCATCTCTACTACGCGGATCCCAGGGATCCCTGGATCAAGCTCTTTTTCAACGTCTCCGGCCCTCTGCCGGAGCAGCTCTTGGAGGCCTATCATCTGGACGGGGAAACCCTTCTCCCCGGGTGCCCGGTGGAGGGGCTTTTCCGGGATTTTTTCCGTCTGGCCCGGCTGGAGGAGCCAGCCGACGCCTTCCGGCAGTGCGCCCTGAAATTCCATGAAATCGCCGCTGCTGTCAGCGCCGCCCGGCGGGAGGATCGCCCCCCGGAGGAAGCGCTGCGGCTCAAGCGCCTGCTGGACAGCCGCATCTCCAGCGGTATCACCGTTGGGGAGCTGGCGCAGGCCATCTACCATTCCCCTGACTACACCATCAAGCTGTTCAAAGCAAGCTTCGGCACAACGCCCTACGCTTATTTAATGGAGCAGCGGATGTTTGCCGCTCAGAACCTGCTGCGGAGCACCAGCCTGCCGGTCAAGGAAATCGCCCTCCGCACCGGCTTCGAGGATCCCCACTACTTCTCCAACCTGTTCAAAAAGCGCTGCGGCCTTTCCCCCGCCCGCTACCGCTGCGACTCCTCGAAAGGGTGAAAGGCCGCGAGACGCTGTCTCGCGGCCTTCCCGCTCCAGCGTCTACACACGGTCGAAGCGCTCACGGAGCTTGCCCAGCGCCTTCTTCTCGATCCGGCTTACATAGGAGCGGCTGATCTCCAGCTTCTTTGCGATTTCGCGCTGGGTCAGGGGCCTTCTGCCGCCCAGGCCGTATCGAAGCTCCACGATTTCCCGTTCGCGGCTGTCCAGATTCTCCGCAATATAGCGGTACAGCCGCTCGGCCTTCATCTTCAAATCCAGATTGTCAATCAGACTGTCTTCGCCGGAAAAGAGATCCATTAGGGTCAGCGTTCCTCCCTCTGAATCGCTGCTCTCCAGCGGATCGCTGATGTACACGTCTCCGGCGGTTTTCTTTACGTTCCGGAAGTGCATGAGGATTTCATTTTCTATGCACCTGGCCGCATAGGTGGCGAATCTGGCCCCCTTCTCATAAGAGAAGGTGTTGACCGCCTTGATCAATCCGATGGTTCCAATGGAGATCAAATCATCCTGATCATTGGTGGCGGAATAATACTTCTTTGCTATATGCGCTACCAGCCGAAGATTGTGCTCAATCAGCTGACTGCGGGCGCTGGGATCGCCCTGCTCCTTCCGGGCAAAGCAGTCCCGCTCCTGAGCGGGCGTCAGCGGCTTGGGAAAAGAGCCGTTCCCCTCAATATGCAGGGCCAGCCACAGCAGATTGGCAAGCGCGGCGGAAATCAGCGCAGAAAACATAAACAGACCTCCTGTCCGGCGGATCACGCCGCCGGGTTATTCGCCCGGTTCAGCTCCGATGCTTGGCAAGGGCGGCCCCCGGCGGCTATACAGCTATGTAAGCCATGTATATGCGCAGGGGCGGAAAGTTCTGTTTGTCCTGAAAAAAGGGACAGAGACACAGCCCCTTATGGGCCGATCTCTGTCCTTTTTTCAGGCGCTCAGGCCATGGAAAAGCCGATGGTTTTCAGGAAAGCACGGGCGATCAGCATATGCCCGACCATATCCGGATGGATCCGATCCCAGTTGACGGATACCGGATGATAATATTGAAAATACCGATCAAATTCCGCCTGCAAATCCACAAAGGGAAGCTGATATTCCTGGGCAATCCGGGCCATGATGCCGCCGTATTCGTCCATGCGGCGGCGCATGGGATCCTCACGGTTCGGCTCCATAAAATAGGGGGAAAGGAGGACCATTCCCTTCACCGCGGGCAGGGTGGACTCCACCAGCCGCCGGAGATTTTCTTGGTATTCCTCCGGGGGCACCTGGTTCTCCGTCAGAAGCGGCGTGTCAAACTGCCGCCAGACGTCGTTGATCCCGATGAGAATTGTCACCCAATCCGGCTTGAGATCCAGCAGATCCGTCCGCCAGCGGGCGAGCAGATCCCGCGTGGTGTCTCCGCTGGTTCCCATATTGACCACCCGGATCCGATCCTGGGGGCGATGGCTTTCAGCATAGCGTCCACCAGCATCACGTAGCTTTTGCCGAGGGCGTCCCGCAGGCCCTCCCCGACCGGACGGGCGCGATCAAAATCTGTAATGGAATCTCCGATCATCACAAGCTTGCTTCCCGGTTCAATGAGCATGGCTGTTTTCCTCCTGTTCTGTGTGCGGCGCTCCTGTGGGCGGCGCTTTCTTCCTGTATTATAGCAAATGGGAAAAGTGTAGTCAAAGGGAGTGTGGCAGGGGTGCCGCTGCCAGGCGGTAGCCCTGACTGGGGGATTCCGTACATGGCACAGCGTTTCACCCCCGCAGAGAGCATGAGCGTAACAGAACCCGCTCGAAACTCCCTGCGTCGTACTTTCTGCGCCGCCTATGGAGCTGAATTTTTTCTTTACGAAAAAATAGGTAGGCGGGCGATCGTCCACGAAGGGAGTATCAGCGAGGTAGGGGGACGGGCGCAAGCGCCCGTCCCCACCCCCACCCCCAAAAGATGGGAATCCAAGGGGACGCGTCCCCGCTGCGCCGCTAGCGGCGCATAAGTGCGTTGTGAAACAACGCACTGCGGAGTCTCGAGGGCAGATCCCTCGAGGTCTTCCCCTTTGCAAACACAGCTCCCAAAAAGTCCACCGAACCTGTGCACAGGTTCGGTGGACTTCTGTAAACAGAGTGGGTTATTTTGTACCAAAGATGCGATCTCCGGCGTCGCCCAGGCCGGGGACAATATAAGCGTGCTCGTTCAGCCGTTCGTCAAGCGCGGCGGCATAGATCTCCACATCAGGATGCGCCTTCTGGAGAGCCTCCATGCCCTCGGGAGCGGCAATAATGCACATGAACTTGATGTTGGCAACGCCCTGCTCCTTGATCTTGTTGATGGCGTCCACCGCGCTGCCGCCGGTGGCCAACATGGGATCCAGCACTATTACGTCCCGCATGGCTACGTCAGTGGGCAGCTTGCAGTAATACTCAATCGGCATCTTGGACGTGGGATCCCGGTAAAGGCCGATATGCCCTACCTTCGCCGCGGGAACCAGCCGCAGAACACCGTCCACCATGCCGATTCCGGCCCGCAGGATGGGCACGAACGCCAGCTTCTTGCCGGAAACCACCTTCGCCTTGGCAACGCTGACAGGGGTTTCAATCTCCACCTCCGTCAGCGGCAGGCTTCGGGTGGCCTCATAGCACATCAGCATCGCAATTTCTGAAACCAGCTCCCGGAACTCCTTGGCGCCGGTGTTCTTATCCCGCAGGAGAGAGAGCTTGTGCTGGATCAGTGGATGATCCATAATAAATGGCTGATTCATTGTCATACCGCCTTTCCGCCGCACATTCGGTTGAAAGCCTTCCGGAACCGCCTGTGCGGCGGAGCGTTCCGAAAGCTTTTAGAGCCTGTTTGGGTGCTGTGTTTGAAAGGAAAGACCTTGGGGGCAGCGTCCCCCGCGCTTACCGCTGTCTCAGGGCCTCTATCTTTTCCACGCGGCGCTGGTGCCTGCCGCCCATGAATTCGCTTTCCAGGAAAATCCGCAAAAGCTCCTTGGCCAGCTCCGGCCCCATGGTGCGGGCTCCGAAGCAGATCACGTTGGCGTCATTGTGCAGCCGGGTATACCTGGCCGAGAAGCAGTTCTCGCACAAGGCGGCCCGGATGCCCGGCAGCTTGTTGGCCGCCATGGACATTCCAATTCCCGTGCCGCAGACGAGCACCCCTGTCCGGCAGTCCCCGGCGGTAATCCGCCCGCAGACCGCCTCCGCAATGTCCGGATAATCCACGGCTTCACAGCCCTCCTGACAGCCGCAGTCCACCGGCTCATACCCCAGCTCCCGGAGAAAGTCCGCAAGCTCTCCCTTGAAGGCCACTGCCGCATGGTCGCAGCCAATGGCAATTCTTGTTTCCTGATTCATAGGCGCACCGCCGCTTTCGCCCAGCGAAAGCAATCCTTTCTTTGCTATTTCAGTCGGATACAGATACCCGCAAGGCAGGTATAGGGCCGGATGACGGTTTCCAGGTACGGCCGGTCGCTGCCGGCATACTTGTGATCGGACGCCAGCCAGTCGCCCCACGCTTCCTCAAAGCAGTCCATTTCCCAGGTTTCCACTGCCGCAAAGCGGTCGTCACTGCCGATCAGCTCCTTCCACTGGGAAGGGCTTTTGAACATATGGGCGTCCTCTCCGAGCCAGTCGGAAAGGAGCTCTTCGGAACGGCCGGCGCAGGCATCCTTCAGACTGGGAACGCCGATCAGAATCGTTCCGCCGTCCTTCATAAAGGGCAGGAGCTTCTCCTGGAAAAAGCCCTTGCTCCCTGCGAAATAATGGTAGGCGTCCACGCTGATCAGCGCGTCAAACTGCTTTTCCTCAAAGGGGAGCTCCTTTGCGTCCCCGCAGACAGGGACGATCTGCTCCCCAGCCCCCCATTGGGCAAACCGCTCCCGGTTCTCCTCTGCGGGAATCCAGAGATCGCTTGCGTAAACCCTGGCGCCTGTTTCCCTGGCAGCCACAAGGCTGGTCAGCCCCGTTCCGCAGCCCAGGTCAAGGATCCGGGCGTCCGCCCCAAGCCGCAGGGGATACCGGTCAAGCAGCTCTGCTAAAATCCGGACGCTGTTGGGGCCCATCATTGTTTTTTCCGAAATATAGCCTGTATATTTGCGAATGTCCAAACCTGTTTTAGCCTTTCACTTTCAAATGCAAGAAGAAAGCGTTCAAAAAACCAGCCAGCCCTGCCGCCTAGGAATTGGACTGGCTTCCTCCGGGCGCATTCCCGGCCAGGCGGTTCCGTTCTGCCTGGGGAAGGCGGAGGTAGACGGGGGCCAGCTCTCCGGGGGAGCAGGGAGGCGCCTGCCGGAGCTTGTCCCTGGCGGCGAGGATCACGCCGGAGCCCTTCTGAAGGCGGACAGCCTCCCCGGCCAAGCGGACGTCCTCCAGGGTATCAGAGAGTTTCTGAAAGCAGAGCTCCGCTCCGTCGCCCACAAAATAGATCGGCCTTTTGGGGAGGGCGCGAAGCCGGTCCGCCAGCGTGTCAATGGGCAGGGCCTCATCCGGGGTCAGCCGCCGGAGGCCCGCCGGCCCGTTCTCAAAGGAGGCGGTATAGACTTGTCCGCAGCGGGCGTCCATGACCGGGCAGAGGATTCCCTCCGCGTGGGGAAGGTTCCGGGCCAGCGCATCCAGGGTGGACACGCCCACGCAGGGCCTGCCCGCGCCGAAGGCCAGTCCCTTGACCGCGCCCACGCCAATCCGCAGGCCGGTAAAGGAGCCCGGCCCTGCGGACACCGCGAAGCAGTCCACGTCCCCCAGGGAAAGTCCGGCACAGCGGAGTACGCTTTCCAGCATGGGCATCAGGGTCTGGGAATGGGTCAGGCGGACAGCGGCGCTGAACTCCGCCAGGATTTCCCGGTCGGAGCCTACGGCCGCCGAGGTGGATTTTGCCGAGCTGTCCAGTCCGAGCAGAATCAAAACCGTCCGCCTCCTTCTATGGTAATTTCCCGCTGGGAGGAGCCGGGCCCTTCCGGCTGCTGAATGGTGATGAAAATGGGATTCTCCAGCGCATCCTGGATATGCTCGCTCCACTCCACCGCCAGAATGCAGCCTGCCTCCAGGTAGTCAAAGTAGCCGGTAGAGCAGAGATCCTCCAGGGTCGAGATCCGGTACATATCAAAATGGCAGAGCGGAATCCGTCCCCCGTACTCATGCACTAAGGAAAAGGTGGGACTGGAAACCTGCCCGGGGCAGTCCAGCCCTCGGGCCAGCCCCCGGACGAAGGCGGTTTTCCCGGCGCCCATGCCGCCCCGAAAGGCGATCACATCCCCGGGGCGGAGCAGCTCCGCCAGGGACTGGGCCAGGCTTTCCGTTTCCTGGGGGGAAGAGGTAAGATAGCGTTTCATGTTGTTGCAGGCGGAACCATCAGCATTTGCAGGGCAAAGGCTCCCTTTCTGTTCAATGTGAAACAACGCGTCTTGCGCCGTCTCCATAAGTATATTATGATTTCCGCCCAAATTCAACCCAATTTTCAGTTTTTACTGCGTCCCCCGGGAGTATCTGCGTGGTACCTCCCTCGGAACTCCGCTCAGGGGGGAAGGTCGCGAGACTCGAGGGCAGAGCTCTCGCAGCCTTCCCCCTTTGGACAGCGCAGGGAAAAGGAGAATCTCTTAGAACCTGTATTCATAGCTGGAAATGGGGGATGGGCGAGGGATTTTCCAGTCCGTCAAGGAAAAAAGCGGAGGAATCCTTTGTGGATTCCGAGCATTTTTGACGCGGATCGGACTGGAAAAGCTCCGTCCAGACCCCG
>JAAVZY010000144.1 GCA_022791945.1 Oscillospiraceae bacterium | reverse complement strand
GAGGAACGAACAACCGATGGGACGCGGAGTGCGGTGAAAGCCGCACGCTCCGTGTTAGCCGGGGGAAAAGCCTGAGATTGTATCAGGGGCTTACCTATCGGAACACCCCTACACCGGCATCACCATCGAAAAAATCGACGCCCAGACGAAAGCGCCCCTTTCCGGAGCCTCCTTCAAGTTGGAGCAGATCGATGGGGATATCGTCAAGACCGGCATCACCGGGGCCAACGGAAAGCTGACCTTCTCGGATATTCCCGCCTCCAGCTACCGGGTGACGGAGGTCGCTCCTCCGCCGAATTACCATCTTGCCAAGACGCCCTCCCAGTCAGTGGAGCTCAAGCCCGACCAGATGGCATCCGTCATCTTCGAGAACGAGCCCTACTCCGGCCTGCGGATTCGCAAGGTAGACGCAGAGACAGGCGAGGGCCTCTCCGGAGCTCTGTTCAGCATCCATGTGAAGGACGGAGAGCTGGTAGGGGAAGCTCTCACCGACGTGAACGGCCTCATCATTAAGGATAACCTGCCGGAGGGCTGGTACACCGTCACCGAACAGCAGCCTCCGGAGGGCTACCTGCTGGATACCCCTGTCCGGGACGTGTATGTCCGCCCGGAAGAGGACGTTGAGATGGTGTTCCGGGACTTCAAGCGTCCGGAGCTGCTGATTAAGAAAGAGGACGCCAAAACCGGAGCGCCTCTGCCCGGAGCAGTGTTCCGGGTGGCTCGCAGGGACAGCGCCGAGTATACGGAAGTCACCACAGGATCGGACGGAACCGTCCTGCTCACCGGCTTGGACGCAGACTGGTATGTGGTGACGGAGAGCAAAGCCCCGGAGGGGTACATCGTGGATTCCAATCCCCACGACATCCAGCTTCTGCCGGGGAAAACCTCCCGGATTGTCATTGACAACAACGCAAAGCCCAGCCTGAAAATCCGCAAAACCGACAGCCTCACCAAGCAGCCTTTGGCTCATGCAGCATTTCAAATTCAGGAGAAAAACGGCAAGATTCTGGGCACCTACTGGACGAACGGGGACGGCATCATCTTCCTGGAGGATATTCCTCCCTCCCTGTATGTGCTCACCGAAACCACCGCTCCCGATGGCTATCTGCCTCTGACAGAATCCATTGAGGCGCTGGTGGAGGCCAATCAGGTGACCACCGTCACTCTGGAGAACACGCCAAAACTCCCGCTTCTCATTCACAAGCTGGATGCAGAAACCGGAGAGGCCTTGGAGGGTGCGGTATTCGTGGTCACGAAAGCCAACGGCAAAGCGGTTGGCGAGTACCGAACAGGCCGGAACGGTTATGCGGTTGTGCCGGAGCTGAATCCCGGATTTTATACCATAAAGGAGATCAAAGCTCCGGAGGGGTACGTTATGTCCGGCGTTCCTCAAACCGTAGAACTCCGGGAGGGAAAACCCGCCCAGGTGGAGTTTGTGAACATAAAGAAAGAAGCCCTGCAAATCCTCAAGGTGGACGCGGAGACCGGAGATCCCCTCCCCGGAGCGGTGTTCACCGTCATGAAAACCTCCGGAGAACCTGTCGGCGATCGCTACACCACTGACCGGAACGGCTCTATCCTGATTACAGATCTGGAACCCGGCGCATATATCGTGGCCGAGGTACAGGCGCCGGAGGGCTACGTCCTCTCCGCCGCACCGCAGACAATTGAGCTGAAGCCTGGCCAGTCTGCCCGGCTGGAGTTTGTCAACACGAAGAAGGAATCCCTGCAAATTCTCAAGGTGGACGCGGAAACCGGGGATCCCCTCCTCGGAGCGGTGTTCACCCTCACCAAAACCTCCGGGGAGCCGGTTGGGGACAGGTACACCACTGACCGGAACGGCTCTATCCTGATTACAGATCTGGAACCCGGCGCATATATCGTAGCCGAGGTGCAGGCTCCGGAGGGGTACATTCTCTCTGCCGCACCCCAGACGGTAGAACTGAAGCCCAGCCAGTCCGCCCGGATAGAGTTTACCAATACAAAGAAATCCCAGCTGGAGCTGCGCAAGCTGGACGGAGCCACCCGTCTCCCCATGGATGGGGTCACCTTCCGCCTGAGCCGGATGGACGGCGAATTCGTCGGCAATTTTCGCACCCAAAAGGGCGGACAGATTGTGGTGGATAACCTGTCTCCTGGCTGGTATACCCTGCGGGAGATCGAGACTCTGTCTGGATACTTGCTGGACGATGCCGCCTACAACATCGAGCTGAAAGCAGGCGAAACGGCCTCTCTGGAGCTGCTGAACCAGCCGCTGAATTCGCTCACCGTCCGCAAGAAGGACGCGCTCACCGGCCTGCCGCTGGCGGGGGTGGAGTTCCGACTGGAAACCATCTCCGGCGCGTTCGTTGGGAACTATGTCACCGGGGAGGACGGGACCTTCACCGTCCCCAATCTGAATCCCGGCTGGTACCGGGCCTATGAGACAAAAACGCTGCCCTCCTACAAGCTGGACAAAACACCCCAGACGGTGGAGCTTGTTTCCGGGAAAACGGCGGAGCTCGTCTTTACCAACCAGCCCCTGAACACCCTTATTGTGAAAAAGATTGACGCGGTCACCAAGCAGCCTCTGGTAGGCGTTCGGATGCAGGTGAACACCGCCAGAGGGGAAAAGGTCGGCGAGTATGTCACCAGGGAAGGAGGCTACTTTGCGGTCAACGACCTGAAGCCGGGGGCCTACACCGTTTTTGAGCTGGAAACCCTGCCGGACTATGTGCTGGATTCCACCCCGCAAACGGCAGAACTGGTGGAGGGCCACAATGCCGAGCTCACCTTTGTGAATCAGCCCCGGAATACCCTGGAAATCCGCAAAACCGATGCGGTTACCGGAAAGCCCCTGACCGGGGTGCGGTTTGAAGTTACAAAATTGAATGGGGAGAAGATTGGAACCTACACCACCGCTGACGGACTGGCCGTTGTCACCGGCCTGGAGCCGAGTGTGTACGTAGTACGGGAAACCCAGACCGTCCCGGGATATGTGCTGGACGCAACGCCTCAGACAGTGGAACTTCTTCCCGGAAAATCCGCCACAGTGAAGTTCGTCAACGTGCCCCTGGTTGGCCTCCAGCTTCGGAAGGTGGATTCCGTCACCGGAGCGGGCATCGGTGGGGTACACTTCGACGTGAAGCACATCGACGGGCGGCTCATCGGCTCCTTCCTTACCGACAGCAATGGTTACATCCATGTTCCCGGTCTGGAGAAGGGCTG
Source organism: Oscillospiraceae bacterium (assembly GCA_022791945.1). Lineage (GTDB taxonomy): Bacteria > Bacillota > Clostridia > Oscillospirales > Ruminococcaceae > Paludihabitans. Next base: position 2,191 of record JAAVZY010000144.1, on the reverse strand, counting down.
GGTGGAAGTCATTGAAACCAAGCCCGCCAGCGGCTACAAGCCGGACACCACACCCCGAAAAATCGAGATTAAGGCGGATCAGCTGAATCTGCTCCGCATTGAGAACCAGCCCTGGCCTGTCCTGGAAATCCGTAAGGTGGATAAGGATTCCGGGGAGCCCATTCCCGGCGTGAAGCTGAAACTCAGCGACGCCCTGGGCCGGGAGCTGGGAACCTACACCACCAATTCCATGGGGAAAATCGTCCTCACCGGCATGGAAGCCGGGAAGTATTCCGTCCAGGAGGTAGAAGCCGCCGAAGGATACCGGCTGGACAGCGCCGTCCGGGAAGTCACCCTGGAATGGGGCCGCACCAATATCGTAGAAATCACCAACCAGCGGCTGTCCACCCTGCGGATCCGGAAGGTGGATGGGGAAACCGGCAGGCCCATTTACGGGGTTTCCTTCCTGCTTTATGACCTGAAAAATAATGTCATCGGCGAATTCCAAACAAACCAGAACGGCGAAATCGTTCTCCCGAGAGAGCTCTCCGCAGGCCGGTATAAGCTCAAGGAGATCCAGGCCGCGTCAGGATATGTGCTGGACGATACCGTCCGGACCGTTGAACTGAAATCCGGCGAAACAACCGAGGTGGTCATCCAAAACGAGCCAATCCGGGGACGGATTCAGATTCTCAAGAAATCCGCCGAGTATAACGACATCACCAAGCTGAAAAAGGGCGCGGCCCTTTCCGGCGCTGTATTTGAAATCTACGACCGGGAGAATCATGTGGTTGACCGGATCACCACCGGGAAGCGAGGGATTGCGGAATCCAAGCCCCTGCCGATCGGCGTGTACGTCGTTCGGGAGATTGCCGCTCCAACCGGGTACTTGGTCAATGAAACCATCTTCTGGGCAGAAATCAAGGTACACGATGATCTCATCCAATTTGAAGTGGAGGACGAAAACGAGGAGATAAACGTCACCATCCAGAAAATCGGCAACGTGGAGGCCATGCCCGGAGACGTCATCCGGTATGATCTTCGGAACATCTCCAACGCCTCCAACGTGGAGTTGGACGACTTCTACGTCCGGGATGTGCTGCCCACCGACGCCCTCCGGCTGGAGAAGATCGTCACCGGACGGTGGAGTGAGCGGCTCACCTACCGGGTGGAGTACAAAACCAATCGCAAGGACTGGCGAACCCTCCGAAGCAATCTCAGCACACAGGTATCCCACACCCTGGACTGCGGACGGGAGGCTCTTGGACTCCGGGCGGACGAGGTCATTACCCAGATCCGCTTCCGCTTCGGCACCGTCCAGCCGGGGTTCCATGACCTGGACGGAACCGCACTCTACTGCACCGTCCAGGCAGGACTTCCCAGCGGGTATCGCTTCACCAACTGCGCGGACGCTGGCGGAGAGCGGAACGGTGAATGGACCATCGGGAAGGACTGCTGGACCACCGTCACCTGGGATAAGCCCAGAGGAAAACTGCCCAAAACAGGGCTGTAAACATCGCTGCGGAGGGCCGGAAAATCGGCCCTCCGCTTCTCATAAGGAGGGACAATCGTGCAGGAGCTCACCGTGGATCCGGAATTCCGGGATAAGATCCCACCGCTGACGGAGGACGAATTTGTCCTGCTGGAAGAAAACATTCTCTCGGACGGGGCAGTCCTTTCACCGCTCATCGTCTGGAACGGCGTCATTCTGGACGGCCACAACCGATATGAGATCATTCAGAAACACCCGGAACTCGCCTATACGATCCACGAGGTGATTTTCGACAACCGATTTGAGGCCCTTTCGTGGATCTGTAAAAACCAGCTGGGCAGGCGGAATCTCACACCCCAGCAGAAGAAATACCTGATTGGCCAGCGGTATGAAGCGGAGAAGATGGCACATGGTGGTGATAGGAAAAGCACGACAGCAAAATCAACTGTTCAAAATGAACAGTTGAAACCAAAGAATGCAGCGGTTACCAGACAGCGTATTGCAGAAGATACGGGCAGTAGCGAGAGCTATGTTATGCGGGCTGGCTGGTACGCCCAGGGCGTGGATGCTGCCGAGGAAGCCCTTCCCGGCATCAAGCAGGAGATTCTCACCGGCGCAATCAAACCCGCGGAAACAGCAGTTTCCGCCATCGCCAGGGCGGAGCCGTCGGAACGTCCCAGGCTGGCCGCCGCTCTGAAAAAGCCGAAGGAAAGCGACCAG
>JAAVZY010000108.1 GCA_022791945.1 Oscillospiraceae bacterium | reverse complement strand
GCTCTGTGGTAGTAAAGAAGTACAACCACCATGCCAATCATGGCAGTATCCCAGATGATAAAGTGAATATCCTGAAACGTGATTTTAGAACGGAAACCATCAACCAAAAATGGTGCACAGATATTACCTACATCCATGTGCAGAAAGAAGGATGGACTTATCTGGCATCCGTCATGAATTTGCGCAGCCGTAAAATCATCGGCTATGCCTATGGCACGTCTATGACAGCGGAACTGGCAGTGAAAGCGGTAGAGAATGCCTGCATGGAATCCTTCCATTCTGTACTGAAAAAGGAAGAAATATATCTTCATACTTATCAGGATTCAAAGGAATCCCGCAGAGCAATCTTTGAATATATAGAAGGCTGGTATAACCGTAAGCGGATACATAGCGCTATTGGTTATTTGACACCACAGCAAAAGGACGATGAGGAACTAAAGAAAGCAGCATAATCTTTCGACTTTTTTTGTCCAAAGTATTGACATAGATTCACACCCATGTTGACGCCTGTTCCGTAAAGGCGGAGATGGAGCGCCTGGCTGCGTAGTAAGTAGTAAAATAGTAAAAAAGAAGCGGCAGGCCGCTTTTACTACTTCCGTACTACGTTTCAGCGCAAAGTCACGTCGGGATACGCCGAGATATGCGAACAACTCTCCCAAACGGCAAATGGCGGAAACACCTGAAAATCAAGACTTTGCCACCATTTGCCGAGTTACATAAGGTTAGGGTTGGAAATTGCAAAATCATTTATCGATTTATTATAGATCACTTCAGATCGAAGATCTACCAGAAATGTATAAAGAAATAAAATTAATCCTGATTTCGATTGACTTTTTAGAATAACATGATATAATCTAATCAAATAAAAAAGTGGATAGGAGCAAACTATACGAAAGAAGGGGTGAGTGGTTATGATGGCCCCCATGTGCGGCGGTAAAATTGGTTGTTCCTTCAGAAGCAAGCGCCGGGCCTTGACGGCTCTGCTTGTCTTGGCGAGTACGATCCTCGGACTCTGGGCCAGCAAAGAGCCTCCCTTAGCCGTACTTGAGATTCCGGCCGCCCCCAGCTCCTTTGCCGGATTCAAGCCGAAGGAGATCCTTCTGTGCAATCAGCGGGTGGCTTGGACAGAGAATTTAGGAGACGGGACGAATCCACTGTTCCGTGCCTACTGCTATACAGAGGACGGCTCCAGGGAGGTTCACTACTGTTATGACGAGCTTTACCATAACGGGGAGCTGGTATGGCATATCCCCGCCTACCATCCTGAGCCGGAGGTAAAGGAGCACTATGAAATCATGCCCTATAGGGATAGCGAAGCTGCTGATTCTGTGTACCATTCTTAACCATACAGCTCCCGCCGGGAGCCGCGGCATGGACCGCAGTAAAAGAAGTACGGTATTAAGAGAGTCGGCTGATGGATTGCTTATGCGGGCATGTCAATACAAGACACATCGTATTTGACTATTTATTTTTCCATTTCCGTGAGTTACCAATTAGATCCTTGACTTTTGCATGCGGCTGTGATACAATGATCGAGCCGCATGTGCAGGGACAAGCGCGGGTTTTCCCGCCCCCGTAAACAGCGAGTTTGAGAAAAGGCAGGTGCCTGATTTCCCATGTATGCAGTGATTGAGACAGGCGGAAAGCAGTATCGCGTCAGTGAAGGCGACGTGGTCTTTATCGAAAAGCTGAACCTGGAGGAAAACGCAGACATTACTTTTGATAAGGTAATTGCTGTCTCCGGCGAAAGCGGACTGAAGCTGGGCGCTCCCTATGTGGATGGCGCGTCCGTAAAGGCTACCGTTGTAAAGAACGGCAAAGGCAAGAAAATTACCGTGTTTACCTACAAGCCCAAGAAGGGTTCCTCTGCCCGGAAGCTTGGTCATCGGCAGCCCTACACCAAGGTGCGCATCGAGTCCATCCAGGGCTAAGCCTTTGATTACAGCGGAATTTTTCCGGTTTGGGAAGGCGCAGGGCAGCGCCCTTTCCGGTTTCTCCGTGCAGGGCCATGCCGGATATGCTTTGGCCGGTGAGGATATTGTCTGTGCGGCGGTTTCTTCTGCGGTGGAGCTGACTGCCAACGGAATCACTGAGATTCTGAAGGCGGACGCAGAGGCTGAGGTACTGGATAACCAGATCCGGCTCCGGCTCCGCCGGGCAGAACCGGCGGCGGATGTATTTCTGCGCGCCCTGCGGCTTCAGCTGGAGCTGATCGCCGGAGAATATCCCGGCTGTATCCAGGTGATCTGCCCGGAGAAGGGCTGATATCCCCCATTTCCACATCGAACGAAAGGAAGGGTTATTTCATGATCAAAATCAGTATGCAGTTCTTCGCTCACAAAAAGGGCGTTGGTTCTACCAAAAACGGTCGTGATTCCGAGTCCAAGCGGCTGGGAGCCAAGCGTGCGGACGGACAGTTTGTGCTGGCTGGCAACATCCTCTACAAGCAGAGGGGCACCCACATTCATCCCGGTGAGAATGTAGGCCGCGGCTCCGATGATACCCTCTTTGCCAAGATTGACGGCCGGGTTCGCTACGAGCGCATGGGCCGGGATCGCAAAAAGGTAAGCGTGTATAGCGAGCAGTAATTGCTGATACAGAATGATGAAAGGCTGCGGATAGATTAGACTGTCCGCAGCCTTTTTTTGTTCCATTTGCCGGGATCTTCATAGCAAACAGCCGCCTTTTACTGGCGGCTGTTTGCTATAGGGTATAAAGGGGAATTCTACAAAATTTTGCAGAGAATATATCCCAGCAGAAAGACGCCAACAAAAATGCAGGCAAGTGAAAGGAGCCATTTCGCTTTTGTCTGCGTTTCTCTTTTTCTGTTAAGAAGCAACAAGCCGATACCGTATATCAAGAAAAGGAAGCCCACAGCGCTTTGAATAACCAGGCTGACCAGTTCCATAACAAATTTGACCTCAGCTTTGGCGCAGGATGCTTTCCCAGCCTATTTGATCTCTGCAATGGTCACGCCGGACTCCCCTTCTCCGAAGGTGCCCAGCCGGTAGGTGCGGATCTGCCGGCAGTGCTTCAGATAGCTCTGCACTGCCGCACGGAGCGCCCCTGTGCCCTTCCCGTGGATGATGGTTACCTGTCCCACGTTGGAGAGAATCGAACGGTTGATGAACATATCCAGTTCCATCAAGGCCTCTTCCACGGTCTGACCCCGGAGATCCAGTTCCAAAGACGCTTTCGCATCCTTATTGGAGGTGACCGTACGGGTGGTGCGGCCCTTGGGCTTCTGCGGGGGAGCCTCTCCCAGCAGCCGCAGGTTGGCGATGGAAACCCTGGACTTGATCAGCCCGGTCTGTACCAGAACCGTATCTGATCCGTCCGGCTCCTGCAAAATCGTTCCGGGCTTGTTGATGTCCACCACCAGGACGGAATCGCCTTTTTTCAGCTTCCTAGGGAGTACATAATCCTCATTGGTGCGGGCCACCACCGGGTTTGCCTGATCCTGGAGCTTATCCATCCGCCCCCGGAGCTGGGACTTGGACTGGGACACCAGGCGGGAGAAATCCTCCTTGTCCTTCATCCGCTTGAGCTTCTCCAGCTCCTCTACCAGGACCTGGCTGTCCCGCTTGACCCCTTCCACAATCCGCTGGGCCTCCTGACGGGCCTTGTCGATAATCCGCTCCTTCTCGTTGATGGCGTCCATGTTGGCGTTCCGGAGCTCCTCCTTCAGCTGATGCAGCTGAGCAGTCTCCCGCGCCAGAGCGGAGGTCTTTTCCTCAAACTCCTGACGGGCGTTCTCCAGCCCGTCGATCACGTCCTCAAAGTTCTTCTTGTCGTTGGCCACATAGGAGGCGGCCGCCTCCAGCACCGGCTCCGGTATTCCCAGCCGGCGGGAGATTTCAAAAGCGTTGGAGCGCCCGGGAGTGCCAATCAGCAGACGGTAGGTTGGCTTCAGGGTTTTCACGTCAAACTCACAGCAGGCGTTCTTGACCATGGGGGTCTGAAGGGCGTAGACCTTCAGCTCCGCGTAGTGGGTGGTGGCGGCGGCAATGGCCCGCCGCTCCCGAAGCTGCTCCAGGATGGCTGTGGCCAGGGCTGCGCCCTCCACGGGATCCGTGCCGCTGCCCAGCTCGTCCACCAGCACCAGGGAGCGATCGTCCGCCTCCCGGAGGATGGAGACAATGTTGGTCATGTGGGCGGAGAAGGTGGAAAGATTCTGGGCAATGGACTGCTCGTCGCCGATATCCACCAGCACCTTGCCGAAGATGGAGATCTCGCTCCCGTCCGCCGCCGGAATCAGCAGTCCGCACATGGTCATCAGAGTCAGCAGTCCGATGGTTTTCAGGGTGACCGTCTTGCCGCCGGTATTGGGGCCGGTGATCACCAAGGAGGTGTACTCCTCCCCCAGCTCCACGTCAATGGGCACCACCTTGTCCGGGTGGATCAGGGGATGCCGGGCCTTGCTCAGCCGGATCACACCCTTGGCGGTGATCACCGGGCGGATCGCCTTCATCTTAGCCGCCAGGCTGGATTTGGCAAAGCAGAGGTTCAGGGCAACCAGTTGCTCAAAGTCCTCTGTGACCGTTCCCGCCACGTCGCCGCAGAGGGCGGAAAGCTCCGCCAGGATCCGGTCAATCTCCGCCTTCTCCCTGGACTTGAGCACCCGGATGTCATTATTGGCCTCTACCACCGACATAGGCTCGATGAAGAGGGTCTGGCCGGTAGAGGAGGTGTCATGGACCAGGCCGCTGACCATGCCCTTATATTCGGCCTTCACCGGGATCACGTAGCGGCCGTCCCGCATGGTGACAATGTTCTCCTGGAGGGCCTTCTGATAGGAGGCGGAGCGGATCATCCGATCCAGATCGTCCTTGATCCGCACCCCCAGGGAGCGGATCTTCTTCCGGATAGAGGCCAGCTCCTCGCTGGCGTAGTCGTCGATCTCCTCCTCGGAGAGGAACACCTCCTGCACCCGCTTTTCCAGGGCCCGGTTGGGGATCAGTTCCTGGAAGAGCGGGGTCAGGGAGGTCTGCTTATTTTTGCACTGGTCGAACCATTCCAGCAGGAGCCGGGTCTGACGCAGGATATTGGCCACGTTGAGAATGGCGTGGGGAGTCAGAATCCCGCCCCGCTGGGCCAGCTTCAGATGCTCGGCGGGATCCTCCATCCTGCCGAAGGAGGGGGTGCCGTAGTGGCTGGAGAGGACGAACGCGTCGTCCGTCCGGGCGGTTTCATTGAGCACAAAGGCCAGATTGGAGCTGGGGCGGATTGCCAGCGCCCGCTCCCGGGCGGCGTCGCAGCAGGTGTACTCCGCCAGCATTTCCAGGATCTGGTCCAATTCCAGGATATGACAGTATTTTTCAGAAATCATTGTGATTCTCCATTTGCATTTGGGGTGGGAGCGCCGGGGCCGGGCAGCTCCATCTGGTGGAACAGCTCCAGAGCCTTGAAGACGCCCTCGGTATGCAGTAAAGTATATTCCTCGGTGACAGAGGAAAGCTGATTCAGGGACTCCCCTGCCAGCCGGAAGGAAAACAGTCTTTCCGGCTGGGAAAAGACAATGTGCCGCATGGCGGCCAGCACCGGCTCCGGCAGAGCGGCCAGAATCGTGCCTTCCCGGTCGTAGGCCGATCCGGGGAAGCAGTCCCCGCAGAGCAGCAGTCCCTCCAGGGGGAGAAAGGCCATCCGGGGCTTCTGATACTCCCCGCAGAGGGTGCAGCCCACCAGATTGGGCATGAAGCCTCCGACCGACAGGGCCCGCAGCTCAAAGATGCTTTTCAGCTGCCGGGCAGGGAGCTTTCCCTCCTGAAGCAGGTGCAGGGTGTTTAGAAGCAGACGGAGGAACTCCCCTGCGGTTTCCGCGCCTGGGGAGAGGCAGCCCGCCAGCTGGCAGAAATAAGAGGCCAGCGCCAGCTTTTCCACATCCAGCCGGAGCTCGTAAAAGGAAGTGACCGTTTCCGCACTGTTCAGTATGTAGTAGCTCTGCCTGCCTTTGTAGAGGCAGAGCTCAGAATAAGCCAGGAGCTGCGCCGCGCCGGAAAGGGGGCTCCGGACGGATTTCACTCCCCGTGCGGACACCTCCACCACCCCCAGATCGGCGGTGAGGAAGGTGACGATCCGATCGTTTTCACCAATATTCCGGTGTTTGAGCACCAGGCCCGTTGTTTTGATCTGCATATGGAACCGTCTCCGCTGTAGGTGCGCCGGGCCCGGCGGACCGGCCGCGGACGCAGGAAATGTACGAAAGGTAGTCGGCGACTCTGCCGCTTTGCTCAAAGGCCTGCCAGGCGCTGGCGGCAGACAGTGTCTCCGGTTTTATGGATTTCATGACAAATTCCCTCCAGGCTGCAAAGCTGCTCCGGCTAAGTCCGGGGCGCCTTTTTACTCTTTGCAGATGGCGGGCGTTTATGAGTGGAAGTCCTTGGGGACTCTGCGTGTTCGGAAGGGCAAGGCCGCGAGACTCTGTCTCGCGGCTCTGCGGTGCGTCGTGAAACGACGCACCTAGGAATTCGGCTTCGCCGAATTCTGAGATGCGCCGCTGGCGGCGCATCGGGGAGGGATTCCCCTTGGATTCCCATTATTTTTAAAGGCTTTTTAAGGGCGGAAAAGGGGTTGTTGGGATCTGTGCAGACTTCCTCCCTCCTGCCACGCAGGTAGTCTGATTCCCGCAGTACGCTTTTTTCGTAAAGAAAAAAGCTCCCTCCTGCGTGCGAATACGTCCTGCGCTGCACGGTGATTTCTACACAAAATTTGTTAGACGCAGAATCCCCTTGCCCCCCTTGTATTCCGCTTCTGACGAAGCGGCGGGGGGAGGGCCAGGAGCGAAGCGGATGGCAGGGGGATTCCGAGCGTGGCACAGCATCGCTCCTT
>JAAVZY010000107.1 GCA_022791945.1 Oscillospiraceae bacterium | reverse complement strand
GAAAAGGGAGGATGTGAAGCTGTATCAGGTGGACACCTTCGTGATGGGAGACGACTGGAAGGGAAAGTTCGATTTCCTGAAGGATTGCTGTGAGGTTTTGTATTTGGATAGAACGCCCGAGATTTCGACAACGATGATTAAAAACGAATTAGGGGTACAGAAGTCATGAAGAAACTGATAGAAAAACTAAGACATACTTTTGATTATTTTAAGAAAACCATCAAAAAACTTCGGGATCCTTATTGGAGAGCACGGTGCAGGTATATTAAATATTATGAAGCATTGCCGATTGAAGAACATGTAATTTTGCTGGAATCACAGAGTGCGACAAAGATTGATGGGAATATTTTTTATATTATTAAATATATATCGCAAAATAATCTGTACTCAAATTTCAAGATATATCTATCATCTTGGGGAAGATATGTAAGAAAAATAAAATCCGTTTTGTTACAGTACAATATTAAAAATGTCAACATCGTCCTATACTCATCAGATGAATATGTAAGACTGCTTGCAAGTGCAAAATATTTGGTTAATGACGCTACATTTCCATTTTACTACATCAAAAAGGAAGGACAAGTATACCTAAACACATGGCACGGGACACCGTTAAAAACCATGGGAAAAAGCGTCCATGATGATGTTCAGTTTGGAAACGTTCAGAAAAATATGGTTGTGTCTAATTACCTGCTGTATACAAATGAATTTTCAAAAGAGGCCTTCATTCAGGACTATATGCTTGAGAATATTTCAAACAGTTCCTATATTATGGCTGGATATCCCCGCAACGAAATTTTCTTTGACAACGAAAGAAGCTCCTCGGTACGTAAGGAACTAGGATTGGAGGAGAAGCGGGTTTATGCCTATATGCCTACCTGGCGTGGGACTGTCAGAGAAATAGGCTCTGAAAAAGAACGCACATACCTTTTGTACTTCTTTTATGAGCTGGATAAAAGACTAACAGATGATGAAATTCTCTACATAAATCTACATCCCATGGCAATGCACGCAAAAGACAATGTCGCGCTGAAGTCTTTTAAACATATCAAGCGATTTCCGTCCAACTATGAAACCTATGATTTCCTAAACATATGTGACGTATTGGTTACGGATTATTCCAGTGTATTTTTTGACTTTGCATGCACTAGAAAAAAGATTGTTCTTTTCCCCTATGATAAGGAGGAATACTTACAAGATCGAGGGATGTATTTCTCAATGGATGAGCTTCCGTTCCCGCAGGTGGTTGATATCGTCTCGCTGCTCGAGGAGCTCCGTTCAGAAAAGAATTATGATGATTCAGAGTTTTGGAATAGATTTACTTCTTACGATAATACTGCTGCTTCCCAACAGCTCTGTGATTTTGTATTGCTGGGAAAAGATACTGGGTTAAAAGCTGAGAAGATTCCGGATAACGGAAAAGAGAATATTTTGCTCTATGCAGGAAATCTATCACAAAATGGCATCACTACGTCATTGCGAAGTCTTCTGAATTCAGTTGATACAGATAAACAAAATTATATTATCTCTTTCTGTCAGGGAAAGGCTAAAAATAATGCGGCACAACTGCACACCTTTCGTCCGGAGATTCAGTCCTTGGCAATTGCAGAATATGCCAATTTAACTGTTTGGGATCGTGCGGTCCGAAAGCTGTTCCGAATGAAGTGGATCAAGGCTAAGCAGTATATGAAACTAGTCGGGAAACGGTTCGACCAAGAGTGGCTCCGCGCCTATGGAAATGCTCGGATCGATACTGCAATCCAGTTCTGCGGATATGAGGATGAGATTACCTTGCTCTACAGCCGATTCCCGAACAATGGTATTTTCGTTCATAATGATATGCTCAGTGAGATTCGAACAAGAAGAAATCAGCGCTATGATGTTCTGCAGTATGCCTATCAAATTTATCATCATGTTGTTGCAGTTAGTGAGGATATCATTCCTCCCACTGCTGAGATTTCTGGGAAAAAGGAAAATATTACTGTAGTACATAATCTGATCGACTACCATCGGATTCTGAAAAAAGGAGAGGAAAAAATTGAACTGGATCAGACAGCAAAATGTTCTGTTCCACAGGAGCACTTTGAAGAAGTAATGCATTCAGATGTTCCTAAGTTTATCAATATTGGGCGGTTTTCCCCGGAAAAGGGACATGAGCGGTTAGTTAGTGCCTTTTCGCGTTTGCTGTCGGATTATCCGGATGCCTATTTGATTATTATGGGTGGAAACTCCCGCAGGAACGGATATTCAAAACTGAAAGAAAAAGTCCTGGAAATGGGACTGGAAGAACGAGTCATTTTACTTTTGCAGGTATCGAATCCTTATCCTATCCTAAAAGCTTGTAATTATTTCATTATGAGTTCCTTTTATGAGGGACTGCCAATGACGCTTTTTGAGGCAGACATATTTAGAAAACCAATCGCATCAACGGATGTAAGCGGGCCACATGGGTTTCTCTCCAAGTATGGAGGAATTTTGGTTGAGGATTCGGAGGACGGCATCTATGAGGGAATGAAGAAACTTTATGCAAATCAAACAAATCTGCTAAGTATTGATTATCAGGAATATAATGATAAATGCCTAAGAGAGTTTGAAATACTATTAGGAAGGTGATACCTATATTTACAAAGAGAATTTCTGATTGCATGAAGAAGCTTCTTCAAAATGTGAATAAAGTTAATGGACAGATATCAGATATAGCCGTCTGTTCATTAAAAATCATGCTTATACTTCTTTCTGTATTGCTGCTTTTAATGAATATTCTATGTTTTTCGGACTTAGTAGATAATACAGAAACTGTTGAATATCATATTGGTATTCCTGTTTTGAAAATACTGTTCTGTGCTTCTTTATTATTTATAATAAGTATATTTTACAATTCGGACGTAATAGATAAAATGCAGCAGAATTTGCTTGAAAAAATTTTATTTATCTCCGCAGCAGTTGGTTCAATTTTATGGATATTTAGTGCATATGATGTTCCGAAATTTGATCCATTCAGCATTTTGGATGCAGCAGAGCATTTTTTGGCCAATGACTATTCCGCACTGTCCTCAAAGGGTCGGTATCTGCAACGGTATCCTTTTCAACTTCCCTTTTCCCTTTATGTTGAACAGATATATCGGATTACTGGACCTGGAAGATATTTGATCCTGAGATTACTCAATGTGCTTTATGTTATTGGAATCTACAAGTATATTATTAATATTTTTAAATTTGTAATTCACAATGAAAAGGAGAGGAAATTGGCTGTTCTTCTTCTCTTTCTGTGTTGGCAGCCAGTCTTTTTATCAACATTTATATACCCGCTTATACCAAGCCTACTCTTCTATTTAATGTCAGTCCATGAATTTATGAACTTCTATTTTTATAATAAAAAGCGTCGCCTTATTTTCTCTGGATTATTTTTGGGTATGTCTATTCTATTAAAGAGCAATATGTGGATTGGCTATATTGCTTTTTCAATATTGATTATTCTTATAGTAATGAGGGGTACAGTCAGCAGACAAATCTTTTCTGTACTTTTGATTGCTCTTAGCTTTGTTTTAGTGAGAAGTAATACTGTAAAGCTTTACTATGAATGTCAAAGCGGCTATCAAATTGAAGATGGAACACCAAATATATTATGGGTTGCAATGGGGTTACAGGAAAGTAATAAAGCTCCCGGATGGTATAATGGATTTCCATATAACACCTTAAAAAGTGTAGATTTCAGCACGGAAAAGGCGGCGGAAATTGGGCGAACTTCCGTAAAGGAATCCATTGACAAATTTGTTTCAGACCCTATGTATGCAATAAAATTCTTTCTCAAAAAAGAGTTATCGCAATGGTGTGAGCCAACTTATGAATGCTTCAATTTGTCTTATAATCGAGAACATGAAAAGCCGCTTGGTAATCTCGCGCTATCTATGTATGTTGGTACGGCACATGAATTATTACTGTTTGAATTTCATTCTTTTCAGATCATATGCATATTCGGATTCCTAATTTACTGCGTCCGGATAAAAATAGAAAACATATGCTTTGATCAGCTTATTATACCACTCACTATATTAGGAGGGTTTATTTTTCACACGTTCTGGGAAGGAAAATCGCAGTACATATTCCCGTATTATATGATGATGATTCCATTTTCAATAAGCGGTCTTTTGAGTATATTTGAGTCAAAAAAGGACAGATGAATTGGAGGGGATTTAGCATAATATAATTTTATTTCAAACAGATTATTATTTTGTTAATTATGTATAAATGTAATTATTGTGAGGAGCGAGTGTTATGATGCATGATGTTCTCTATCTTGTTGTTCCCTGTTATAAAGAAGAAGAGGTCCTGCCTGAGACGGCCCGGCGGCTGGAGCGGAAGCTGGAGTCTCTCATCTCCGCCGGACAGATTTCGCAGGAGAGCCGGATTCTCTTTGTGAACGATGGATCAACGGATCAAACCTGGAACATCATCGCAAGGCTTCATAGCGAAAACAAGCGCTTCTGCGGCGTGAACCTCACTCGCAACCGCGGTCATCAGAATGCCTTGTTGGCCGGGCTGATGGTGGCCAAGGATCGGTGTGATATGGCCATTTCCATGGATGCGGATTTGCAGGATGATATCGACGCCATTGACGAAATGATCCGGCAATGTCAGAGAGGCTGCGATATTGTTTATGGCGTCCGTTCTTCCCGAAAAAAGGACACCTTTTTCAAACGTTTTACTGCTGAGAGCTTTTATCGGATCCTGAATACAATGGGCGCAGAGATAGTATTCAATCATGCTGACTATCGTCTGATGTCCAGAAGAGCGCTGGAGGGACTTGGCCAGTTTCGGGAAGTCAACCTGTTTCTCAGGGGGATTATTCCGATGATCGGCTATGAGACAGCGACTGTAGAGTATGAACGCAAGGAACGGCTTGCAGGTGAAAGCAAGTATCCCTTGAAAAAGATGCTGACCCTTGCGGCAGAAGGAATCACCAGTCTGTCGATCAAGCCAATTCGATTTATTACAGTATTGGGACTTTTGATCTTCCTGATCTCACTGGTATGTATTATATATTCGGTAATCCAGCGATTTCTCGGCCAAGGCGTAGACGGATGGGAAAGTATATTTTGCTCTATATGGGCAATCGGAGGATTGATTTTGCTTTCCCTTGGCACAATTGGAGAGTACATCGGAAAGATTTATCTGGAGACCAAGGAACGGCCTAGATTTCTGATTCGAGAAATTTTAGAATAATAATAAAAACAAACAAGAATTTCGTATGTATTAAATATAAATACAGGTGTAATGGGATTGAAAAAGAGAAATACATACTTGAATTCATAACGGTTATGTAGTTCGCCATCTTCTGCCCCGACATGGAATCATCCCTGTGATCAGTGGGAAACTGCGCTGCGCTTTGCGGACATTATCCGCTATGTGCCGGTAAAGCGTATTATCAGCCTCTATTCCCCGTATCATGAGATGGATATCCGGCAGTTCTGCGACAAAATAGATGAATTGTATCATGCTGCAAAACCTGAGGCAAATTTGAAATTGCTTCGTCAAAATGCCGGACTGAGCCAGCGGGAGCTGGCAGAGCAGTCCGGCGTTCCGCTTCGTACCATTCAGCAATATGAGCAGCGGCGGAAAAACATCAACAGGGCACAAGCTGAATATCTGATCATGCTTGCAAAGGCGCTGTGCTGCGTGGTGGAGGATCTGATCGAAAAAGAGTAAAAACCAGCTTAGAGCCGATTTCCGGAGAGGATAGAATGCTCACAGAAATGCCGGATGATCTGCGGAAATCTTGACGTTGAAATCCCCGCGGCACAAAATAAAAGAGTAAGAATTTAGTGCGGTAGGAATCGCAGTAATTGTAATAGGGTTTTAGAAGATCCCTACGTTGTTCCCTTAAAGCTGGCCGCTCTCCGCCAGGTACTCCTCAGCGAAGTGGACGGCAACCGCGCCATCTGCAACGGCGGTGACGATCTGACGGAGGGATTTTGTCCGGATGTCGCCCACGGCAAAGACGCCGTCTATATTTGTCCGTGTGCTTTCGTCGGCAATGATGTATCCGGCGGGATCCAGGGTGAGCGCGCCCTGCAGGAAGCCGGAGGCCGGAATTCTGCCGATGCTGACGAAAATCCCGTCACAGGCAAGCTCTGTGATGTTCCGGGTCTGCACATGTTCAATTTTCACGCCAGAGAGGCGTTCCCCTACGATCGGTTCCCGAATTACGCTGTTCCAGACGAATTCCACGTTGGAAGCCTTCATTAGGGGAGCATGGTACACCCTTGTAGCCCGAAGGGAATCCCTGCGGTGAACTACATACACCTTTGCGGCCAGGTTTGAAAGATACAGGGCGTCCGCCGCCGCGGAGTTTCCGCCGCCCACTACGGCAACGGTCCTGCCCTTGTAGAATCTGCCGTCGCAGTGGGCGCAGTAATGAATCCCTTTTCCGGTCAGCTCCTGCTCCATGGGCAGGCCCAGCCTGCGGGGATTCGCTCCGGCGGCGATCACAACAGTCTTTGCGTAAAATGCGCCGGCGGAAGTGTCCGCCTGCTTGACTTGTTCAGGAAGGGAAAGGGATTTCACCTCCGCATATACGGTTTTTGCGCCGAAGCGCTCCGCACCCTGCTGCATTTTTGTGCCGAGGGTGAAGCCGTCAATACCTGCCTCAAAGCCGGGATAGTTATCGATTTCCCCGGTGAGTGCCATCTGTCCTCCGGGAGCCATCTGCTCGATAACAAGGGTATCCAGCCCCGCGCGGGAAGCATACAGTGCCGCTGTGTATCCGGCGGGCCCCCCTCCAATGATCATCATATCGTAAACATGCAGCGTCTCCAATTTACACACTCCTATTCTGTAATCAGAACTTTCAAAGCGCGAACTCATATATATTATTTCTGAAAGCACAGAAAAAGTCAAGAAAATAACACCAGCCAGGAAGATCAGGCCGGGCAAGACCTCAAGGACGCTGTCCTCGAGCACCTGCCAAGGGGAGCTGGCTCCCTTTGGATTCCTGTCTTTTGGGGGTTATGGGGGCAGGATTTCGGTTCCTGCCTCGCTGATACTCCCCGCAGAGACAATCGCCCGCCTGCCCACTTTTTTGTAAAGAAAAAGTTCATCCCTACGAGCGGGGTAATAGCTGCGGCGCAGAACATTTCGAGCGTACTCTGCGCAGGAACTCCCGTGCGGCGCAGAGAGTATCCCGCACCCGGGAGGGAGCTTTTTTCTTTACGAAAAAAGCGTACTGCGGGAATCAGACTCTCTGCGTGGCAGAAAGCCGGAAGTCTGTACAGACCTGACCCCACCCCTTTTTCCGCCCTTAAAAAGGCCCTTAAAAATAACGGGAATCCAAGGGGAATCCCTTCCCCGCTGCGCCGCTAGCGGCGCAGCGCAGAGACGCGAGACAGAGTCTCGCGGCCTTCAGCTTCTTGGGGACTTCCTCCGGCGGAGGGTTTGTGGTATACTCAGATTGAGGACGGTGAAGGATATGGAAAAAAGGACAGCCGAGGTGGTGGCGGCGCTGATCTGGGACGGAGACAGGTTTCTGATATGTCAGCGCCCAATCGGCAAGGCCAGGGGCCTGTTGTGGGAATTTGTCGGAGGAAAGGTGGAGCCGGGCGAGACAAAGCCCCAAGCGCTTATACGGGAGTGTCAGGAGGAGCTGGCTGTCACTCTCTCCGTCGGCAGCGTGTTCATGGAGGTGGAGCACGACTACCCGGATCTGAGTGTGCATCTGACCCTGTTTCACGCGGAAATTCTGGAAGGGCCCCCGCAGATGCTGGAGCACAATGACATCCGCTGGATCACCGCCGAGGAGATCCCGCAGTATACGTTCTGCCCTGCGGATGAGATAATTCTGGAAGAGCTGAAACGGAGGGGGAGAAGTGGTTTCCAGGGAACAGCTGATTCTTGATGAAATCCGGCTGGCAAGCATAAAGGCGTTCGGCGGGAAGCTGACGGGCGTTTATGTCCATGGTTCCATGGCGCTCAACTGTTTTCATTGGGATCACAGCGATATAGATTTCATCGTTGTACTGGAAGACGGTCCCTCCCAGGCCCAAAAGGAAGCATACATTTCCGCGCTTCTGGACATCAGCGAAAGAGGCCCCCAAAAGGGCCTGGAAATGAGCGTAGTTCTCAGGGAATATACACGGCATTTTCTCTACCCTACCCCATATGAGCTCCATTATTCCAACGCCCATCTGAGCAGATGCCGGGAAGATCTAGAAGGATTCTGCCGGCAGATGAACGGTACAGACAAGGATCTCGCCGCGCATTTTACAATCATAAGGAACGCCTGCATTGTCCTCTGCGGAGCACCGGCAGAGGACACCTTCGGCAATGTTCCGAAGGAATGCTACCGGGACAGCATACGGCTGGACATCGAACAGGCGGAAAGAGATATTCTCGAGGATCCGGTTTACATCATCCTGAATCTCTGCCGGGTTCTGGCCTATCAGTCGGACGGGCTGATCCTTTCCAAAAAGGAAGGCGGCCTCTGGGGCGTGGAGCAGATAGACGCCCGGTATAGGGAAATCATCCAAGCGGCGCTTGACAGTTATCAGCATTCCCTTCCGTTTGAAGCGGCGTCGGACAGGGAGCGGCTGACGGAGTTTGCCGGATATGCTCATCGCCGCATCTTTTCGGAATCCGGCGTCGAAGGGTAAGATCTCTCGCCGAGGGGATTCCCGTCCTTTTAAAGAAGCGCAATGCATCCGGGAATTTTTCCTGAGATGGATTTCCTGACCATTGATATCGATTGTGCAAAGGGCCTTTGAACATGAGAACCTGATAAGTGAACAGTGGGAATACAGAAGGATGTGTTGTATATGAAAAGAAAGCATTTGCTGTTCGCTCTTATAGCAGTACTATTACTCACTGGCTGCGGCACGAATGAGAAAGCTGAGATTTCAAGTGCATCCTCTTTGATATCAGGTGAAATAAGGGATGAGTCTCATGCGGTTAATAGCAGTCAGCCGCCTGCGGCATCCCAGAAAGAAAGTGTCCCGGTTTCCTCTTCCGCTGAATCGTTTTCCGTATCCGATGAGTCAAGCGCATCAGCCGATGAATCGGCTTCAAGCAGTGTTTCTGAAAATGCGCAGGAGGAAGCCAGCGCCACATTTCATGGTGAAGCAGTAACCGGTCTTTATAGCTTAGACTATAAAAACCGAACCTATCACTCTTATCCATATCCGCAAACTGTCAGCTTTCTTTCGGATTTGGAAAAACTGGATACGGGCGCTTCCTTTCAAAGCGGCGATATGGTAGGATTTCTGGTCTTCACGGATGCTGGAAAATACGCATTCTACCTGAATCCAAATACCGACGATGAAAATGAAAGGGTTCTGGCTGAGGAAGCATCCGGGAATAATGCGTCTGTTAACGGAAAAATCCAATGGATTGCATATATGAGCACGTCAAATATTACGCAGATAATGTATACAGGAGCAAAGGATGCGTACAGTCCTACTGTAGACATTACAGTCACTGATAGGGAAGATATTGAACGGATCAGCCGATTCCTGAAATCCGTTTCTGTAGAAGCCGGTCCTGTCATAAGCCCCTTTTCGGGGAATTTTGCAGATATTAACCTTGCGTTAAATTACAGCTTTTCTGTATCCATAAGATTTTCAACTGGCGTAGAGTATCTGATCGTAGGATATCCGGGCCCGGAGGAAGCGCGGGCTGAGAAATGCTGCCTGTCCATTCGGTCTTCCGATATGAAGGAAGCAATAACATACGTATGCTCTGAAAAGACCGCACGGGAGTTATTCCGTCTTATGAACCGGTGAGAATGTACAATCCGATGCCCCGGGCGGACTGACGCGGAAGGGGGGGCACATTGCCGCACCCAGAGATCCGAAACAGGCTCTGGGTGCCTTTTTTCCCTCAAGGTACAAACATACGTTTGAAAAAGCCCGGAATTTCGGGCTTTTTTCACATTATAGAGTTTCTAAAAATTTGGAAGCGCCCTTGATTTTTCATTTTGCAGCCTTTATAATAGGTATTAGTGGTGAAAAGTGGTGTCCAGTGGTGAATTCACCCTGAAATCGAAAGGAGGGTGGGGGAATGCTCATTGGCGAATACCCGTGCAGCATTGACGCGAAGGGCCGCCTGAATTTCCCCGCCAGGCTCCGGGAGGATTTGGGGCTCCGCTTTATCATCGCGAAAGGCTTAGGCAAGAACTGTCTGTTCGTCTACTCCCTTGAGGAATGGCAGATCCTTGAGAAAAAAATAAAGGCTCTGCCCATTTCCAAAGCGGGCGTCCTGCAAAGCTTCTTCTTTGCAAGCGCCAGCGAGGCCGAGCCGGACAAGCAGGGACGGATTGTCCTCCCTGCTAACCTTAGGGGGTACGGCAAGCTGGAAAAGGATGCTGTGGTTATCGGCGTGTCCGATCATTGCGAGATTTGGAGCAGGGACAGCTGGGACGCTGTCTGTGCCGCGACGGATTCGGAAGTCCTCGCAAGCGCAATGGAGGAGCTGGGCTTCTGAGAGCCTGCTCACGGTTCCCCCTGAGCATTCCTCCCCGCTTTCAGGAAGCGGGGGCCGGCGGCGCGTTACGGGAAGACGCGCTGCCCGCAAGGCCGAAGGGGCGGCCCGCACTGGATAAAAAGAGAGGTATGGGCAGCGCCATGGAATTCAGTCACGTTTCGGTCATGCTGAAGGAATGCATCGAAGGGCTTGCAGTCAGGCCCGATGGGAATTATCTGGATGGTACCGCCGGAGGAGCGGGGCATTCGCTGGAGATTGCGAAGCGCCTGACTACCGGCCGTTTGATCGCCTTGGATCAGGATCCTGACGCCGTTGAGACAGCGGCAGAGCGTCTGAGCGAATATCCCCAGGCACAGGTTGTGCAGGCCAACTTCCGCAGCTTGGACAGCGTGCTGCAAGCGCTGTCCGTTAACGGGCTGGACGGCGTGCTGCTGGATCTGGGCGTCTCCTCCCATCAGCTGGATGAGGCGTCCCGGGGGTTCAGCTATCAGTCCGACGCCCCTCTGGATATGCGGATGAGCCAAAGCGGGTTCAGCGCCAGAGATTTGGTGAATACCTGGCCGGCAGATGAAATCGCCCGGATCCTGCGGGAATACGGGGAAGAGAATTTCGCCCGGTCCATTGCGCTGAGAATCCAGCGCCAGCGGGAGGTCAAAGAAATAGAAACCACCTTTGAGCTGGCGGA
Organism: Oscillospiraceae bacterium; assembly: GCA_022791945.1. GTDB lineage: Bacteria > Bacillota > Clostridia > Oscillospirales > Ruminococcaceae > Paludihabitans. The sequence continues at coordinate 31,733 of JAAVZY010000107.1, read as the reverse complement.
GATTGTAAAGGCGGCCATGCCCGCGGCCGCCCGGCGGGAAAAAAATCCCTGCAAGCGCACCTTCCAGGCGCTGCGCATTGCGGTCAACCAGGAGCTGGACAGCCTCTCCGAGGGGCTGGAGCAGGCGTTCGCAAGCCTCCATAGTGGGGGAAGGCTTGTGATACTGACTTTCCACTCCCTGGAGGATCGGATGGTGAAGCGGCGTTTCCAGGAATGGTGCAGGGGATGCACCTGCCCGCCTGATTTCCCGGTCTGCGTCTGCGGCAAGGAGCCCAGGGCCAGACTGGTCAACCGAAAGCCGCTGACCGCCGCTCCCGGGGAGCTGGAGGTCAACCGGCGATCCAGGAGCGCCAAGCTCCGGATTCTGGAAAAGCTGTAGCCTTCCTCCTGCCGGAGGAACCGGTCATTGGAGGTGATCCCCTTGGGCACAAGCAGCAGCGGCTACGACGGATCCGCCGCCTATGAGTACCAGCGCTTTGAGGAGCCTGAGAAAAAGAAAATCAAGCAGGTTCCCGGCCGGGCTCTTTCCAAGGGCTTCAGCGCCGCGAAGGCTGTGCTTTACATGCTGGTTGTAGTGGTGCTTGCTTCCATGCTGATTTATACGCGGGTGGAGCAGATGGTGCTCAACGATCAGTACAATACGCTTCTGGGCCAGCTTAACGAGATTAAAAATACCAACGCAAGCCTCCAGCTTCAGCTGGAAACCAGGCTTTCACTGAACAATATCGAAGCCTACGCGCGGGAACATCTGGGTATGTCCGAAGTGAAGAACCAGCAGATTGAGTATATCAACTTCGATACCCTGAACAAGGCGGAGGTGATCGAGCAGGATTCCTTCTGGGAGGAGCTGCTCCAGTGGTTCAGGAGCCTTGCGGGCTGAGCATATCAGGGGGAGGGCCCTTCATATATATAAGAGGCACTTGACTTTATATCGTATGCGAATGAGGGGAAGCGAGGCTGCTGTCCCCTCCTTTGCGTAAAAATGGGGAGGAGCCCCGGGGAGGAGGAGGCTTATGGGTCCAAGCCTGAAAATGAAAAAGCGGCTCAAATACGCGGTGCTGGTTGCGGTGATTGCGTCCTTTTCCGTAGTAATGTGCAATCTGGTGAACATCAGCGTCTTTCAGTATGGCTTTTATACAGCAAAGGCCAACAGCAATCAGTACCGCCCGGAAACCATTCCGGCTACCCGAGGCTCTATCTACGATCGGAATATGCAGACGCTGGCTTCCAGCAAAACCGCCTTTGACGTGAACCTCTCGCCCAGGGATATCGGGGAGAAGGATAAGCTGGCCATTGTAAAGGGGCTGGCGGCGATCCTGGAGATGGACGAAACCACCATCCTGGATAAAATCGATCAGAACGCAAACAAGCTCTATGTGAACATCAAAAACCGGATCGAGGAGGAAACGGAGATCAAAATCCGGGATTTCATTGTGGAGAACGGCTACACGGATGAAATCTACTTGACGGAGAATACCAAGCGGGTCTATCCCAATTCCACTCTGGCGGCTTCGGTGATTGGCTTTACCGGCACGGACGGAGGGCTCTACGGCCTGGAGCTGAAATATGACAGCATCCTCAGCGGCACGCCGGGGTATACGGTGTCCCTCAAGGACGCTCGGGGCGAGAATATGCCCGATACCAACGAGGAACGGTACGATCCTGTCAACGGCAGCAGCCTGGTGCTCACCATTGACGAAACCATTCAGCACTTTGTGGAAAAGACCCTGACCAAGGTCATGGCCCAGCACAATCCCAACGAGGGCTGCGCGGCCATTGTCATGGACGTGAACACCTTCGAGATTCTGGCCATGGCCAATATGCCAACCTTTGACCTGAACGATCCCTATACCATCTATGATCCCGAGCTGGCCGCCCTGGTGGACGCGGCCGCCTCCGACGAGGAGCGGCTCCAGGCCCTCCGGGACGCCAGAGGGGCCCAGTGGAGCAACAAATGCATTTCCTACAACTATGAGCCAGGCTCCACCTTCAAGCTGATCACAGCCTCCGCCGCCTTGGAGGAGGGAACCTCCAGCCTGAACTCCACCTTCCACTGCGGAGGGGTGATCAAGGTGGCCGACCGGGATATGAAGTGCCACATCTATCCCAGAGCCCATGGAACCGAGGATTTCACCCATGCGGTGGTGGATTCCTGCAACCCCTCCTTTGTGCAGATCGGCGCGAACCTGGGGAGCGCCCGGTTCTATAAATACTTTGAGAGCTTCGGGCTGACGGAGAAGACCGGCATCGACCTGCCCGGCGAGGGGAGGAGCCTGTATAAAACCGAGGCGGATCTGAAAAGCACCGTGGCCCTGGCCTCCTGCTCCTTCGGACAGTCTAACTCCATCACGCCCATCCAGCTGATTACGGCGGTTTCCGCTGTGGTCAACGGGGGCTATCTGGGCACGCCCCATGTGGTCAAGGATGTGCTGGACGATAAGGGCAACGTGATCCAATCGGTTCAGCCGGAGGTGCGCCATCAGGTAATCTCCTCGGAAACCTCCGCAGTGATGCGTACGATTATGGAAACGGTCGTGACGGAAAAGCCCACCACCAACGCCTATGTGGCAGGCTACCGGATCGGCGGCAAGTCCGGTACGGCTCAGAAGCTGTTCAAGTCGGAAAAGAATCTGTACGTGGCCTCCTATATCGCTGTGGCGCCCATCGACGACCCGCAGATTGCGGTGCTCTGCCTGGTGGATGAGCCCACCGCCGAGGGACAGTATTATGGAAGCGTGGTCGCCATGCCGCCGGCGGCGGCGATTTTGGCGGACACCCTGCCGTATCTGGGGATCTCGCCCAAGTACACCGCTGAGGAGCTGGAGATTCAGAATGTCACCATGCCCCTGCTGCTGAACATGAGCGAGCTGGACGCGGAGACGAAGCTCTCCTCCGTAGGGCTTGGAAAGCCAGAGATCATCGGCGAAGGGGATACCATTGTCCGGCAGGTGCCTTCGGTGGGATCCTCTATTCCCAAGGACGGGAAGGTATACATTTATATGGACAGCTCTGAAAGCCGGAGCCTGACGGTTCCGGATGTGCGGGGGATGCGGCCCAGCGCAGCCATTAGCAGGCTGAAAGGGATGGGCTTCAACGTAATCGTGGAGGGCGCTACTGCGAACGATGAGAGCTCGCAGATCACCCTCCAGGATCTGCCGGTAGGGGACAGCGTTCCCGTAGGCACTGTGATCACCCTGACCAGCGTGGAGTTCTACAGCGACTAATCCCTTGCATCCGCGCCCAGGGCGGAAAGCCCGTTTTCTCTTTCTCAGCAAAGGACGTGAAAAGGAAATTCCATTGACAGGAGTTGCGTCTGATGCTGTTGTCTGATATGCTTCAAGGGGTGGAGCTTTCCGCGCCACCTCTGGATCCCTCCCTGGCCCGGAGGGACGCTGCGGGAATCGCCGCCGACTCTCAGGAGGAGCTTCGGGATCGTCTGTTTGTCTGCCTGAAGGGCAGGCAGGCGGACGGCCACAGCTTCGCCGCCCAGGCGGAAGCCGCCGGCGCCGCCGCGGTGCTTTGCCAGCAGGACGTGGGCTGCCGGCGGCAGATCCTCACCCCCGACACCCGAAGCGCTTACGCCCGGATCTGCGCCAACTTCTATGGCAATCCCGCCCGGGAGCTGAGCCTTGCCGCCGTTACCGGCACCAACGGGAAAACCTCCGTGGCCACCACGGTTCGGCGGCTGCTCACTGCGGCCGGCGTACGGGCGGGGCTGTTTTCTACCATCCAGTGGGCCTTCCCCCTCCGGGACGGAAGCCTCCGGCAGGGGGAGCTGCCCCGCACCACCCCGGATCCCAGGGATCTTCACCGGCTTCTGCGGGAGATGGCTGACGAGGAGCTTCAGGTGGCTGTGATGGAGGCTTCCTCCCAGGCGCTGGATCAGGGGCGGCTGATTGGCCTGCGGTTTGCCGTGGGGGCGTTTACCAATCTGACGCAGGATCATCTGGACTACCACGGAACGATGGAGGCGTATTACCATGCCAAGGAGAGCCTGTTTGACCAGTGCGCCAGCGGTGTCATAAACCTGGACGATCCCTACGGGGCCCGGCTGGCGAAGCGGCTGAGTATTCCCATGCTGGGCTGCTCCACCCGAGATCCCAGGGCGGATCTCTTCGCCGAGGAGATCCGCTGCGGGGAGGAGGGGGTGCGGTTCACCCTCTGCCACGGGGGCGGGCGGTATCCGGTTTCCTTTGGAATTCCGGGGATTTACTCTGTCCAGAACGCCCTCTCCGCCATCGGGGCCTGCCTGAAGCTGGGGCTCTCCCTGGAGCGGATCCTGGCGGAGCTGCCGGAGCTGGGGCCCATCCGGGGCCGGAACGAGGTGATTCCTACCGGGCTGGGCTTCCGGGTGATCTGCGATTACGCCCACACCCCGGATGGGCTGGAAAACCTGCTCCGGAGCACCCGGGAATACGTCAAGGGGAGGATCATCCTGCTCTTTGGCTGCGGCGGGGACCGGGATCGGGGCAAGCGCCCTCAGATGGGGGAGATCGCCTCCCGGTACGCGGACTTCCTGGTGCTCACCTCGGATAATCCCCGGACGGAGAATCCTGGAGCCATTATTGGAGATATTATGAAGGGCGTAACCGCCCGGAGCTGCATTGCGATTGTGGAGCGGCGGGAGGCCATCCGCTATGCCCTCTCCATTGCCAGGAGGGGGGACACGGTGATCCTGGCGGGGAAGGGGCACGAGCGCTACCAGGTACTGGGGAGAAAGACCCTCTACTTCGACGAGCGCAGGCTGGTGGAGGGGATCCTCCGCTCCATGGGGGGCGGGGCGGATTCATAGGCGTTCATTGACAGCAGGCCATGGGGCTTGGGAGACTGAAAGAAAAGGAGGCGGCGGAAATGGAAGCATTGCCGCTGAACCGGCTGGCACAGGCGGTGGGCGCTCAGTGCGCAAGCGAGCGCCCGGTTGAGAGCATCTGCACCGATACCCGCAAAATCAAGGAGGGGAGCCTGTTTATCGCCATCCGGGGGGACCGCTTTGACGGCCACGATTTTATTGAGCAGGCGTACCAAAAGGGGGCGGCGGGGGTGATCACCTCCCGGCCTGTTCCCGGGCGGGAGGGCGTCATCCTGGTGCCCGACACCAGGAAGGCCCTGCTGGATCTGGCCCGGTACTACCGAGGGCTGTTCCGGGTGTTCATGGTGGGCATTACTGGGAGCGTGGGCAAAACCTCCACCAAGGAGATGGTGGCCGCGATTCTGGGGGCCAAGGGGAAAACCCTCAAGACGGAGGGGAACCTGAACAATGAGATCGGGATGCCCATGACCATGTTCAACCTGGACAGCAGCTATCAGAACGCGGTGATGGAAATGGGCATGAGCGGCTTTGGGGAAATCAGCGCCCTGACAGGGGTATGTGTCCCCAATGTGGGCATTATAACCAATATCGGCGTTTCCCACATGGAGGCGCTGGGCAGCCGGGAGAACATCCTCAGGGCCAAGCTGGAGATCACCGACTCCATGTCCCAGGACGCGCCTTTGATTCTCAACGGGGACAACGATCTCCTCCGGACGGTTCCGGATCTGACAGAGCATCCCATCATCTACTACGGCTTTGAGGATGGGGACGTGACCGCCTCGGACCTTTCCATCAAGGGCGGTTCCACCTGTTTTACCATCCACTTCTACGGGCGGACCATCCAGGCCAGCGTGCCCGCGGTGGGGAAACACAATGTCTACAACGCTCTGGCCGGCTTCTGCGCGGGCATGGTGGCAGACATGGATCCGGAGCAGATTGTCCGGGCCATGCGCCTCTACCGGAACGCGGGCCTGCGCCAGAAGCAGGAGCAGGTCGGCGGCGTCACCGTCATTGCCGACTGCTACAACGCCAGCCCGGACTCCATGCGGGCCGCGCTGGACGTGATCACCAGCATGGAATGCGCCGGAAAGCGGTACTGCGTGTTCGGGGATATGCTGGAGCTGGGCGATCTCAGCGAGGAGAGCCACCTGGAGGTGGGGCGGATGGTCGCCCGCTCCCGGGTGGACGGACTGCTCTGCTATGGGGAGCGGGCCCGTGACATCAAGCGGGGCGCCATGATGGTGGGCATGAAGCAGGTAAAGAGCTTTCAGGAGCCCCAGGAGCTTGCGGCCTGGCTGGGGAAGCACCTGAAGCCGGGAGACGCTGTGATCTACAAGGCCAGCCGGGGAATGCGGCTGGAGGAGGTTGCGGAGCTGGTGAACAGGCAGCTCCAGGCGGAAAGCGGCGATGAGGAATAGGGCCGCCGGCTTTGTGGGGGAATGGCTGCCTTCCCGCGCGGCGGGCAGGGACGGAACAGAGGGGAGAAGATAGACGGAATGTTCATCATGATTACGCTGGCCACGGCCTTTGCCGCCACGGTGCTGACAGGGGTGCTGCTGCTTCCCCTGCTGCGGCGGCTGAGCAAGGGCACCATCCGGGAGGACGGCCCCAAGTGGCACGAAAGCAAGCAGGGCACCCCCCTGATGGGCGGGCTCTTCTTCGTTGTGGGGACTGCGGCGGGCGTCATCGCAGGATACCTTTGCCTGCTGTCCGCCGGGCGCGGCCCCCAGGCAATGTCCCTGTTCGGCGGGCTGACGATGGCGCTGCTGTTCGGGCTGATCGGCTTTTCTGACGACTATATCAAGGTGGTTATGAAGCGCAACCTGGGCCTCCGGGCCCGGCAGAAGCTGATCCTGCAGGCGCTGGTGGCCGCCCTCTACCTGGTCTTCCGGTGGTATCTGGGGGATCGCTCCACTGCGGTCTGGATCCCCTTCCTGGGAGATCTGGAGCTGGGCTGGTTCTACTATCCCCTGGCGGGCATCCTGCTTGTGGGGATGGTGAACGCGGTCAACCTGAACGACGGGGTGGACGGACTTTGCGGCTCGGTAACGATGGTGGCGGCAGTGTTCTTCATGCTGCTCACCGGCTTGCTGCCCAACTATATGGAGATGCACGTTATGGCCATTGCGCTGGCGGCATCCTGCGTGGGCTTCCTGCTGTTCAACGCCCATCCCGCCAAGGTGTTTATGGGGGATACCGGCTCCTTCTTCCTGGGAGGCGTGCTCTGCGCCCTGGGGTTTGGGGTGCGGATGGAGTTCCTTCTGTTCTTCTGCGGCTTCGTCTACTGCTGTGAGGCCCTTTCGGATATTATCCAGGTGTGCTATTTCAAGGCCACCCACGGGAAGCGGTTTTTCAAAATGGCGCCGATCCACCATCACTTTGAGCTTTGCGGCTGGAGCGAAAATAAGATTGTCATCGTCTTTTCTCTGGTCACCGTCCTCACCTCCGCCATAGGACTGGCGGCGGCCCTGCTCCGCTGACGGGGGAGCGTGAAAACCAATCATCAGGAGGGCAATGTCTTTGGCAACTGCAACCGGGCGTACAAAACGCTCCTACGGTCCAGGCCGCGGCGGAGAGCGGCTTTCCAACGGGCAGCGGCTTCCGGCGGGGGCGGCCGCTCCCGCTGCGGCAAAGGCCCATAAGCATCTGGACACGGCCTTTGTGGTCATCATCCTGGCCCTGCTGATCTATGGGGCGATTATGGTCTTTTCCGCCAGCTATCCGGCGGCGCTGAGCAAAACCGGGGACAGCTTTCACTTCATCCGCAAGCATATTCTCTTTGCGGTGGCGGGCGTGGCGGTGATGTTCATCCTTTCCTTTGTGGATTACCGGGTCTACCGGCGGTTTGTGTTTCCCATCTTCGGGGCGGGTATTCTGCTGCTGATTCTGGTCATGGTGCCCGGTATCGGCACGGACCTGGGAACCGTGGCCCGGCGGTGGATCGATCTGGAGTTTACCACCTTCCAGCCCTCAGAGTTCATGAAGTTTGCGATCATTATGATGTTTGCCCATCTGGTGGCCCTGAACTATAAACGGATGGGGACCTTTCAGTATGGGGTCATGCCCTTTGCGATCTGTTTGCTGGTAACCGCGGGGCTGATGATGCTGGAGCCCCACCTGTCCGGAACGATCCTGATCTTCGCCATCGGGTTTGTCATGATGTTTGTGGGGGGGACCAAGTTCCGGTGGTTCGGCGTGCTTGCGGCCTGCGCGGGCGGAGGCATCGCCATGATCGTGGCGGTCAAGGGCATTGAGTATATCACCGGGCGGCTCTCCGGCTGGCTCCATCCCTTTGAGGATACCCAAGGTCAGAACTGGCAGACGATTCAGTCGCTGATCGCCATCGGCTCGGGTGGAATCATGGGCCGGGGCATCGGCAATTCCCGGCAGAAGTATCTCTACCTGCCGGAGCCCTATAATGACTTTATCTTTGCGATCATCTGCGAGGAGCTGGGACTGATCGGGGCACTGCTGGTCATCGTGCTGTTTGTGCTGTTCGCCCTGCGGGGATATTCCATCGCGGCAAAGGCGCCGGACAAATTCGGGTTCATGCTGGGCGTGGGCCTGACGACTCAGGTAGTGGTGCAGGCAATCCTGAATATTGCGGTGGTGACGAACACAGTCCCCAATACGGGCATCAGCCTGCCCTTCTTCAGCTACGGAGGCACCGCTCTGCTGATGCAGCTGGGGGAGATGGGGATCCTCCTGAATATCTCCCGCAATGCCGTCATGGAAAAGATGTAGGGAAAGATCTTGAGGGCGGCGTCCTCGAGGTCTTCCCCGACACGCAGAAAGGAAGAGATGGAATGAGACTGCTGCTGACGGGCGGCGGGACGGGCGGCCACATCAATCCTGCCATCGCCATCGCCCAATACGCCAGGGCAAACGATCCCTCCGGGGCGATCCTTTACGCGGGCACGCCTGACGGGATGGAGGCCAGCCTTGTGGAAAAGGCCGGCTTTGATTTCGCGCCCATCCGGGTGCAGGGCTTCTACCGGAGCATGGCTCCCAAGGATATTCTCCACAATCTTCACACCGTGGAGGTGGTGATCAAGGCCCGGCCCAGGGCCAGGAAAATCCTTCAGGAGTTCCAGCCGGACGTGGTGATCGGCACAGGGGGATACGTGAGCGGCCCCGTGGTTATGGAAGCCGCCCGCATGGGAATCAAAACCGCCATCCACGAGCAGAACGCCTTCCCCGGCATTACCAACCGAATGCTGGCCAAGCATGCCGACATGGTTTTTCTTGCCGTGGAGGAGGCCAAGGCCCATCTGGCCCCCAAGTCTCCCTGTCAGGTGGTGGGAAATCCCGTCCGGGACAGCGTGGTCTATAAATCCAAGCGGGCCGCCCGGCAGGAGCTGGGGCTGGACGACTCCTTCTGCATCCTCTCCTTCGGGGGAAGCCTGGGAGCGGACGCCCTGAACCGGATCGGCGCGGATCTCATTGCCTGGCACGGCCGGGAGGGGAAGATCAACCATATCCACGGCTACGGGCGGCTGGGACGGGAGAAGTTTCCCCGGTTCCTGGAGGAGCGGGGCGTCCGGCTCGGAGACTGTCCCAGGGTCCGGGTGACAGAGTTCATCGATAATATGGACGCCTGCATGGCTGCGGCGGATCTGCTCATCAGCCGGGCGGGCGCTATCACCATCAGCGAAATTGAAGCCACCGGAAAAGCAGCCCTTCTGGTGCCCTCCCCCAACGTGACGGCAAACCATCAGTATCACAACGCCATGGTGCTTGTCAGCCGGGGAGCGGCCCTGCTGCTGGAGGAGAAGGATTATTCAAGTGAAAAGGTCGTCTCCCTTGTACGGGACCTGTATGAGAACCCGAAAAGGCTCCAGGAGCTGTCCCAGCGGGCCTCTGAGCTGGCCATTCTGGATACCGCAAAGCGAATCTGCGACGGGCTTTCCCAGCTGGCGGCCGGGCGCTGAGCCCGCCCGCACCAATCCCCCCACCCAGGCATAAGATGAGTTGCAAGTGATTCCGTCCGCCGGGACCTTCCCGGCAGGCGCAGCTGCATAAAAGCGTGAAGGGGTGGATTGATTTGGATAAACTGATGGTCCAGGGAGGGGCCAGGCTGCTGGGCGAGCTTCCTGTACATGGCGCCAAAAACAGCTCTCTGCCCATTCTCGCCGCAAGCCTGCTGTCCGGCGGAGAGACTGTCCTGTACAACTGCCCGCGGCTGACCGACGTGGATGCCGCCGTGGAGATCCTCCAGGTGCTGGGCTGCACGGTCCGGCGGGAGGAAGACGCGCTGGTGATCGACAGCTCCAGAGCGGCCCATACGGAGATCCCGGAAAAGCTCATGCACGAAATGCGCTCCAGCATTGTATTCCTGGGGGCGATGCTGGCCCGGCTTTCCCGGGCCCGCCTCTCCTTCCCTGGAGGGTGCGAGCTGGGGCCGCGCCCCATCGACCTACATATTGCCTCCCTGAAACGGCTGGGCGTGCAGATTACGGAGGAATATGGCTGCATCGACTGCCGGACGGAGGGTCGTCTTCAGGGAACAAAGATTACCCTGTCCTTCCCCAGCGTGGGAGCCACGGAGAATATCCTTCTGGCCTCCGTGCTGGCCCAGGGAGAGACGGTGATCCACAACGCGGCCCAGGAGCCGGAGATCGTGGATTTGGCCAACTATCTGACCGCCTGCGGGGCCCGTATCCGGGACGCGGGCAAAAGCACCCTGGTGGTGGAGGGCGTGGAGCGGCTCCATTCGGCGGAGTATACGGTCATGCCGGATCGGATTGCCGCCACTACCTATCTCTGCGGGGCTGCGGTCACCGGCGGGGAAATCCTGCTGACCAGCGCCCATTCCGGGGATATGGAAAGTGTTCTGCCGGTGTTTGAGCAGGCGGGCTGCCGCCTGGAGACAGAGCCGGGGCGAATCCATCTGATTGGCCCCAGGCGTCTCACCGCGGTCAAGGAGCTGCGGACCATGCCCTATCCGGGCTTTCCCACAGACGCTCAGGCGCCCATCATGGCGATGCTGGCCCGGGCGGAGGGAACCAGCGTCTTTGTGGAGAATATCTTCGAGAGCCGCTATAAGCACGTCGGCGAGCTCTGCCGGATGGGGGCGGATATCCATACGGAAGGCAAGGTAGCCGTGGTGCGGGGCGTGGAAAAGCTCTACGGGGCCTCCGTAGAAGCCACCGACCTCCGTGGGGGAGCCGCCCTGGTGGTTGCGGCCCTGGCGGCGGACGGCATCACTCGGATCGGGAGCGTGGGCCATATCGATCGGGGCTACGAAGCCATTGAGGACGCCTTCAGCGTCCTGGGCGGCAGCGTCCGCCGGATCCGGGAATAGCGGGGCGGGGAACAGGAGCGCCGCAGGAACGATCCCCCCGCGCAGGGCTGCGCTTTTTCTTTGCGAACGAAGCGGGAAATCCGCACAGACCGAACCGCCCCGCCCTTCCAAGGCGCTGAACAGGAGGGGAATGCAGGGGGGGCGCCCCTGCCCTTCGACCATATGAAGATCCCACGGAAGCCAACACACAAGGATGGGTTACAGCGATGAAATACCAGGGAAGCAAGCGGGCAACCGGGCCTCCGTCCTCCCGCGGCCGATCGGGGCCGCGGGAGGACCCCATGGAGACTTTTGACATGGTGAACCGCCACACGGAAAAGCTCATCCGGCAGGCCGGAAAGCGGGCTGGAAAAAAGCCCCGCAAGCCGAGCCGGGAGGAGCAGATCCGGGGCAGCGTCCGCCGTCACCGGATCCGGCACAAGAAAAACTATATCCTGTATTATCTGCTGCTGCTGTTTCTGCTGCTGACAGTGGGAACAGTCCTTTCCCTGACGGTGCTGTTCCGGATTGAGCATATCCAGGTGGAGGGGGCGGGCGCGCTTCCTGTCCAGGAGATCATTGCCGCCTCCGGCATCAAAAAAGAGGACAACCTGTTCCGGATCAATACCCGCAGGGCGGAAACCTCCATCCTGAACCAGTTTATTACCATTGACGGCGTGACCCTTTCCCGAAAGCTCCCCAGCACGGTGGTCATTACCGTGGAGCCCTCCCAGCTGATGGCAGTCTCCGTCTATAGTGGCCAGTACTTCAGCGTCAGCAAGGGCAGCCGGGTCATTTCGGTCAGCAATGAGCGCCCGGAGGAGCCGGGGATCCCGCTGGTCATCGGCTGCGACTATTCCGACGCGGAGCTCGGGGACTATCTGAAGGACTTTGACATGGAAAAGAACAAGCTGGAGATCCTGGAAACCGTCCTGGAGGGAATCGCGGAGGTTGAGCTGGAAGACATCGGCTATATCGATCTTACCGACGTGGCTTTCATCAAGCTCTATTATCAGGATCGCCTGGAGCTGAAAATGGGGGGACTGACAGACTTCGCCTATGAGCTGGGACGGGTCCGGCAACTGATCGAAGCCAACGTTCCCGGGGACGCTGTGGGCGTCATCGACGCTACCCTTCACAATGGGGCCTACTATTACCGGGATACCGGACAGATCACCCTCCCGGAGGAGCGGCAGGACGCACAGCCGCCTCTGGCGGGCATCGGCCACGATCTTCCCGGAGACGAGCGGGCGGCCGCTTCGGAGGAGTGAGGCGAAGCGGCTATGAATTCACATTTATTTCCAAATCAGGAGGATCTGCAATGGTTTTTCCTTGAATCCCGCAAAAAGCTGCAAAAAGTTCTGCGTAAGATATTGACGAAACCCTCCGGATTGTTTAATATAGATAATAAGGGTCATTATAGGGATACCCGGCTCCACAGCAAAGGGCCCGCGGACATGGGTGTGTCCTACCATATCAGGGAAGCAGGGGAGAGGAATATGAATTTCACTTTGGACAACAATGACAGCGATACCATTGTAAACATAAAGGTCGTCGGTGTAGGCGGCGGCGGCGGCAACGCGGTTGATCGGATGATTTCCAGCGGGATGAAGAGCGTGGAATTTGTCTCTATCAATACAGACCAGCAGGTTCTCCGGAATTCCAAGGCCACCTACAAGATCCAGATCGGCGCCAAGCTCACCAAGGGGCGGGGCGCAGGCGGACAGCCGGAGCAGGGAGCCATGGCCGCGGAGGAGAGCCGGGACGAGATCGCGTCCGTTATCAAGGGCTCTCAGATGATCTTCATTACTGCGGGCATGGGCGGCGGCACCGGCACCGGCGCGGCGCCGGTGATTGCGGAAATCGCCCGGGAGATGGGCATTCTGACTGTTGGCGTAGTGACCAAGCCCTTTGCCTTTGAGGGGCGCCGCCGCTGTGAAAACGCAGAAAAGGGCGTGGACGAGCTGGCGCGTCACGTGGACTCGCTGGTAGTTATTCCCAATGAGCGGCTGAAGCTGATTTCGGATACCAAGCTGACCCTGGTCAACGCCTTCCGGGCGGCTGACGAGGTGCTGAAGCAGGGCGTTCAGTCCATTGCGGATCTGATCAATGTTTCCGGTATCGTCAACCTGGACTTTGCGGATGTAAGCGCTGTTATGCGGGACGCCGGCTTTGCCCATATGGGCGTGGGCCGCGCCTCCGGCAAGGACAAGGCGGAGCACGCCGCTCTGGCCGCTATTTCCAGTCCGCTCCTGGAGACTTCCATTGACGGCGCAAGGGGCATTATTATCAATATTACGGCTTCTCCGGACATTGATTTGGACGATGCGTCCTTTGCTTCTTCGATGATCTCCGATGCGGCCCATCCGGACGCGAATATTTTCTGGGGCGTTGCCTTTGACGAGAGCTTTGACGATGAGATGCAGATCACAGTTATTGCCACCGGCTTCGACAGCAACGGCAATTCCCGTGGAGACACAGTGGCTGCCAACAATATGGCAGACTCCATCCTGAAGAGCGGCAAGGACGGCTCCGACGATGACGACAAGGACATCAACTTCGACGATATCCTGGAGCTCTTCAAGAAGTAAGAGGCTTGGCGCTGCACTGACCTTTCCCTGCGGGAAGGCCGCGAGAGCTCTGCTCTCGCGCTCTCGCCAAGGGGATTAAATCCCCTTGGAACCCGTAATTTTTAAGGGCTTTTTTAGAGGCGGAAAAAGGGGTGGGGTCAAGTCTGTACAGACTTCCTTCCTCCTGCCACGCAGAGAGTCTGATTCCCGCAGTACGCTTTTTTCGTAAAGAAAAAAGCTCCCTCCTGCGTACGGGAGACTCCTTGCGCCGCAGAGGGTACGAGCGCAGCAGAACACGCTCGAGACTTTCTGCGTCGCAGTTTCTACGCCGCCTATGGGGCTGAATTTTTTCTTTACGAAAAAATGGGTAGGCGGGCGATCGTCCCTGCAGGGAGTACCATCAGAGGCGGGGAGCAAAAAGTCTGTACAGACTTGAACCCCCCACCCCCTTTGCCCTTAAAAAGACGGGAATCCAAGGGGAATCCCTTCCCCTTGGCGAGAGTGCGAGAGCAGAGCTCTCGCGGCCTTGTCCTTCCCGGCCGGGCAGGAATGACTTGGGGATACAGGGGCCTCTGGCGTGGTAAAATCTTTGGTAAAAGCGGAGAAATTAATCAGAAATTAACCTGTGCGGATGAATTGACAGACATCGTTTACCATGCTATTATCAGCATATAGCATCCCTCTGTGCAGAGGGAATGGATGGTTACATAACCAATCGATACATGGGATTGGCGGGGTCTGCCCGCCGGAAAGGGATGGTCAGAGCTATGGAGCATGGAAAAGCGCGCATCTGGCAGGAGGAGCTGGTGATCCCCACCTATGAGCTGGGCGAGGAGGAGCGGCTCCCGATTTTCTACCGCCTCCGGATCAACCAGGGCACCAAGGGGGATATCTATCCCTATAAAAACAAGGACATTCTCCGGATGGAACGGAACGACAGCCACACCTACCGGGCCCTCCGGATGGAAAACGACTTTATCCGGGTGACGGTTCTGCCCGAGCTGGGCGGCCGGATCTACGAGGGCTACGACAAAATCAACGACTACAACTTTGTCTACAAAAACAACGTGATTAAGCCCGCTCTCATCGGCCTGAACGGGGCCTGGGTTTCCGGCGGCATTGAGTTCAACTGGCCCCAGCATCATCGGCCCACCACCTTCCAGCCTGTGGAATCCCTGATCGAGGAGGAAGCGGACGGCAGCGTTACCGCCTGGGTGGGCGAAACCGAGAGCAAAAACGGTCAGAAGTGTCTGATGGGCGTCAGCATCCATCCGGACCGCTCCTACATCACTGCGAAAATCAAGCTCTACAATCCCACGCCTCAGAAGGAGGCTTTCCACTGGTGGGCCAATCTGGCTGTCCATGTGAATGACAGCTACCGGCTCATGTTCCCCCCGGATATTGATTACATTACCTTCCACGACAAGACCCATGTCTCCCCCTTCCCGATTGTTAAGAATAATTTCGCCGGGGTGGACCTCAAGGACGGCATTGACATTCGCTATGTGAAAAATATCCAGGGTGGCAGCTCCTTCTTCATTTTTGACTCCCAGTACTCCTTCATGGCGGGCTACGATGACTCCAGGGACATGGGCACCGTCCACGTGGCGGACCGCTATCTCTCCCCCGGAAAGAAGTTCTTCGCCTGGGGCACCGCCGACTACGGCACCGCCTGGCAGAAAAATCTGACCGACGAGGACGGAGATTACATCGAAATCATGACCGGCTGCTTCACCGACAACCAGCCGGACTTCACCTGGATCATGCCCTACGAAACCAAGACCTTTGAGCAGCGCTGGTATTCCCTCAAGGGGATCCGGGACCTGAAAAACGCCACCAACGAGGGCGCTATCGGCGTCTGGAAGGATGAAGAGGGGGTGGCTGTCTCCTTCAATGTTACCGCCCCCGGCTCCGTCACCCTGGAGGCAAACGGCGAGTCCCATTCCTTCGACGCCATGCCCGGACAGGTCTACACCTGCCGCACCGGCGCGGAGGAGGTTGACCAGGTGGTCGCCCGGCTGACCGGCTGCGGCGGACGGGAGCTGGTTTCCTGGCGGAAGCTGCCCATGTTCTTTGACGGCAAGGAGGTTCCCGCGGCCCGCACCAAGCCCCAGCCGCCCGAGGCAATCCCCACCGTTGACGAGCTCTGGATCCACGGGATGCACATCGAGCAGTACAAGCATGCCTTGATCCGTCCCGAGGTCTACTATCTGGAGGGGCTGAACCGGGATCCCGGAGACATCCGCTGCAATCTGGCCATGGGCGTGCTCATGTACCGGAAGCGGGATCTCCAGGCTGCCCGGGAGTATCTGGAAAAAGCGGTGAAGCGGTTCGTCAGCCGCAACCCCAATCCCATTGATATGGAATGTTACTATCAGCTGGGCCTGGTGCTCAAGCAGCTGGGGCTGGATTCGGAAGCCCTTTCTGCCCTGAAGCGGGCGGCCTGGGGCTATGCCTGGAAGAGCGCGGCGCTCCAGCAGGCCGCTGAGATCGACTGCCGTCTGGGCGATCTAGTCACTGCTGCCGAGGATTTGGAGGCTTCCCTGGAGACGAACGCCCATTCCCTTCGCGGAAAGGCTCAGCTCTCCGCCATCCGGCTCCGTCAGGGCCGGACCGAAGAGGCCAGGGAGTCCGCCCGGGCCATGCTGGCCTACGATCCGTTGGACAGCGCCTCCCTGTTCACCCTGTACCTCTGCGGGGAGGAAGACGCCGGAAAGGAACTGGTTTCCATCCTGGGAAGCAAAACCGGGGCTTACCTGGATCTGGCGGAAACCTATCTTTCCGCCGGGCTCTGGGCGGAGGGCCGGAAGGCGCTGGAGCTCTGCCCCAATCACACGGCGCTTTCCCGGTTCTATCAGGCTTGGACAGCGAACCAGCTGGGAGATCAGGCAGGCTGCGCAGCCGCTCTGGAGCAGGGCGAAGGCGCTCCTCAGGAGGGGGTGTTCCCCAACCGTCCCTTTGACTTCCAGGTGCTGGAGTTTGCTGCGGAGCAGGGCGGCGGCGCCTTGGCCCCCTACTATCTGGGCTGCATGTACTATGCCCGGAGCAACGAGGTGCCCGCTGTTGACTGGTGGCAGTGCGCCGCCCGCCGGAGGCCGGACTTTGCCGATCCCCATCGGGCCCTGGCCCAGGCGCTCTTTGAGTACTATCAGGATCGGGCAGCGGCCAAGGCGGAGATGGATCAGGCCCTGGCCTGCAGCCGGGAGCCCCGGATCTTCTATGAAAGCTATCAGCTGGCAAAGGCCCTGGGCGTTTCCTCCCAGGAGCGGCTGGCCATGCTGGAATCCAACCGGGATCTGGTGGATAAGCGTCAGGATCTGGTGCTGCAGTACATTGAGCTTCTCTGCCGGGTTGGCAGGTTGAGGGAGGCCAAGGAGCTGCTGGATCACGGAGCGTTCTACTGCTATGAGGGCGGCGAGGGCCACCTGCCTAACCTTCACGCCTTTGTTCACACCTCCTTGGGCATGGAAGCGCTGAAACAGGGGAAAGCCCAGGAGGCGCTGGATCTGTTCCGCTTCGCCTGCGAGTATCCGGCTCAGTATCACGAGGGCCGCAGATACCAGGATCGGGACGCGCATCTGCGCTACTATCTGGCCCTGGGCTATGAGGCCGTAGGGGACAGCGGGTCCGCGGAGCGGGAGCTCCGGGAAGCGGCCCGGCAGTACGAGGGTCCGGCCCACACCATGTATTATAAGGCCCTGGCGCTGCGGAAGCTGGGCGATTACGCCGCCGCCAGCCGAATCTTTGCGGATCTGAAAGCCACCGCCGATCGGCTGCTCTCCAGCGATACAATGAATTATTTCCTGAGCTTCCCGGCTGCTCTGCCCTTCGAGCAGAGCCAGCAGCGCTCCATTGAGCGGATGGGAACCGAGGCGCGCTTCTTCGCGCAGCTGGGTCTGGGCGAGCTGGCGGCCGCCAAAGCCACCGGCCAGGAGATGCAAAGCAAGGCTATCAGCACCGTCTGGGTCGATTATCTCTACAGCACCCTGTAAGTAAACAGCAAAAAGCAGGAGCTCCTCAGCGAGCTCCTGCTTTTGCTGTGACCCGGATTCCAAGATCTCGAGGTCCGCCAAGGGGATTAAATCCCCTTGGAACCCGTAATTTTAAGGGCTTTTTTAGGGGCGGAAAAAGGGGGGCAAGTCTGTACAGACTTCCGTCCTCCTGCCGCGCAGACAGCCTGATTCCCGCCATACGCTTTTTTCGTAAAGAAAAAATGGGTAGGCGGACGATCGATCACGCAGGGAGTATCAGCGAGGCAGGAGGGGACGGGCAAAGCCCGTCCCTTCCCCCATAACCCCCAAAAGACGGGCTGCCAAAGGGACGCGTCCCTTTGGCAGGAGGCTCGCAGGGTCTTCGAGGTCTTGCGCTCAGTTCTGCATGGCGGTCAGGGCGGAGAGCTTCATGGCGCGGCGGGCGGGGAAGAAGCCGGAAACCAGTGCGATGCAGATGGCAAAGCCGATGGCCGCCAAAGCCAGCCAAGGCGGGATGACCGACATCTTCGCGGAGGGATCGCCGCCGAAGCTCATGCCGAACAGGTAGGTTCCGTCGCCGTTCGCCGCAAGGAAATTCATTCCCAGGGAAATCCCATAGCTGAGAAGCACGCCGGCCAGTCCGCCGAACAGGCCGATCAAAGCCGCCTCAGCCAGAAACATGGTTCGGATGTCCTTCAGATAGCATCCGATTACCTTCATAATGCCAATCTCACGGGTACGCTCATAGATAGACATGATCATTGTGTTCGCAATGCCGATGGCCGCTACCAGCAGAGAAACGCATCCGATTCCGGCCAGCACCATCTGCATAGTGTTCTGGGTTTCTTCCTGCTGCTTGATCCAGTCCGCGTTGCTGTAGGCGTTCAGCCCCAGCGCCTTGATCGCCGAGGTAAGCTCCATAGTGTGCTCCAGACTGTCGCTGAGCACCAGCGCCCGGCTGTAGCTCTCACTCTCTTTTTCTTTATTTCCGCCGGGATTCTGGCTGTTCTGCCACTTGATGCGATCCCGGTTAATCTTTCGGGCAGTGTCCAGATCCAGCAAAATACTGTAGCTGAAATCGCCGCTGCTGTCGCCCAGCAGCCCGACTGTCACCAGATTGTACAGATCCGCCTTCTTGCGGACAACGCCGCCCTCATTTCGCTCTCCGTAGCTCCAGTCATAGGTGTACTTCACCCGGACGTCGGGATCCATTACATTTACCTCAGGGGGATAGGTGCCCACCTGCCTGCCGTTCTCATCGAAAATTTTGCCGTCATACCAGTAGCCGTTTTCCGGCACGCCCTCCGGCTCCGCGCCCCGGCCTCCGTAAGAGATCATCATCCCGCCGTCGGAGGTGCGCCGCCGCACAGGCTTGGAAAACTGATACACCACTGAGGTGCCCATCATGCAGTAAACCGTCTTTCCGGTGGAGGCGTGCTCGTCGGTAAGCAGCTCGCCCTGCTCCGGAAGGGTTCCCAAGGCCTGGAGGTAGTTCAGATCCACACCCATTACCTCGCCGTAGGAACGGTACTGCCCTGAAAAGACTCGGCCGTCCAGGCTGAGGATCGGCGTCACGGCAGAAACATTGTCCAGGGCCTTCAGCTGGGCGAGGGTTTCCTCGTCAATGACCTTCTCCTTACCGGTTTCGTCATAGCCGGTGTTGACCTGGATCTGGTTCATGTTGCCGTAGCGCTTCATCTGCTCCTGCATATTGTAGTTCATGGCGATGCCCAGGGACATCATGCAGACAATGGAAGCCGTGCCGATCACCACGCCCAGCACTGACAGAATCGACCGGGTTTTCCGCCGCCAGAAGTTCCCCGCGGCGATGCCCAGAATATCACTCTTCTTCATCTTCCTCCCGCTCCTTCGCCTGCTTCCGCCTCCGCAGGATTACAAAGGCCGCCGCGCCGCCGCCCAGCACCACCACGCCGATGATGCAGCCAATCAGGACAGGGGAAGGCCCGGAGGAGGGCTCCTCCATGTCGCTGGGCATCATCCCGCCGCCCACGAACTCCCCGTCCATGCCGATATCCCCGTCTGTGGGCATATCCATGGACTGCACTTCAACAGTGAATTCCTTCCGCTCCGACTTCTCGTTCCCCTGGGAGTCCTCATACTTCAGCAGAACGGCGCCGGTGCAGGTGCCCTCCTTAGTGGGAACCAGATAATTTTCATAGGTATCGTTATAGCCGGAGGTCAGGTTACCAATATAAGACTGGGTGGTATCCTCCAGGGTAAAGTCTCCCTCCACCTCAACGGAGAAATTGTAGATGGTGGACTTGCCCTTGTTAATGTATTGGAAGGCCAGGGGCACAGAGGAGCCCATCATGGTGGAGTTCCCCACGGAAAAGCCCTGGATGTCCAGCCGCTGCTGCTGAGCCACTGGGAAGGCCAGCTTCTCCTCCGAGGGGCTGACCGCGCTGCCGTTGGCGTCATACTCAATGTTCAGCGTCAGAGAGTAGACCCCCGGCTCGATGTCCTGGCTGGTGGTCAGCTGGATGCTGTTGGAGACGCTCCCCTTGGGGGCGATCCGCTCAATGAAGAAGGAGTTGGAGCCCTCGGAGGGGAAGAACACGCTGTTGCTTCGGGTGGTGGAGGTGGTGCTGCCAGCCTCCTCAGAGCCAAGGACCACCTTTACATTAGAAACCTCTGTTTCGGCGCTGGTGTTCTGAAGGGTAAAGTCCAGATCAAAGCTCTTCCCGGCCTCGATCATCTCCACGCTGGTCTGATAGCTCTGGATGATGATCCGGGGCTTGGAGGTGTTGCCCTCCTCCATATCAGCGGAGCGCTTCACCTCGGCGAACACCCGCTCGCTGGAGGTGTATATCCTGCCGGAGGGATCCTTATAGGAAAGGGTAAAATTCAGAGGATAGTTTCCGCTTGTCAGGTTGGTTTCCATGTACATGGAAAATTGTGCGGTGCCCGCCTCGCCAGGGTTGATGGAGGAAATGGTCACCGGCTGAAAATGCTCGTAGAGGGAGAAGCGGCTGTTCTCCGTAGGAACGAAGGCCAGCTGCACATTCTGAATGGTGCTCTTGCCGGGATTGGCCACCTTCAGCTCCAGGGCAGATTTGTTCTCCTTGCCGATCTCATCCTCCAGGAACCGGGCGGAGGCCACATAGGGCTTGTCGGCGGATTTGCCATAGACAGTGATCACTACGCTGTCAGTGGATTTATGGGGCTGATCGTGCTCGTTTACATACCAGAAGGTGACGTTAAGCTGATACCGCCCGTCAGGTACGTCGGAGGCCACATTGATGGTAGGGGTCAGGTAGGATTCATGAATGATGTTGTCTACAGAATACCATCCGGTGGGGTCTTGAATAGTGAAAGCGTTCTGATACTCGCCGGTGCCGGAGAGAGTGACCCGTACGTCGGCGGTATACCCCCCGGTGCGGGTGTCCACAAGGATGGGAAAGCTGGTGATTTCTCCTGCCTGAAGGGTGAGCTTCTCAACAGATTTTATGTACAGGATGGGATCCACATCCTCCACCGCGTCCAGATCGATGCCGCCTCCGCCGCCGGGCTCATCCCCCTCGCCTGCAAAGACAGCCGCTGGCAGGGCAAGCACCAGCAGCAGGCTCAAAAGCATTGCCGCCAGCCCTCTTAACGTTCTGATTTTCGTCATTGGTAACCATTCCTTTCCTGGGAATCAGCGTTTCATTTCCGTAATATATCCAAGGCTTGGAGCCTGTTCGGAATCTCTGCATACCTGAAGGGAAAGACCTCGAGGACGCTGTCCTCGAGCACCTGCCAAGGGGATTAAATCCCCTTGGATTCCCGTAAATTTTTTTGGGGGTAGGGGGCCTTCCTCGCTGATACTTACCGCAGGGCCGATCGCCCGCCTACCCATTTTTTCGTAAAGAAAAAATTCAGCTCTGTGTGCGGGGCAATTCGTACGACGCATTCACTGTCTGCCAAAGGTCAAGGACACACGCTCGGTGGGGTGTACGGACTTGGGATTCCCCACAAGGGAGCTTTTTTCTTTACGAAAAAAGCGTACTGCGTGAATCAGACCATCTGCGTGGCGGAAAGCCGGAAGTCTGTACAGACCTGGCCCCCAAACCCTTTTCGCCCTTAAAAATAATGGGAATCCAATGGGAATCCCTTCCCGATGCGCCGCTGGCGGCGCATCTCAGAATTCGGCGAAGCCGAATTCCTAGGTGCGTCGTGAAACGACGCACCGCAGAGACGCGAGACAGCGTCTCGCGGCCTTGCCCTTCGGCCACGCAGAAACAGGTTCTCAGGCAGAAGTCCCGGCGGGTTTGGGGTGGGCGTGCCGGGGATGCTTTTTGGTCTTTTCCTCCGGCGCGGAGTCGATGAGCTCCGGCTCCGGGGGCAGGTAGGGCTCAGCGTTTTCCTCTATGCTCTGGATGTTTCCATCCAGAATATGTACTACCCGGTTGGCATAGCGGGCAATGGAGGGATCGTGGGTGACGATCACCAGGGTCTGATTCCGCTTCCGGGCCATGTTGACAATGATGGCCATCACCTCCAGGGTGGTCTTGGAATCCAGGTTGCCGGTAGGCTCGTCGGCAAAGACGATTCGGGGCGTGTTCACAAAGGCTCTGGCAATGCCCACCCGCTGCTGCTGTCCGCCGGACATCTGCGTCGGCTTGTGCAGCATGTGCTTTGAAAGCCCTACGGCGTTCAGAATGGCCTTGGCCTTCTGGTTTCGGGACTTCCGGTTCTCCCCCAGGAACATCAGGGGCAGGGCCACGTTTTCCACAGCGGTCATGCTGGGAAGCAGGTTGTACGCCTGGAAGACGAAGCCGATTTTTCCCTGACGGAACATGGCCAGCTTTTTCTCGTTCATCTGGGTGATGACGCTGCCATCAATGGAAATGGTGCCCTTGGTGGGCTTCTCCAGCCCGGCCATCATGTTCAGCAGGGTGGACTTGCCGGAGCCGGAGGTGCCCAGCAGGCAGCAGATTTCCCCGTCGTATATATCCAGATTGATGCAGTCCAGCGCAACGGTTTTCTCGCTGCCCAGACGATAGACCTTCCGCAGGTTTCGGATCTCAATAAGCGGCTTTGGCATGAAACCCTTCCTTTCCAGGGGAAACGGGCCCCCATGAATGCCATCCTAACATAATTTCAACGCGATTTTCTTCAAAAAATGAAACAGAACGTGAAAGATAAGTGAAGTTCAGCAGAACCCCCATCCCGAGAGCTTGTTTCGGATTTCCGCGCGATCGAAGGGGCAAGGCCGAATTCTGAGCCGTGCTGGACGGTCCTCCCGCGCGCAGATATGCAATCTTCTATCTGTAATAACGTCCATCCTGCCAAAAGGTTGCAGGGAAGGCAGACTTTTTCTGTTTTCAGGGTCTGCTCTTCCCGGCCCGCGCCTGTTTTCATTCCCCAATCATTTTGCGGACAGTCCAGCTAGCCATGAGGCAGCCGGCGGCAGGAGGACAGAAGCTGACGCTGGCGGGAGGATGCCGCCCTGCCTCCGAAGGAAGGAACGCGGGGCGGGGCACCTCTGTGGAATAAAGCACCGGCTGGCCGGACAGGCCCCGGCGCTTCAGCTCCCGGCGCATCACCCGGGCCAGTCCGCAGCCGCAGCCTGCCGTATCCTCGATCGTTCCCAGCCGGAAAGCGGAGGGATCCAGCCGGTTGCCTGTTCCCATGCACTGGAGCAGGGGAATCCCCCTGCTCCGGCAGGCTTCCGCCAGATCCAGCTTGGAGCGGACGGCGTCGATGGCGTCCAGCACCAGCTCCGGGTCTGTGGAGAAAAGCTGCTCGCGGGTATCCGACGCGTAAAAGCATTCCAGCAGGATCAGCTTCAGCTTGGGATTGATAGAAAGAAGCCGTTCCCCGGCCGCCTGCACCTTGGGAAGCCCCAGGGTCGCGCGGGTGGCGAAGATCTGCCGGTTCAGATTGGAGGGCTCGAAGCGCTCCGGATCCATCAGGATAAGCGTGCCTGCGCCGGCGCGGGCCAGGGCTTCGGCGCAGGCGCCTCCTACGCCGCCTAGGCCCAGCACAGCCACCCGGGCAGCGGCGAGACGCTCGATTGCCGCCTCCCCAAGCAAAGCGGCGGTGCGGGATTTGAATTCCTCCAAGGGAGTTCCTCCTTGTGCTCAGCCTGGCAGCGAAGCGGACTGCACTGTCAGCGCGGGAATAAAAAAATCTTCGCGCACTCACCCTTGTGAGTGCGCGAAGAGGAGGCAGGTTCAACCTGCTGGAGCGGGTGATGGGAATCGAACCCACGCGACCAGCTTGGAAGGCTGGGATTCTACCATTGAACTACACCCGCAAGATCGTATTTTCTCTGACACTTTCCAAAGTATAGCAAAAAACGGCCTCCTTGTCAATATCTAATTTTGCAATATGGAAAAGCCGTCGGTCCTCCGCCCCGGATCCCAACATTGACAAGCGGAGAAAAAAAGGGTATAGTAGAAGCTGTATCCCTGTCTGCACAGACGGTGGAACGGGAAAGGGGTTTACCGCTTTGGACGACGGCATAGGTCGAACCATGGGGTGGAGCGCGCTGTTTGTTTTGCTGCTCCTCCTCGCCATGTTTTTTTCAGCCAGCGAGCTGGCGATTGCTTCCTGCTCCAAAAACCGGCTCCGGAAGCTCAGCGAGGAGGGGAACCTTCGCGCAGGAGCCCTTCACGCCATGCGGGAGCGTCAGCCGGATCTGGTTTTGTGGAACGGCGCGGGCGCTGTGCTCTGCCTGCTTGCCGGAGGGGCCGCCGGCCTGGCCGCGCTGGTTCCCTGGCTGACACAGCTGCTCTCCAGCTGGATGAAGCCTCCCGCCGGACAGCGGCTGGGGCTGCTGCTGGCTTTTGTGATTGTCAGCTTCCTGAGCATCACCCTGGGATACGTGTTTCCTAAAAAGCTGGTCACCTGCCGGCCGAAGGGCGCATCCTTCCCTGCGGTGGAGCTGCTCCGGGTCATCGGCTGGGTGTTTCGTCCCCTCACCTTCCTCTGCCTGAAGTCCGCCCGGCTGCTGGTCCGCCTCCTGGGCTTTGATCCCAATCAGGAGGCCATCAATGTCACCGAGGAAGAGATCCGCCTTATGGTGGACGCGGGAAAGGAAAACGGCGCCATTGAGCTGGACGAGCGGGAGATGATCAACAACATCTTTGAGTTTGACGACCGTACCGCCGGGGAAATCATGACCCATCGGACGGATATCGCCGCTGTCCCTGCGGACGGCGCTTTGGATCAGGTGCTGGAGATTGCCCGGACAGAGGGCTTCTCCCGGATTCCTATCTATGAGGGCGGGCTTGACAACATTGTAGGAATTGTCTACGCCAAGGATCTCCTGGCGCTTGTGGGCAGCAGCGCCCCGGAGGGAACCGCCATTTCCGAATATATGCGCAGCGTGGTTTACGTGCCCCAGTCCGCCCGCTGCGGAATGCTGCTTCGCCAGTTTAAGGAAAGCAAGGTCCATATGGCAGTGGTGGTGGACGAATACGGCGGCACTGCCGGCATCGTCACCATGGAGGATCTGCTGGAATCCATTGTGGGCAGCATTCAGGACGAATACGATCGGGAAACCGACGAAATCGAGCGGCTGGGGGACAATATATGGGCGATTGACGGCAGCGTTCCTGTGGAACGGGTGGAGGAGCTTTTAGGGGCGGAGCTGGAATCCGAGGAGGACGGCGAAACCCTGGGCGGCCTGATCACCAACACACTGGGGCGGATCCCCGAGGACGGGGAGATGCCGGTACTTATATTGAATGGGATCCGCTTTACCGTTCTTGCGGCAGCGGACCGCCGGATCCTCCGGGTGCAGGCACAGCGGCTCCCGGAGCCGGCTGCGGAATAGTCCGCGGAAGGGAGGCTGGCCTGATGCGCCTGCTGATGATTGGGGATGTGGTATCCCAGGCTGGCTGCGAGTTTCTGCGGGCCTGCCTGCCGGAAACCAAGCGCCGGCTGGGGGCCGATGTGGTGATTGCCAACGGGGAGAACTCCGCTGTGGGGAATGGAATCCTCCCCCGCTCCGCGCGGCATCTGCTGGACAGCGGGGTGGACGTGATTACCACCGGAAACCACGTGTTCCGCAGGAAGGAGATCTACCCCCTCCTGGAGGAGAAGGGGCCGGTCCTGCGTCCTGTCAACTATCCGGAGAGCGTGCCAGGACACGGAACCTTCCTTTATGATGGAGGGAGCTTCACCCTGCTGGTGGTGAGCCTGCTGGGCACCTCCTATATGGAGCCCCTGGGGAATCCCTTTGAGGCGATGGATCGGATTTTAGCCTCCGAGGAGGCCCGAAACGCCCGGTTTATCGCTGTGGATTTCCACGCGGAGGCCACCGGGGAGAAAAAGGCCATGGGCTACTACCTGGACGGCCGGGTCAGCGTGGCGGCGGGCACCCACACCCATACCCAGACCTCCGACGAACAGCTTCTGCCCGCCGGAACCGGGTATATCACCGACCTGGGCATGACCGGGCCGATCCATTCGGTTCTGGGCATCAAGCCGGAATGCGTGATCCGGCGGCTGCGCACCGCCCTGCCCACCCGGTTTGAGGCAGTGGAGTCCGGCCCCTGCCGGATGGACGGCTGCCTGTTCGAGCTGGACGGAGAGACGGGACGGTGCCGTTCCCTGGAGCGGATTTCGATTCTGCAGAGCCCGTCAGAGGGACTGCAGGCACATCACCATAGATAGGAGAATGGATATGATCAAGTTCGAGAACCATCTTGGCGTCATTGACATTTCCAAGGACTACTTTGTGAATTTGGTAGGAGAGGCGGTGGTGAACTGCTTCGGGGTTGCGGGCATGGCGCCCTCCTCCGCGGGGCAGAGCCTGCGGGATCGGATTTTTCGGGGCCGGGAGGATATTGACAAGGGGATCCGCGTCCGGGTGCGGAACCAGAAGCTGGTGATCGATCTGCATATCCTTGTGGCCTATGGCACCAATATTTCCGCCATTGTCAAAAGCATCACCCACAAGGTCCGCTTTACCGTGGAGGAGAAAACCGGCTTCCAGGTGGCCCGGGTGAACGTGTTCATTGACGGAATGCGCACAGACGGGCAGAGCTGAGCGCCTGTCCCTGATTTTCCTGCCAGGGCGCGCCGAAGCCCGGCGCGCTCTGGGATTTGGCCTGGATAGATTATTGCGCCCGCTTGGGGCGGCAGAGGAGTGCATCAACGTGATAGAAGGAAGCGTACTGGCAAAGGCCGTGATCTCCGGCGCCAACAATATTGCCAATCGGAAGCAGTCGGTGGACGAGCTGAACGTGTTCCCTGTTCCCGACGGGGATACCGGCACTAATATGTCCATGACCATTGGCGCGGGCAAGCGGGAGCTGGAGCTTTTGGAGGATCCAACGGTGGAAAAGGCGGCGGAGGTTGCGGCTGCGGCCCTCCTGCGGGGAGCCCGGGGCAACTCTGGCGTGATCCTCTCCCTGCTGTTTCGGGGCTTTTCCAAGGGCCTGAAGGGGAAGACCCAGGCCAGCGGCCAGGATCTGGCCGAGGCGCTGGCCATTGGGGTGGACGCCGCCTATAAGGCGGTGATGAAGCCCACCGAAGGCACCATTCTCACCGTGGCCCGGGTGGCCTCGGAGCGGGCTGCGGAGTGCGCCAGGGAGACAAACGATCCCCAGATTGTGTTCGGAGAGATCCTCTCCGCTGCCAGGGAGGCTCTGATGCATACGCCGGAGCAGCTGCCGGTGCTGAAAAAGGCCGGGGTTGTGGACGCGGGCGGTCAGGGCCTGGTTTACATTTTCGAGGGGATGCAGAGCGTGTTCCAGTCCGGCCAGGTGATTGAGCCTGTCCAGGCGGAGAAGCCCAGGGCCGCCGCCCAGCCCCTGACCCCTCTGGCGGAGGCCGGCGGGGAGATTCAGTTCGGCTACTGCACGGAGTTCATTGTGGATAAGGCGTCCGGCTGTCCGGACGCCATGAAGCTCCGGGCCTACCTGGAGAGCATGGGGGACAGCGTGGTCTGCGTGGACGACGACGACATCATCAAGGTCCATGTGCACACCAATCACCCGGGCAGCGTGATTGAGGAAGGGCTCAGGTTCGGCGCCCTGATCAATCTGAAAATCGACAATATGCGGGTACAGCATCAGAATAAGATTGTAGAGGCGGAACGGGCCCAGGAGAATGCCGCGTACGCTCCGCCGGAGAAGCCCTTCGGCTTCGTGGCGGTGGCGGCGGGAGCCGGCCTCCGGGAGCTGTTCGCGGATCTGGGCGTGGATCAGATCGTCAGCGGCGGGCAGACCATGAACCCCTCCACCGACGATATCCTCCGGGCCATCCAGGCCACCCCGGCTGAGACGGTGTTTGTCCTGCCCAACAACAAGAACATCATCATGGCCGCGGAGCAGGCGGTGAAGCTGGCGGACCGGCGGGTCTGCGTCCTTCAGACCCGGACGGTTCCTCAGGGCATCTCCGCCATGCTGGCCTTTGACCCGGAGCAGAGCTACAGCGACAACCGGCTGGCCATGACCAAACAGTTCGACCATGTGCAGACCGGGCTGATCACCTTTGCCGCCCGGGACAGCGAGTTCGACGGGCACGCCATTAAAAAGGGAGAGATCCTGGCCCTGGACAACGGCAAGCTCTCCTTTACCGACCGGGATATGGGCCGGGCGGTGCTGCGGCTCACCAAGCAGCTGGTCAAAAAGGCCGGCGGCGGCTTCATCACCATGATCTACGGGGCCGACGTAACCGACGAGCAGGCGGAAAAGGCGGAGAAGCTCCTCCGGGACAAGTACGGCGACAGCCACGAAATCAGCCTGATCAACGGAGGACAGCCGGTTTACTACTACATGCTGTCCGTGGAATAGAAAGCGCCTTCCTCAGCGAAAGGAGCGTTGTTATGGAAAAGCAGTTCCCCCGAACCACAGTGGGCGGGATGTCCCTGTCCAGGATGATCATCGGCACCAACTGGGTGGCGGGCTGGAGCCATACCAGCCCGGCTGCGGATCAGCTGATCACGGATCGGCACGGCTCCGGGAAAGCCTTTGAGCCCATGCTGGAGGCCTTCCAAAAATATGGGGTGGATACGGTGATGGGGCCCTTTACCCAGCTGCCCCACATTGTGCGGGCCATCCGCGCGGTGGAGCAGAAGGTGGGGAAGCCCTTCATCCTAGTGGACACGCCGATTATCAACGTGGACGATAACGAAAACGCCCGCCGGGAGGCGGCTGAGGTGATTCATCGGAGCCGGGAGCTGGGGGCGTCCTTCTGTCTGCTCCACCATACCAGCGCGGAGCAGCTGGTGGACAAAAACAAGGGAGTGATCCGGCGTTTGGACGATTATACCAGGATGATCCGGGACGAGGGGATGCTTCCGGGCCTGTCGGCCCACATGCCGGAGCTGGTGGTCTACAGCGATGCGAACGGCTATGATGTGGAAACCTATATCCAGCTGTACAACTGCATGGGCTTTCTGATGCAGGTGGAGGTGGAGGCGGTCCACGGAATCATCCAGCGGGCGAAAAAGCCTGTGATGACCATCAAATCCATGGCGGCGGGCCGGTGCTCGCCCTTTGTGGGCCTGAACTTCTCCTGGGCCACCCTGCGGGACTGCGACATGGTGACCGTGGGCTGCTTTACGGAGCGGGAGGCCCTGGAGGACATTGAGATTTCCCTGGCGGCATTGGAGCGCCGGGTTCCCGTGCTGTCGGCGCGGAGCAGCCCGAACCAGGCCCAGGCGGCCCTGCGGGGGCAGGGAGAATAGAAGGAAGGAGCGGTTCGCAGATGGAGAAAACAGCTCATACTGCTCAAAGCAGCCTGCACATTTCAGAAGATGTGGTTTCCACCATTGTAGATGAGGCGATCAAGGAGCTGAAGGGGATCCACAGCCTTTCGGTTCTGCCCCGGCATCAGCGGATGCTGGGGGCCTCGATGGCATCCCGCCCGGTGCGGATTTCCATCAGCGGGGGAGTTGCGCAGATAGACCTGGGGGTCATCGTGAATCTGAACTACCGGCTGAAGGAGGTCTGCGAGCAGGCCCAGGCGGCTGTCAAGGACGCAGTGCAGAATATGACCGGGATCACCGTGTCCAAGGTCAACATCTCCGTTCTGGGCATCCACGTCCCGGAGGGCTGAAAGCCGCCCCGGCGCCTGCGGGAAACAGGACAGAAGCCCCGGGCGTCCTGCCCCTATGAAACCTCTCGTTTTTCGTCAACCTTTTGAAAAAAGGTTGCAGGCGCTCGGGGGCGGAGCTCCCGAGGTCTTGCGCCCTTGACTCTGACCGGAAAGGAAGTCTGACATGACGCGGCATCAGATGCGGCAGTCTGCCGTAATGCTCACCTTTGAGCGCCTGTTCAACGATGATTCCATAGAATCCATCCTGGAAACCGCCAAGGAGTGCGAGACAGTCCCTGTAGACGACAAGGTCATCGCTCTGTTTCGTGGAGTGGACGCCCGCAGGGACGTTCTGGATCGGGAAATTGAGAAGCATCTGAAAAACTGGACCCTCCCCCGGATCTCCAGGGTTTCCCTGGCGGTGCTCCGGGTGGCCATGTATGAGATCCTGTTTGTGGAGGATATGAACACTGATATTGCCATCAGCGAGGCTGTGAAAATCGCCCAGGAATTTACCGGCAGGGAGGACGTGTCCTTTATCAACGGGGTGCTCTCCTCTGTCTCCAAGTCCCTGAAGGCCCAGCCTGCCGGGGAGGGAGCCGATCATGCCCCTGTATCTGGGGATTGACACCAGCAACTACACCACCTCCGCCGCCTTTTACGACAGCAAAACGGGCCGGGTGCTCTCTCAAAAGCGGCTGCTTCCCGTGGCCCAGGGGGAAGCGGGGCTTCGCCAGTCCGACGCGCTCTTTGCCCATGTGAAGCAGCTGCCGGAGGTGCTGGAGGCGCTGTTCCGGGAGCGGCGGGAGCCCCTGGCGGCAGTGGGCGCCTCCTTTTGGCCCAGGCGGGCGGAGGGGTCTTATATGCCGGCCTTTCTGGCGGGAGCGGGGACGGCCTCCGCCATTGCCTCCAGCCAGGGGATTCCCCTCCACGCCTTCTCCCATCAGGAGGGGCACATAGCCGCCGCCCTTCATTCCGCAGGGGCGCTGGACTGGCTGAAAGGCTCCTTTTACGCCTTTCACGTCTCCGGAGGCACCACCGAATGCCTGCTGACGGAGCCGGAGGGCGGCCTGTTCCGGACGGAGACGGTGGCCCGGACGCTGGATCTCAACGCGGGGCAGCTCATCGATCGGATCGGCGTCCGGCTGGGGATGGCGTTTCCCTGCGGGGCAGAGCTGGATCGGCTCTCCTGCCAGAGCGGGGAGGCGTTCCGGCCCCGGCCCGCCTTTTCCGGCATGGACTGCCACTTTTCCGGGGCCCAGAACCAGTGCCAGGCCCTGCTGGCCCAGGGCGCGTCCCCGCAGGACGCCGCCCGCTGGGTGATGGAGTATGTGGCTGCGGCTGTGGAGGGCATGGCGGAGCGGGTTATGGCCCGGCACGGGGAGCGCCCCCTTCTCTGCGCCGGCGGAGTGATGTGCAGCTCTCTCCTCCGGGAGCGCCTGACCGCCCGCTTCGGCGCCCGCTTCGCCGCCCCTGAGTTCTCTGCGGACAACGCTTCGGGCCCCGCTGTGCTGGCCGCCCTCCGGGAGGGCGCGCTGACCGGATAGGGGAAAGACCTCGAGGACGCTGCCCAAGGGTCAAGGCCGCAGGCCTTGACCCTGCGAGCCTCCTGCCAAGGGGACGCGTCCCCTTGGATTCCCGTCTTTTTGGGGTTATGGGGGGCAGAATTTCGGCCTCTGCCTCGCTGGTACTCCACGCAGGGAGGAGCGCCCGCCTACCCATTTTTTCGTAAAGAAAAAATTCATCCCCATGAGCGGCGCAGCAACTGCGACGCAGAGAGCCTCAAGCGTGTTCTGTCGCGTTCATACTCGCTGCAAAGTCCAGCTTTGTGCGGCGCAGGAAGTACCCCGCACGCAGGAAGGAGCTTTTTTCTTTACGAAAAAAGCGTACTGCGGGAATCAGACTGTCTGCGTGGCAGAAAGCCGGAAGTCTGTACAGACTTAACCCACCCCTTTTCCGCCCTTAAAAAATTACGAGTTCCAAGGGGATTTAGATCCCCGATGCGCCGCCAGCGGCGCATCTCAGAATTCGGCGAAGCCGAATTCCTAGGTGCGTCGTGAAACGACGCACCGCAGAGACGCGAGACAGCGTCTCGCGGCCTT
>JAAVZY010000106.1 GCA_022791945.1 Oscillospiraceae bacterium | reverse complement strand
TGCAGTTACGCATCCCTGTATAGAGCGGGGCGATTTCTTCCCATTGCTCATCTGTCATGTCGCTGGGATACGACTTCCTTATTTTCTCTTCCATGTTCCTATTCTACCACACATTTATCCCCTTGTGAATACGGGTTCTTATTTCACAGAGTCCATGTGCTCGATGAGCATGAGAACCTTGTTGGAGTAGCCCCACTCGTTGTCGTACCAGGAAACCAGCTTGACAAACTTGTCGGTCAGCGCAATGCCGGCCTTGGCATCAAAGATGGAAGTATGGCAGTCATGGATGAAATCGGAAGAAACCACGTCGTCCTCGGTGTAGCCCAGGATGCCTTTCAGCTCGCCCTCGGAAGCGGCCTTCACTGCGGCGCAGATCTCCTCGTAGGAAGCGGGCTTCTCCAGGTTGACGGTCAGGTCAACAACGGAAACGTCCAGGGTGGGTACACGGAAAGCCATGCCGGTCAGCTTGCCGTTCAGCTCGGGGATAACCTTGCCAACCGCCTTGGCAGCGCCGGTGGAGGAAGGAATGATGTTGCCGGCAGCAGCCCGTCCGCCTCTCCAGTCCTTCTTGGAAGGACCGTCAACGGTCTTCTGGGTGCCGGTGGTGGAGTGAACAGTGGTCATCAGGCCGTCAACAATGCCGAACTTGTCGTTGATAACCTTGGCCAGAGGAGCCAGGCAGTTGGTGGTGCAGGAGGCGTTGGAAACGATGTTCATGTCAGAGGTGTACTTGTTCTGGTTAACACCCATAACGAACATGGGAGCGTCCTTGGAAGGAGCGGAAATAACAACCTTCTTCGCGCCGGCCTTCAGGTGGGCTTCCGCCTTCTCCATGGTGGTGAAAACGCCGGTGGACTCCACTACGTAATCAGCGCCGCACTCGCCCCAGGGAATGTTGACGGGATCCTTCTCAGCGTAGAACTTCACGGTCTTGCCGTTGACGACGATTGCGTCCTCGGTGAACTTGATGTCGCCGGTGTACTGGCCGTGAATGGTGTCATAGCGGAGCATATAAGCGCAGTAATCC
This sequence comes from Oscillospiraceae bacterium, assembly GCA_022791945.1. Taxonomy (GTDB): domain Bacteria; phylum Bacillota; class Clostridia; order Oscillospirales; family Ruminococcaceae; genus Paludihabitans. The sequence continues at coordinate 6,471 of JAAVZY010000106.1, read as the reverse complement.
GGGGTCATGAAGGGATCGTTGATGCCCACAAATTCAATGTTGGGGTTGTCCAGACCAGCACGGAAAACAAGCCGGCCGATACGCCCAAAGCCATTGATGCCAACTTTAATCGCCATAATGAAAAGACCTCCTGAAAGATTTAATATGACATTATGCCCCGGGAAAGCCCGCAGCACAAGCTACATACATATTCTATACCATTCCGGAAAAAATAACAAGCGTTTGTCAGAATTTTAACAGAAAATTTTTCGTTTTTTTGTGTATCATCCTTCCTCCACCGCAGAAACTATAGTGGCCGGGGCCTTCCCCAGGCCGGAGATTCCGGTTCCTTCCCCGGCGGACAGTTTGCAGGGAGCGGCTCCAAGGTCTTGCTTTACTTTCCGGGGGGTTGCAGGTATAATAGATCCATCCATTCCACATAGAAAGAACCGGCTTGAAGGCTCTTCTGTACGCGGCAATTCCGGCCGGGTTCTAACGAGGTGAGTTATGCAAACCGCTCAGGCTTTCATAACTCGAATCATGTCGGACGATCATGCCCTGTCTTTTCTCTGCGATCGCTCCTTCACCATAACCGCGGTGGGGAAGCGCGCCGCCGGTCCGCCGCTGAAGCTCTCTCCAGGGCTGCGTCTCCAGGAGGTGTTTCCCGGCTCAGACAGCGTTCTGGCGCTTGCCGGAGAAAAGCTGGACAAAGGCGCGCTCTATGTTTCGACACGTTTCGAGGTATTCCCTGTACTAACGACAATTTTTATGCTGCAATTTCGGGAGGAACAGGATCACTTACCGATCTTGTGCCTGGCCGAGCTGGGAGAGGACACCCTTCCGGCACCCTGGGAGGCCCTCTCCCTGATCACCGATCGCTACCGCACCCCTGTTTTCAACCTGCTGAACAGCCTTGACGCGCTGGAGATTCCCCTCCAGCAGGCGGAGGAATACCAGGCCCTTCAGCGGCTGGACAGCTCCCTGGGAGAGTGCTACCATATCCTCTGCACCATTCAGAATGTGCGGGATTACGCAGGCCTTCTCTGCCGGGAGACGGTTCCCCGCTTTGTCTGGCTGGAGTTGGGCTCCTGGCTGGAACAGGCGGTGCAGTCTGTGCAGACGGCGCTCCGCTTCTCCAGACAGGTTCGGTTCACCGGGGCCGGGGAGCCGGTGCTGACCATGTTCGATGAAAAGCTGCTGGCGCTGGCCATGTTCCAGCTCCTGTCCAACGCCTGCGCCTTCTCCCCGGAGGGAAGCCCTGTGACCGTCCGTCTCCGCCGCCGGGAAAATACCGCGCAGATCACCGTGACAGATGAGGGGGACGGAATCCCTCAGGAGGACTTGTCTAAGGTGTTCGACCCCCTGTACACGCGGTACGACGCTCCCGTCTCCGAGGAACGGATGGGTACCGGGCTGGGACTGCCCATTGCCCAAAAAATCGCCGAGCTGCACGGGGGCCGGGTGATGATCACCAGCAAACGCCATCAGGGCACCACCGTTGCCCTGACCCTGCCTATCCGGGAGCCGGATCTCCAGGATAAGCTGCCCCTTCGTTCGGACAGCGCCCGATATCTGACGGATCGCTACTCCCCTCTTCAGATCCTGTTTCACCACTTGAAAAAGTGACAATCCATTTTGGACTCCCGGTCAGCCGGATTCCGCACCGGACGCCGCTCCTGGAGCTCCGAAACGGCTCCGGAATGACCCCTTCACCTTCTTTTGGGCGTATTGCTTCCCGTTTCTTGCAATCCAAATCAGGTTCAGGTATACTGTGGGTATGCTGCTGAGGCCGCGTGGACAGCAGCTATTCACGTAAGGAGGAATCAGACATGCCCACAAAAGAGCAGATAGCACATGATTTGACAATGATTTATATGCGCAATCGATATGGGGTCAGCGTTTCCGGGGATTTCAATCTATGCGGCGGGAGCGGAAACGGCTCGGTAAAAACGGAGCACTTCCCGGATGTTTTTGAGCCCCAGTATGAAAAGGTCGGCACAGGAGAGAAGGGCATATTCGGGCTGGAGAAGAAGGAAAAGGTTCAGTCCGGATATGTGGCAGACGATTTATTGGAGGAAATGACAGAAACCTATTTGCACACCTATCACAGGCTTTATCAGATGCTGTGCGAAAGAGAAGCAGCGGAAACGATTTGAAGAGAAATGAAAAGAGCTGCCTGATTTCGACTGAAATCAGGCAGCTCTTTTCAGGACGTTCACAAATTCTCTGCTTTATCCGCCGCGCTCACAAGCAGATTACAGGGACAAAAGGCGGAACAGCGTATCAACGGTAAGGCGGAGGTCAGAGGCGCTCCGGCCCCGCACCTGCCGGAAATCGGCGGCGATGCGGTTGATGCTCAGGACAGCGGAGATCCCTTCCTGATAGATGGGATCGATCTCCTCTCCGATATCACCCACATGGCTACAGCGGGAACTCCCGCCTGCCTGCAGCGCCGGGCAACGCCGGCCACCACCTTTCCCCGGAGGCTCTGGCGGTCCAGCCTGCCCTCCCCGGTGAGGACCAGATCCGCTCCCCGGAGCTTCTCATCAAATCCAGCCAGATCCAGCACGGTTTCAATGCCGGGCCGAAGGACTGCTCCCAGGAACGCCGCCGCGCCGCCTCCCAGACCTCCGGCAGCGCCTGCGCCGGGCATCTGCTCCACATCCCGCCCAAGCTCCCGGCGAATGGCGGCGGCTCCGGCAGCCAGCCTGCGATCCAGCCGTTCTGCCTGCTCCGGGTCCGCTCCCTTTTGGGGAGCGAATACCCTGGCTGCGCCGGAGGGGCCGCAGAGGGGATTGTCCACGTCGCACATCGCAATGAGTTCGGCATCCTCCAGGGCCTTGGGAAGGCCGGAGAGATCGATCCGGGCAATCTGATCCAAGGTTTCCCCCAGGGGAACGAATTCCCGGCCGGAGCTGTCCGTGAAGCGGACCCCCATAGCGGCGGCGGCTCCGGCGCCCAGATCGTTGGTAGCGCTGCCTCCCAGGCCCAGAATGAGCCTGCGGCAGCCCCGCTCCAGAGCATCCCGAAGAAGCTGGCCCACCCCGTAGGTAGTGGTTTGACCAGGATTCAGCCTGCCCTCCGCCAAAGGAAGCCCGGCACAGGCGGCAGTTTCGATAACAGCGGTACCGTCCGCCAGCATCCCGTAGGAGGCTTCAATGGGTTCCATCCAGGGCCCGGCAGCGGAAAGGGTGATCCGTCTGCCTCCCGCAGCGGCCAGAAAGGCGTCCACACTGCCCTCTCCCCCGTCGGCTACAGGGATCGGAATAACCTGGGCGCCCGGAGCGCGGGCAAGAATCGCCTCCGTCATGATCCGGCAGATTTCCAGGGAGGACATCGTTCCCTTAAAGGAATCCGGCACCACAACCACCTTTTTCAGCTTCATTGCGCAGCCTCCTTTTCAGAACCTGTATTCACGAAGGGCAAGACCTCGAGGGCTCTGCCCTCGAGCACCTGCCAAGGGGAAGGGATTCCCCTTGGATTCCCGTTATTTTTAAGGGCTTTTTTAGGGGCGGAAAAGGGGTGGGGTCAAGTCTATACAGACTTCCGAACGTCTGTCACGCAGACAGTCTGATTCACGCAGGACGCTTTTTTCGTAAAGAAAAAAGCTCCCTCCTGCGTGTGAGGTACTCTCTGCGCCGCACAGGAATTCTTGCACAGAACCCGCTCCAAACTTTCTGCGTCGTAGTTTCTGCGCCGCCTATGGGGATGAATTTTTTCTTTACGAAAAAATAGGTAGGCGGGCGATCGGCCACACAGGGAGTACCAGCGAGGTAGGGGGACGGGCGCAAGCGCCCGTCCCCACCCCCTCCCCCAAAAGACGGGAATCCAAGGGGACTCGTCCCCGATGCGCCGCTAGCGGCGCATCTCAGAATTCGGCGAAGCCGAATTCCTAAGTGCGTTGTTTCACAACGCACTGCGGAGACGCGAGACAGCGTCTCGCGGCCTTCCCCGTTTCCTCTCCTACTCCTGCGGCGTGTTCTGCGCGGCCAGCCATTCCTCCCGGAGGAGATCCATATATACGGCGTCGCAGAACTGTCCCCGGAGGAAATAGCATTCCCGTCTGCGGCCGATTTCACGGAAGCCTGCCTTCCGGTAGCAAGCCATCGCCCGCTCATTGAAGGAAAAGACCCGCAGCATCAGGCTGTGAAGGTTCAGGTACTGGAAGCCGTACTCCGCCAGCAGGTTCAGCGCCTCCGTACCGAAGCCCTTGTTTCGGAACTCCTCTTCTCCCAGGAAGATCCCAACGTCCGCAGTCTGATGGATATGGTCAATCGCTTCGATTCCACAGTTGCCCAGCAGCCGATCATCCTCCAGCCGGACGATGGCAAACTGATAATTTCCGCTGTTCTTGTCAATCCATTCCCGCTCCCCCGCCAGGGTGATCGTCAGGGCAGAGGAGCCCAGGCGCTCCGTAATGGAAAGATCGTTCATCCAGCGGGTATACTGCTCCGCGTCTTCCGCACTTATGGGGGAAAGATACAGCCGCTTCCCTGTCAGCTTTTTATAATATTTCATGTGCATCATGCGCAGGTTCTCCTTTGATCAGCAGTTTGGGCCCGGCGTGGCGTATTTCTCAGTGCGCTGGGCGTAAATCCCTGCGGAGCAGAGCTGTCCGGAGCCGGTAACCCCTTCCCTGGAGCCGTCCACATCCGGATCGGCGTAGTCGTTGAACCACCGCTCCATCCGTCCCCGGAGGGCACGGATCTCCTCCTGGAAGGCAGGATCCTCAATGCGATTGTCCGCCTCATCGGGATCCCGCTCCAGATCGTAGAACTCGTTGGGGCCATAGGGATAGCGGTGGATGTATTTATAGCGCCTGGTGCGGATCATGCGCACCGGGCCGTACTCGTCATAGACTACCACATCCCCGTCCCCATCCAGAGGCGCCTCTCCCCGGAGAACCGGCGCGAAGCTGCTGCCGGGAAGCCGGGAGGTCTGGCTGGTATCCAGCCCCAGAAGCTCCAGCAGGGTGGGGAAGAAATCATAGGCGCTGAGCATGGCGGTGCAGACAGAGCCCTTGGGGATCACCGGCGGATAGGAGATCAGGAAGGGCACCTTCACGGAGGAATCATACATATTCATGGGATAGGTGCCGTTTCCCTTGCCCCAGATGCCGTGATGGCCCATATTCATGCCGTTGTCCCCGTTGAAGATGATCAGGGTATCCTCCAGCATCCCCTTTTCCTCCAGACGGTCCAGGAGCTTTCCGATCCCCTGATCCATGGCGGAGACTGCCGCGTAGTACCCTCTCAGGTTGGATTTCCGCTGGGGGGTGCCGTAGACCGGCCCCTGGGTCATCCAGGGATGATCCGGCAGATCCGGGGTGCTCTCAAAGGGGCAGTCCTCATAGAAGCCGATCCACTCCGCCGGATGCTGATCCGCTTCCCAAGGGGAATGGGGAGCGGTATAATGGACAGAGAGATAGAAGGGGGCTTCTCCGGCGGAAAGCTCTTCCAGGAAATCCAGGGCCTTATCGGTGATCAGGTCGGTGACGTATTTCCCGTCCTCCACGGTGATGTCTCCATTCTCCACCATGTCCGGATGGTAATAGTAGCATCCGCCCTTGCCAATGGTATACCAATATTGAAATCCGTGCTGGGGGGTGACGCTGTCCCCCAGATGCCATTTTCCGCTGAGGGCGCAGGTGTAGCCGTTCTGTGCTAGGATATCCGTATAGGTGATCTGCCCTGCCAGATACTGGATGGGTTTTTCCTCATCGGCGTAGCTCACGTGGGGCGTCTGTTTCCCGGCGAACCGCTCCCGATCCACATTGCCGCCCCGGAGCCAGTCCAGAACGCCGTGCCGGGAGGGAATGGCGCCGGTCATCAGGGAAGCCCTGGCCGGAGAGCAGACCGGCGAGACGCAGAAAAAATTCTCCATGCGCATACCGTTTTGCGCGATACGATCCAGATTGGGGGTGGAAATCTCCTGGTTGCCTGCGCACCCCATGGCCCATGCGCCCTGATCGTCGGAGAGAATGTAGAGGATGTTTGGACGGCGGTTTGTATTCATGACAGACGCGCTCCTTCCTTACTATAAAGCACTGCTTCTGATGCGGGGACGGGAAAGACCTCGAGGCTCTGCCTCGAGTCTCCGCAGTGCGTTGTGAAACAACGCACTTAGGAATTCGGCTTCGCCGAATTCTGAGATGCGCCGCTAGCGGCGCATCGGGGACGCGTCCCTTTGGATTCCCGTCTTTTGGGGGTATGGGGGCAGAATTTCAGTCCCTTCCTCGCTGGTACTCCCCGCAGAGACGATCGCCCGCCTGCCCATTTTTTCGTAAAGAAAAAATTCATCTCCATAGGCGACGCAGGAAGCATCCCGCACGCAGGAGGGAGCTTTTTTCTTTACGAAAAAAGCGTCCTGCGTGAATCAGACTGTTTGCGTGGCAGGGAGAGGGAAGTCTGTACAGACTTGACCCCACCCCTTTTCCGCCCTTCAAAAGCCCTTCAAATAATGGGAATCCAAGGGGAATCCCTTCCCGATGCG
>JAAVZY010000136.1 GCA_022791945.1 Oscillospiraceae bacterium | reverse complement strand
CAAGGTGGCCAAAGCCCTCGGATGCCACATTGAAGATCTAATCGAACCAGAGGTGGCAGAAGCTGCCAGCGAAAGCAAGGGGGATGGCCCACATTAAGAACCATCCCCCGCAACATTATTCCGCAACAGTCAGATCGTACAGCTTTGCTTTCAGGGCCGCAACCAGAGCCTCTGCCTCCGCCAGCTGATGCCGCAGGGCCTCACGCTGATCAGCGGCGGAGGATTCCCATTCACGAACTACCTGCTCCGGCAAGCGCACCTGCCGCAAATCATCCGGCGGGGCTAGCGATTTCTGGGGAGTGAGCCGGTCAGGCTGGGAGCTGCCGAAGCTCTTCTTCAGCGCCGCCGCAATGTAGCTGTCGGGGCCGAGGTCGGCAAGGATGCCGCCGATCTGCTCCAGAGCCTGCAGGTCTTGATTTTTCATGGTTTCCATTTGACAAACCTCCTTGATTTTTCCGCCCTGCACTGTTACAATCAAGGTAGCCGGGGCAGAGCATTTCCGGCCATCCCGATGATTCGGGTGGGGATAGCAGGGTAACTTTGACCGGTTCCTGCTATCCCGTTTTTATATGCAAAAAAAGGGCACCTTAGCTTCTTTACGAAACTAAGGTGCCCTTTTTCACCGCTTCTGCAACGGCATCGCCAATACGATCACCGGACCCACGAAATAGATCGTGGTCTGGTTCGCTTGGCCCTCTTCTGGTGGAGATAAGGAGGATCGAACTCCTGACCTCTTGAATGCCATTCAAGCGCTCTCCTGAATGATACGATTACGCACCCCTTAAATGTCCGTGAAAATGCCGTAAGAACGCGGAGCGATGTGTTTGTTGATGTTGGATCTCTTTCATGATAACGCAAGGCCGGGGCGCTACTATGGGCTTCCCGGCCTCGCGTTACATACGTTATAGATTTGATTTTGCTTTCAGCCTCTTTACTTCATCGTGGGAAAGGCCGGAAATCGCGGAGACTTCCTCCGGGGCATACTTCCCGGCTGTCAGCATACGAAGAGCAATTCCCTCTTCAGACAGGGATAGACTACATCACTTTGAGAATCAGTGGCGGGATACCCTCAGCTCATCTATTCCCTGCTAAATCGCCATTTGCTTTGTTGCCTTTCATGAGATTATCATACCACAGCTGCAATGAATTTACCGAGGAGATCCAAAGCTGAATGAGATCTTAATCAATCAGCGAGGGCGAAAAATCTCGGCCCAATCCGTCCGAAGGATTATGCGGCACCATCCGGCGAGAATAGGCTTGACCTGTCATGTCACTCCCCACATGCTCCGTCGCCTAAATGTCGAGCCCAAGACACAAAATTTATTTGTGTCTTGGGCCTAGGAACCTCTGAACAGGAGCACAGAATGCCTCTGCTATACTCTCCGCAGTTTGCGACACCATTTTCATTTGATAACCCGGAGTGCAATGTGTCGCTTTGCGGCCGGCTGAATATTTGCGCTTTTTGATGCCGCCTAGGCGGAGATACTGGAAACCCCCTGCATGGAAAAAATCCCCGCCTTTCGGCAAAGCTACTTGAAACGCAAGGCTCATTCACAGGTCCGCCGCATAATGCCCGATCGTGTTCACACAACGCCCGTTTGCGTTGTATTCCCACTCCCACTTTGCGCGTCCCTGCTTGGCGTCCACCGGATTTCCGTCTGCATCCAGATAAAGCTCCGCAATTCTCAGGCCGTTTTCATCGTTGGTACATTCCAGAGTCGCGTAGCGCTGCTCGGAGTTAACAACAGGTCGTCCTTCCACATCCAGGTACTTCCGTCCCAACCAAAGGCCGTTTGCATCATAAACATTCTCCATGGCAGCGTAGCCCAGGTCCTTACGGTTCACCGGCTGCCACTCGTCATCTGCGTAAATGTAGTACTTGACGTGGGTTTGCCTATCTAATTCGTCAAATATCTGGAAACACAGAGAAGCCCCGGTATCTTCCCGGTTTATGAGCTGCTGGTCTGTGCCATAATACCAAGTATAAGTTTTGTTTCCCCGCTCATCGTAATCATATCCAATACTGGCGCAGTGGCTTTCCGTACTCAGAACCCGTTCGTGGTCCGAATCATAGTAGTCCTCTCGGGAAAGTAGTCCCTCCTCGTTGTATTGGTAGCGAACATAAGCGTAGCCCAAATCGCTCCGTACCGCAAATCCTCCCGCATCATTGTAGTACCATTCGGATTCCTTCTTTCCGATGTTATTGTACAGGATTGCATAATAAGCGTATCCACGGCCTTCCCAAGCAGTGAGATTTCCTTCTGCATCCTGGAGCGACTCCAAGGTCAAGCGGCCCTGATCATCATACCGCCGTATGGCCTGAGCGAACCCATAGCCAGTGCGAATCATCAGGCCACCGTCCGGAGCGAGATAGCCAACGGCGATTTGGTTTCCTTTCTCATCATACTCATACTCGAATCCCGCGCAGCCATAAATCTGACTGACGATTGGCTGGTTAAGTTCATCAAAATAGTCTTCCTGGATACAGCGGTTCCGCAAATCATACTTCTTGCGAATGATAGCATAATCCTTATCGGAGCGTCGGACCAGATCTCCCTGAGCGTTGTAACATCTTCCTTCGAGCCAGTTGCCGCGCTCGTCGTAGATATCCTCATACCCGGCAAAACCGCAGTCTGTCCGCTCGACAGGTTTTCCCCCCGGGCTATAGTAACGCCCTGTGCAATGCCGCTGACCGTCCTCATTCCAGTATTCATACCGGACATAGGCAAATCCGTAAGTATTATGCGAGACAAGATCACCGTTTTCGTCCCGGTACTCCTCGTAGATTACATCTCCCAGCGGGTTGTATTTGCTGTGTACATGGGCATACCCATATTTACTGTGGCGCAAGGGGGTGCCGTCTAAACCATAATACCAGGTGTCCGTCTGATAGCCCCGTTCGTCATAGGCCCACCGGACAGATGCATAATGGTTTTCTGTATGGATAACCGGTTTGTCGTCCAGCCCCAGATAAGACCTGGACATGTTCCTGCCAAACTGGTCGTACTCATACCGGACGATAGCATAGCCGCCGTCCAGCCGCAGGGTCAGCTTGTCCTGGGCATTGTAAAACCGGGTTTCCATGCATTTTCCATCCTGATAGTCGGACAGGGAGTAGGCATAGCCCTCATCCTTCTTCGTGGTGGGATTGTCCTCCTCATAGTCCACGTAATAGGCCTGACGAACCTTGTTCCCAAATTCATCGTACTGATATGCAATGTGGGCAAGGCCCCAGTCCTTACGCAGAATCGGTCTTTCCTCTGTGTCCAGATAGCGGATATCCGTCTGATTCCCGTATACATCATACGTATACAGGAACCCGGCGCAGCCGTAGTGCTGATTGAAAATCAGACTCTCCCCATCAGTATCGTAATAAAGGTCGAAGACTTTTTGTCCATATGCGTCATAGGCATATTTTAAAACAGAATACCCCTCATCACTGCGGAGGATCGGATTCCCATCTATCCCCAGGTACTCCATCTTGACAAGATTGTGGTCTTGATACGTTTTCCGGATCCCGCTATACCCCTTTTCCTTTACCAGTGCGGGAGTACTTTCGTCCTCCGTCAGAAAGTAACGGATTTCGGCTTCCTGGCCGAACTCGTTGCGTTTATAAGAAACATGGGCGTAACCATATGACTCCTGCACCATCACTTGGTCCTCGCCTTCGGGACTGACATACCACGTATCCGTCCAGTTCCCCAGGGTGTCATAGGCGTATCGGAATCCGGCACAGCCCTCTTCCCGGTTGATCATCAGTTTCTCAGCGGCATTGTAATAATACACGGCAGTGAGATTCCCAAACGGATCATACTCCCGTTTTGTGACACTGTGTCCCTGGCCCTTCCAGGCGACAGGATTCCTGTCCTCGTCAAAGTATTCGGACTTTATACATTTCCCCCTCTCGTCATAGGTGTCCAGATAGGACGCAAACCCCTGCTTGTTGCTAACAGTCGGTTTTCTATTGGCATCCAGATAGTGCTGCGCCGTCAGATTTCCCATAGCGTCGTACTTCTTGTGGATCTCGGCGTAGCCGAGATCCTGCCGGACCATTGGTTTCCCATCTGTATCCAGATAACGCACCATCGACTCAAGGCCACACTCATTGTAAGCGTACTCAAAACCAGCGCAGCTATAGTAGGAGCTGATAACCGGATTCCCAGCAGCGTCATAATAGCGTTCCCGTATACGGCGGCCATAGTCGTCATACTCCAGCCGGATAATGGCATATCCCCGATCTAGGCGGGAAACCAATTCGCCCTCCGTATTGTAATACCGGGATTCCACCCATAGCCCGTTTTGATAGGTGTCCCTGTAAGCAGCGTAGCCTCGCTCTTTCCGCACTGCCGGTTTGCCATCAACATAATAGGCTTCGCCCACCTGGTTTCCGGCATTGTCATAGAACCGTCTGACTTCCGAAAAGCCATAATCTGTACGGATCGCCGGCCCACCGTCTAACCCCAGGTAACGAGTCACAGATTCAAGGCCCCGTTCGTTATACTCATACTCAAATCCGGCACAATGATACTCCGTACCAATCACGGGTTCCCCGTCTTTTCCATAGTATCGCGTACGGGTAAGCCGTCCAGCGCTGTCGTACTCGTAGGTCTTGTATGCGTAGCCCATATCCGGCCGCAGAGCAAGCTTCCCGTCGGTTCCGAAGAATGCCTCCTGTATTTTCAGCCCGTTCTCGTCATAGTCATAGGAAAGTCCGCTATACCCGCGTTCTCTCCAAACCACTGGCTGTCCATCGGCATCTTGATAGCTTTCCTCCAGCTCCTTCCCGGTGGAATCGGACACCTTGATTACCCCGGCAATGCCGTGACCGTCCTGCCGTGGGAAAGGCTTTCCGTCCAAGCCGAGGTACCACCAGGCTTGGGTATTTCCGTTTGGAGATTCGTACTTTATGCCTGCGTAGCCGTCCTTCTTGTGTATGACCAAATGGCCTTCCGTATCGTAATACTTAATTGAGCTCCTCCGACCAAAGGAGTCGTATTCCTGAACAACCTTTGCACAGCCAGTGTCTGACCGGCAAATCAGCTCTTCGTTCGTATCCAAATAACGGAGCTCCTTCTGCCGTCCAAATTCATCGTATTCGTACTCCACAATAGAGCAGCCGGCATCCTTTCGCAGGATCGGCTTTCCCTCGATCCCAAAGGCAGATTTTTTGCTGAGCCGCCCGTGTTCATACTCAAATACCAGCAGGGCGCAGCCCTGGTCAGCGGACAGGACCGGTTTTCTGTTCTCATCCAGATACTGCTCCTCCACCTTTCGGCCGTCTTTGTAGCGGTAGGTGATGATCGCAGCGCCTGTCTCCCGGTCCGGTATCGGATAGTAGGCGCGGTCACGGTAGGTCTCAAACCGCTTCTCTGTCAGCTGCCCATGGGTAAAGGTCTGGTTCACCACGGCGTAGCCGGTGTCCCGGCGGGATGCAGCATTGCCCTCCTGGTCCCAGTAGCTCTCCCGGATCAGGTTCCCGTCCGAGGCATATTCATAGCGGATTTTCGCCACGCCATAGTCGGTCCGGCAGGCGATCACCTCATTGGCGTCATAAAAGGTTTCCTGAATCAAGAAGCCGTTGGTGTCATAGCGCTGCTCGACTTTAGCGTAGCCCTTGTTCGGGAGGGGAGTGAGGATCCTGTCTTTGTCATAGTAGAAGGTTTGCACCAGCTCCTGCCGGGTTCCGGAGCGCTCATACCCCACAATGGCGTAGCCCAGGTTCTGGTTCATAACAGGCTGTCCCTGCGCGTCCAGATAGATGGTTTCCACGAGATTCTGGTCCCTGCTGAAGCCGTACACGTATTCCACGGCCGTATAGCCTCCGCTGAGAATACAGGGCTCTCCTTCACCATCCCAGTAGGATTCCCGAATGACCCGGAGCTGATCGTATTCAAACTGGATGGCGGCGCAACCCTGTTCGCCTGGCACGGAGCAGCCCGCATCATCCCAATAGCTGATTTCCATCACAACTCCGTTTTTCAGGGTGTATAGAATCCGGCTGTAACGACGGCTGGTGACTGGCTCCGAATCCGTGGCCTTTGCGGCTTCGTATGTGCCTTTCAGCACGCCCGTGGTTGTTTCCTGGTTGTAGCCAGGAGTGTCGGAGCTGATGTCCGGAAGTTCATTACCGGAAAACACGGCCTTCTCCAAGGACTGAAGTGGCTGGAAGGTATTGAACGCGGCTTCTGCCCGGCCCTCCGACGTGGGTGTAACCGGCTCCAGGTCCACGTAGAGCTGCCGCCCCTGGTTTTCTGTGTGGAATTGGATCCAACGACTGCTGAGGCGAATGTTCTGACAAGGAGCATTGTCCACAGCCAGAAATTCTTCCCGGACCAGCGCACTGTTTTCGTACTCATAACAATACTGGTATACGCCGTTTGCGTCGTAGCACCAGCTTTCGCTTCGGTCCTTCTGCCTGCGGCTGCTGATGTTTTTCCCTTCCTCGTCGTACTCCAGAATTTCGCAGAAGACCCCGTGAAAGCCTTCTACCTGCTCCGAACCCTTCTGGTCGCCATAATAGCGGATGCTCTGCAGGTTAGCGCCGTCCGGATATTCGAATTCCACCATCATCACGCCAAGCTTGTTGCACGCCGGTTCGCCTGCAGCGTCCAGGTAGCACAGGCTGCTGATTTGTTGGTCCCGGTTGTAGGAATAGCGTTCCCCGTTTACGCCATAGAGATTGTAAGCATCAGAGTACAGTTTGCGCAGCTCCGGAAGGCCGTCCGAGCGGTAGACAGTCTCGATTTTCTGCCCGAGGATTCCTTTTTCTCCAGTCTGTCCCTCCGGGATGCGCAGCAGAGTGGCGTTGAGAAGTTGGGGCTTATCCTCAGGGATGTAAGCGACAATTTCCATGTTATTGTAGCTGTCCCGCTCCAGCTCCAAAACCAGCTTATTGCTGCTATTGTAGTAGGAAATCCGAAGGGGAATCCGATAGTCGATTCGGCTGGCAGAGCTGTAGAAGTCCTCCTGATAGTCCTTGTAAAATTCCTTATCCTTTCGGTATTCGATCTCGATCCTGGCTGTTGGCTGGAAGAAGGCACGCTCGTAAAGGGTGGAGTACTCAGACATCACATCCAACTGGCAATAGGCATCCACATAGGTCAGTGTCATACGATGCTGCAGGGGATAATCATCAATGCGCCAGTAACTTGCCCGTCCCTGACGTTCGCTCCAGCTCAGGGAATCGCCATCTACTGGAATGCCGAAGAAATCCACGACTTGGGAGCAATAGCGAGGCCAGGAAAGGAAATACGCCGCCCCTACAAAAAGGATAGGCGCCAAGAAAATCACAGCAATGCCGACTTTTCCCCGGCGGGAGCAGCGCCTCCAGAAGTTTTTAGCGGCCTTGGGCACGCTAGAAATCCAAGTGCAAATAGCCTTCCAGCGCTTATAACCGATCATGTAGGTCAGGTGCAGAAACATGACCACCAGGATGATTATAATGGCGATTTGACAGAACCAATATGTAAAAGCTTTGCCTTCGTACTCCGCCTTCGCTAAATCCATAGTTCGCCAGGCCAATAAGGTCATCAGATTGGTCAGGAGGACAGTGAAATCCAGTATGCCCTTTACTCCGCCGTTTTCCTTTTCATCGCTTTCTTTGCCCCGCTCTTTGAGCTTAGCCCAGCATTTAGCGCCAAGGGCTTTCAGGCCTTTGGGGCCTTTTTCCAGCACAGAACAGCTTTTCCCAGGAGCCAAGCCGGGATGGTTTTCGGTCTTTTGTAGCATCTGAAGACACATCCTTCCCTTTTTAAATTCTACGGATCTCGTTTTTGTGATTTATCGAAAATATAATATGATACACTTTATATAGTATCTATATGAAGTGGGTACGAGATAATGTAGAATAAGTTCACAAAAAGAAAAAGAGACATAGTTTGCAGGTCTCTGGTAGAATGAAGTTATCACAAACCATTCTGAAAGAAGACTACCAACCATGTGCGAGAAGATTGTACAGCTAAGAAGCTGTATTCACAAGAGGGAAAATAGTGGTAGAATAGAGATATGGAAGAAAAAGGACGCAAGTGGTATCCCAGCGGCTTGACAGATAAGCAGTGGGAAGAGATCATCCCCTTGTATGAGGGAATGCGGAACTGCATGTGGAGCAAGCGGGAATTGACGAATGCGGCGCTGTATTTGGTGGATTTAGGGTGTAAGAACCTGTATTCATAGCCTGGAATGGGGGATGAGCGAGGGATTTTCAGCCCACCAGGAAAAAAGCGCAGGAATCCTTTGTGGATTCCGAGCATCTTTGACATGGGTCGGACTAAAAAAGCACCGTCCAGACCACGTTTTCGGCTGTGAATACAGGTTCTTAATTTATAAAAGTCAATCCAGTCAAGGCCGGGGCGTTGTTATGAGCTTCCCGGCCTCGTATTACATACGGCTATAGATTTGATTTTGCTTTCAGCCTCTTTACTTCATCAAGGGAAAGGCCGGAAATCGCAGATACTTCCTCCAAAGCATACTTCCCGGCTGTAAGCATACGAAGAGCAATTCCCTCGCGCTCTTCTCTGCGCATATCTTCAATAATCCTGCACATCTCTCAGGTATCGCGTCTGCTCCGCCAGCAATTCAAAGTACATATCGGCAGCGTCGGTGCAGCCAAAATCATACATCAGTCATCCCAGCTCGGAGTCGCCCCGGTATTCTCCGTTCACATAGAGAATATGCGCTCCATCTTCAAAGGGCGTCTCCGCTGCCAGATTCATCTGCTCAGTCGGATAGATCGCCTCTCCGGCTCCATAGAAATCCTTCTCGGTAATGAAAATCGTATAGGTGTCCGGCAGCTCTTCGAACTCCTGCCCTGCCTCCAGATTCTCTATATCCATCACGCTGGAGTGATATCGGGCCCGATGAGGTCCTGTCCCTTTATCCTCCCGCTGAATTTCCAAATCATATTTCTTTCCGGCAGAATCTGTCCCGTAGGCGTCCAGACAGATCGATCGGGCACCAGCCAGCCGCTTCATATCCTTCTGGGTCTGGAACTCCGTAATGATTAAGTCCGGCTTCCCAGTAAGGATACGCAGCACCATCTGAACCAGCGGGATGTTGTCCTTAAACAGGCAGCGCATGAAATCGTCGTCCATGGGGCACAGCCTGCGCAGGCGCTCCAAGTCCTCCTGATGCTTTTGCCCCGCAAGTGTCAACGCCATCGCTCTCATTTCTCATGGCTACACAGAACCGAGCATCCCACTTTTTCAGTATAGTTCTATTTTATCATGTCCGTTCCCCAATGTCCACATATTTTGTCAGCTGCGCCTCTGGTTCTCCTTTTCGGTGCGGGAGGATGAGGCGATGAGAAAAACGGTGGAGAGTGTCAAAACGTATGGTATCCTGGTTCCACCGTTGCCCATCCCCGGGAAGATGGTTGGTTCTGTTTTTGACCCGAAACAGAGGATAAGAAAAGCGCAGGGCGGCGCAAGGAGGGTAGGACGCCCACAATGAAATAAAGCAAGACTGCATAGAGCGGGTATCGCTGCCGGAAAAATCCGGCAGCGATACCCGCTCTTTTTTGAGTCCACAGACTGGTACACGACTTTTACTGTAAACCCACATTGAGAAACGAGGTGAATGCAAATGCCAAGAGCAAAATCCAAGGAGCCAGAGGTACAGACTGAGGCCGTGATGGAAGCCGTCCAGCGGATCCCCCTCTCCGAGCTGCATCCCTTTGAGGGGCATCCCTTCAAGGTACTGGACGACGACGCTATGGCGGAGACGGTGGAGAGCATCCGGCAGATGGGGATTGCTAATCCTCTCATCGTGCGCCCGGATCTGGTCGGGGGATACGAAATCATCAGCGGCCACCGGCGCCACCACGCCGCAGAGCTGGCGGGGCTGGACACACTCCCGGTCATCGTCCGGGAGCTGGACGATGATGCCGCCGTCATTATGATGGTGGACTCTAACCTCCAGCGGGAGACAATCCTACCCAGCGAAAAGGCCCTCGCCTACAAAATGAAACTGGAGGCTTTGAAGCATCAGGGGAGCCGGAGCGACCTAACTTGTGAGCAAGACGCGCACAAGTTGGACGGGAAAAAATCCAGGGACATCATCGCGGAACAAGCCGGTACGAGCAAGGACTCGGTGCGCCGCTTT
>JAAVZY010000105.1 GCA_022791945.1 Oscillospiraceae bacterium | reverse complement strand
GGGTGGATACTATCAGTACACATTCCTGGATGAATACAGCCGTTTTGGGTATCTGGAGGCATTTCAGGAACACAGCACCTATTCCTCTGCTCAATTCATCCGGAACTGTGTCAAAAAGTTCCCGTTCCCGATTGAGTGCGTCCAAACGGACAACGGCTCCGAATTCACTAACCGCCTGATCTCCGGCCAGTCCGCACGCCCGACACTCTTTGAAAGCACACCGGCCCAGCTGAGCGTCCGCCACAAGCTTATCCGTCCTTATACGCCAAGACACAACGGCAAGGTCGAACGCAGCCACCGCAAGGACAATGAGGAGTTTTACGTCTCCCACAAGTTCTTCTCATTCGCCGATTTCCAACAGCAACTCACCGTCCGCCAGCGCTATTACAACAATTTCCCCATGCGTCCCCTTAACTGGCACTCCCCTAAACAGGTTTTATCTTCTTTCCTTTCTTTATAACACTTCATTGACAAACATACAAGCATATTCGGCGGAAAGTGGCCAATGTCAAGAAGAAAATGGGCAAAAGGGGAAAAATATTGGTAGGAGTCAGGGGCAGCGCGCGGCTAAAGCCTTGCGGCGCTGCCCCCTGCCTTTTTTGCCCTCCTGCAAGTCCCCCGGTATAACACAATGAGCAGCGCTGTATCGCTGGCAGCGAATCAAGGCTGTGCTACAGCCTCCCGGGAGGTGACATATAGAGCGCAGCCGCATCAAGACCGCAAAATTTTGTTACACAAATTTTTGCGCAAGTGGCCTGCGGCCAGTCTTGACCCGGCAGCCCTCCATATGTCATAGTGTAATCATGGCATAGCCGGACGGCTATGCCGCAGGCCACAATTGATTCTGGGAGGGTGAATACATGAAGCGGGAACCCAATATTCAGAGCATTCGATTTTCAGATGAGCTGGCAGAGCTTGTTGAACAGCAGAGAGGAACCGCACAAAAAGAAAGCCTGGCTAACTGACCAGGCACTGTTTAAGGCCAGAGCGGAGGGCGGAGCAATGGCGAAAAAGCAGCACTACATGAGCTGGGAGGAACGGAACCAGCTGGAAGCACTGAGCAAAGCAAAGCTCCCGGTATCCCAGATCGCAAAGCAGCTGGGATGCTGCCGGCAGACTATTTACAACGAGCTGGCGCGGGGAAAATGCCAGGTTGTCCGGAACATCCATGGAATAGAGCGGGATGTGGAAGAATACTCGGCCCAGAAAGCGCAGCTTGCGCACAACTACAACCAAACCGCCAAAGGGAGGCCGCTGAAAATCGGCAGCGATCATGCTTACGCGGCCTTTCTGGAGCGGAAGATGCTGGGGATACAGGAGAACGGGGAAACCGACCCCCGGAAACGATACTCCCCCGGAGCGGCGCTGGCGGCGGCGCGGCAGGCGGGGTTTGAAACCTCTGTCTGCGTGAACACGCTGTACAGCTACATAGACAGCAAGGTTTTCCTCACCATCCGGAACAAGGATCTCATTGTCAAAGGCAAACGGAAAAAGAAGGGGGCCCGTCCGGAAAGACGGAGGCCCCATCCTCAGCTGCCCAGCATCACCGAGCGGCCGGAGCACATCAACGAACGGAAGGAGCCGGGGCACAAGGAAATCGACCTGGTGGTCGGAGCCCAGGGAACCTCCGGGGCGGTGCTCACCATGCTCGACCGCCTGACCAGGCTGCTGTACTGCTGCAAGCTGCCGGACAAGAAGGCTGCTTCTGTCCGCGCGGCGCTGGACAAAATTGAAAAAGACATGGGAAAGCGGCGGTTCCGGGATGCCTTCCGAAGCATCACCACAGACAACGGCTCCGAATTCCTGGAGTATGAGCAGCTGACAAAATCCGTATTCAAGGGGCAGCGGTTCACGGTCTACTACTGCCACAGCTATTCCGCCTGGGAGAAGGGGAGCAATGAGAACGCAAACCGGCTGCTGCGGCGCTTCTTTCCCAAGGGGACGGACTTTACCGCTGTGAGCCAGCGGGAGATCAACGAGGCGGCGGACTGGCTGAACCAGTATCCTCGGAAGCTGCTGGGGTGGAAATCCGCGGCGGAATACGCTAGCGGGCTTGCTTTCGCTTCTGGCGAAGCCAGCGGCGGGAGGGACGGGCGATCCCCTCCATGTTGACCTCCTGGGTGTTCTGCTGGAGCTTGAGGATTTCTTCCTCGCTCATCATGTCTCCGGCTTTCATGGACTTTTTGAGGTTGCCCACGCAGGCCAGGGTGTTATACGCCTGATAATCCCGTTCCCGGACAAACCAGCAGCGGCGGGAAAAGGGGGTGAGCAGCTTGGTATTGGAAGCGTTTTCCATGTCCCAGGCGTCGTACAGCATCCGGCTCACCGGCTTCCTCCCCTTCTTCGGCTTCCTCTCCTTCCTCCGGTTCGGCGGAGGCGATGAGACGCTCCAACAGCTCCTCCACAGAGATAACCTCCACCGGGCCCGGTTCTTCCGGCTCCGCTTCCTCTTCCGCTTCGGAGAATGACGCTTCATCCGCGCCGGGGTCTTCCTCCGGAGCGGATTCCTCCGGGACAAGCTCCTCTGTTTCGGGCTCCTCCATGGGAGGCTCCGGCTCAGTAATATCCTCGGAAGAAGGCTCTATTTCTTCTGAGGATTCCTCCAGCTCCGCGCTTTCAATATCATCGATCATCGAAAAACAGCCTCCCTAAAAACCAGCCCGCGATCCCGGCCACAACGGAAAAAATGAATACCTGGAACATGGAAAACTGCACGCCGTAGATCTCCACCTCATACATAAACAGCTCCAGGATCCAGGAGAACAGGGCTCCTACATCGCTTGCCACAGCATCACGACCTTATCGCTTTGATGATTGCCGCAAACACCACGGCCACTACGCCGAAGGTCAGCAGCAGGGTAATCTCCGACGGCAGGAACGGGAACAAAATCCCCAGGAAGTCCAGAAAGCCGCCGAACAGCTTGGGCAGCTCGTCCAGGACATTCAGAACCGTCTCAATGACGGCGGAGAACTTTTCCAGAAGCGCTCCGGCCAGAGAGGCCAGGGCGTCCAGGAGCTTTCCCAAAACCGCCTCCAGCAGCTCCCCGATGCCTCCGAAAATAGAGCCGAAGAAGTTCCCGATTTTGTCCCAGATGGTTTCCTTGTCGTTGTCTCCCTCTCCCTCGCCAGGGCCGGGGCCGGGCGGGCCTGCGCCGTCTGCGTCCTTGTACTGGGTGCCGCAGCGGGAGCACTCATAGAGGGTGTAGCCCTCCTGGATGAGCGATCCGTCCTCGCCGTACTGGGTGGGTACGGTGCGGACGGTTGTCCAGTCATGTCCCAGGGCGGGGAGGGACTCTGTCCTGGTTTCGTCACACTTAGAGCAGCTGCTTTTGACCGAGCCGGGGACAGTACAGGTGGGGTCTGTGCGGCTGAGCTCCGTCCAGGTATGCGCACAGGCCGGGGGGGAGGGGTTTCGCCTTCTCCGCCGTCACCGCCTTCTCCGGAGCCGTTGACGATGTAATAGATGTTATAGACCGTATCGCCCTCGTTGATGGTGACATTTTCATCCCCGTAGGTGATGGTGGTATCCCCGTCTTCCCTTCTCCAGGATTCCGGGCAAAAAAATAGCAGGATACCTTTTCAGATTTCCTGCTTGGGTGTATCACTGGTGGGCGGCGAATAATTCGATTTTTTGACAGGTTGTCAGTCCGGAAAATCGGAATTTATCTATCATTACTTTCCTAATATGATTCTGAATCTACAGCTTTCCCCACCCATTCGAACTGTTTGGATTGTTTCGACTGTAATCTCACTATTGGGGAGTAACTGTGAATACAAATAGATGATGGCTTGTCTTGAACACTCACATTTATCTTTGCTGTCATTATTCTGCCAGCATATACATCTGGGATATCCTGTTTCGTAAATATGTCCTGGTTCAATGATTCTTCTATAAAAATCTTTATCGCCTGTATCCCTCGAAAACAACAAGTCAAAATCCTGATTGCACTCATCAAATTGTTTCTTATATTGCTTCAATGTGTCTCCGCCAACACAATTGATAGCGCATTGCTTATAGTTGATATCCATCTGTCTCTCCTCCAAATTCGATTTTACCGAGCCAATTATAATTATAACATACGGCTCCTGCTATATCAATAATATGCCTTTGCAGAAAACGCCGAAGTGATATCCTAACAAAGCCTTCCTGAAAAGGGTCCCGTCGGAAAGGGACTTGTTTCCTGTCCCGATTCATGGTATAATAAGCCTATTCAGGATCTGTGCGTGGCCGGGCAAGGCCGTGGGGGCTCTGCCCCCACACCTCCGCCAAGGGGAAGGGATTCCCCTTGGATTCCCATTATTTTAAGGGCTTTTTAAGGGCGGAAAAAGGGGTGGGGTCAAGTCTGTGCAGACTTCCTGACTCCTGCCACGCAGAGAGTTTGATTCCCGCAGGACGCTTTTTTCGTAAAGAAAAAAGCTCCCTCCTGCGTGCGGGGTATTCCCTGCGCCGCACGGGGATTCCGGGCGTGGCACAGTGTTGCTCCTTGCAGAAAGTCCCAAGCGCAGCAGAACACGTTCGAAGCGTTCTGCGTCGCAATCTCTGCGCCGCCTGCTGGAATGAATTTTTTCTTTACGAAAAAATGGGTAGGCGGGCGATCGACCACGCAGGAAATATCAGCGAGGTAGGGGGCGGGCGCAAGCGCCCGTCCCCACCCCCTCCCCCCAAAAGACGGGAATCCAAGGGGACTCGTCCCCTTGGCGGAGCTCGAGGCAGAGCCTCGAGGTCTTTCCCGCCGGGAAGCCAAAAGGGAAAGGTTCGTGACAACATGGAGCGGTTGGAGCAGTTTGCCGCACTGCTGTTTCAGAATATGCCCGCCGGCGCGGAGCGGGAGCGGGCCTGCAGCGCTGTTCTGGCAAAGCTTCAGGAGGATTACAGCCAGTACCTGAAGGACGGGCTGCAGCCGGAGGAGGCCCTCAGTCAGACGCTGATCTGCTACGGGGCTGTGGAGGCCGCGGAGGAGGAATACCGGCAGCAGCGCCTGCTTTCAGATTACTGGCGGTTCCACCGGAAATACAAGCCCCTCATTCGCTGGGGGCTGGCGGGGCTGATGGTGATCCCACTGCTGCTGCTCGCGCTCTTTTCCGGCTTTGGCTCCCGCCTGCTGTCGGTGATCTGCTGGGTGTGTTCACTGGCGGTTTTCATCGGCTTCCTGCTGGTCCTGGAATACATGGATTACCGGTGCAGGCGCCGGATTTCCCCGGAAAAGCGGGAGCTTGCCCCGCCTGAGCAGGCGGAGCAGAACAAGCCGGCACATCCGGCGCCAAAGGAGTGGAGGGGAACAGAATGAAGCAGAAAACGCCTGCCTTCCTGCGGGAGCTGCAAAGCCTCTGGAAAAGCGCCATGGGCCTTTTACTGGTAACGGTTCTGCTGCTGCTCCCCTCTCTGTTCGCTTGGTTCAGCCTGGCGGCTAATTGGGATCCGATCAGGAACACCCAGCAGATTCAGGCGGCAGTGGTCTGCCCGGAAAGCGCCTGGAGCCAGCTCCTAAAGGATGAGCTGGCAGAAGAGGCCTGTTTCAGCTGGCAGTTCACCAGCAAGGATCAGGCCTTGGAGGGGCTGCGCGGCGGCAGGTACTACGCCGCCTTGATTCTGCCGGAGGGCTTCGACGGGGAACTGACCGCCGTCCTGCAGTCCGGCGGGGAGGGCCCAAGCATTGACTGTTATGTAAATCAGCGGAGGAATGCCGCCATCCCCTCCTCCCTTCAGTCGAGCGGCCTGCTGGAGCTTCGGCTCCGGAGCTGCTTCAGCCAGGCGCTGGCCAGAGCTCTGGCCGAACTGCCGGAGCTGGAGGGAAAGCCGGCGGAAAGCCTGACTGTCCTGCTGGATTCCGCCGCCGGGGAGCTGGAGCGGCTGGAAGCGTCTCTCCAGCAGATGCGGGAGGAGCAGGCGCCTGAGGAAAAGCCTGTTTCGGCTGTACCAACTGCTTCGGCAGCGTTTCTGCCGGAGGAGGCGCTCAGCACTGCGGCCCTGGCCCGTTCTCAGGCGGGACAAGGCTTCAAGGCGGCCGGCGGGGAGGCGGCCGCTCATTTGGAGACGTCCCGGGAAACCAGCAGCGCTCTGGGAGCGCTTTACCGCAGCGCCGCCGCCTCTCTGGAGGGCATGGAAACCTCCCAGGCGGCGTCCATGCGCGCCCTGTTTCAGGAGGGCGCCCGGCGGCAGGATCGGATTTTGGAGGCGCTGACCGATCAGGCGAAAAGCCTTCGGGCCGGAAACGCCCTCTCTGCCGCGGATCGTTCCCAACTGGTGAACATGCTGGACGAGGCCAAAGGGGACGCGGGCTACATTGCCCGGGCCTATGAGCGCTCCGGCCTGTCTGCGGCTTCGGTTGTAACGCCTGTCCAAAAGCCGGCGGAGCCTGTTCCCCAGGAGGAAGCAGCTGTGCTGGCGCAGCTTCAGGAGCTGGAGGCGCTTCTGGCCAGCTCCCGGCAGCAGCTGGAGGCGCTCCGGGCCAAGACGGAGGAAGGGCGCAGCTTGAGCGAGCTGCTCCGGCAGCAGCCGGAAGCGGCGGGCGAGCTGCTGGCTGCCGCGGTGCAGTTTGACCAGCAGCGGCTGTACGCCCGGGAGAACTACGGCTCCGCTCTTGCGCCGGGCTACACCTCCGCCGCCCTGTGGCTGGGGGCGATTCTGCTGGCGCTGTTCCTGCGGATCCCCGGAGAGGAACCCTTCCTGAGCCGGGGACTGGTGTTCATGCTCCTGAGCTTTTTGCAGGCGACACTGCTCTGTATAGGGGAACTGTTTTTCCTGCGGATTCAATGCGCAAATCCGTTTCTGTTCCTGCTGGCCGGGTGGACTGCCGCCGTTGTCTACGGCGGAATGATCTATGTGCTGGTATTTCTGCTTGGCAGGGTCGGCATGGCCCTGGGGGTGCTGCTGCTGACAATTCAGCTGGCGGGGGCCACGGGAATTTTCCCAGCGGACATGCTCCCGAACTTTTTCCGCTGGATTTATCAAATCATGCCCTTCGCCTGGGGGACAGCAGCTCTGGATGAAACCATCGGCGGCGTCTACACGCAGGGATATCTCTGGAATCTGCTCGGATTGGCCTTGGTGCTGGGCGCGTTTCTGGGTGCCGGCGTGCTGCTGAAAGCCCCCTGCCGCAGAATGCGTCAGTTCCTGCGCCGCCGCCTTTCCGAGGCTGAGATGTTTTGACAAGATGAAATAGAATGAAACTGTCCCTGCTTCCCACTCCGCTCCACACGCCCAGGATGCCTTCCTTGTTTTCACCGTTTTGGGGGAATCGCCGTTTCGGTAGATGGATGTCTTTTGGGAGAGAGCCCGCCGGCAGCGTCCCGGCCTGGATACACCCTTCCCTTTTTTCGGGCCGCCTAACAGTCGGCCTTTTTGTTATGCCATCTCAAATATAGCCTTACCGCTGTAGTAATACTGCCCTGGATTGGGTGAATCGCTCCGCATAATGCTACGTCATAGCCGGATCCCCATGAGGCATCTTTATGAACAGACGCAGAACCATGGCAAGGCGTTCCAATCTATAGTGTTCATATTGCTCGCAGGATATATACGCTCCTGTATCCGTCGAGCAAGGGAGTTCCAAGCTCATCTCCCACAAGAGATCTCCAAATTCGCAATTTTCCGCGTCTAAGAGCCTGTTCAAGATCTCCGGGTAGGGCGAATGGAGGGGGATTTTTCTGCACAGCAAGGAAAAAAGCGGAGGAATCCTTTGTGGATTCCGAGCATTTTTGACGCCGTCTGTGCGGGAAAATCCCCTTTCAGGCGCTCTGCCCAGAGATCTTGAACAGGCTCTTAGGATTCCCGCCGGAAAATGCTGCTGACATCAATCAGGGGAGCTGCCTGCATGAAAGGCAGCTCCCCTGATTGGCGCCGGTCCCCAAAGAGGCGCATAATCCCGGTTCCCGCCGTTGAAATAGGGCGCTGCCGGTGTTATAATAGGGCTGTCAGCCGCTGCCTGGTTTTGGATTTGGAGCAGGAAAAAAGTCCATCAGTGCAAATTCTGGCCAGGCGCCGCATGACCGGCTGAATAGATTGGATGCAGAAAGGACGGCCTTTTATGTCCGACATGGATACTTTGACAGTTGGCTTTTTGGGCTTTGGGAATATGGCCCAGGCTATGGCCCGGGGACTGATACACAAACACGCCCTTCCGCCGGAGCGGCTCTGTGCCTGCGCCAGAGACTGGGACAAGCTCTCCCGCAGCTGTGCCTCTCTGGGGATTCATCCCTGCCGGAACGTCCAGGAAACCGTGGAGCGCTCTGATCTGGTGATCCTGGCCGTCAAGCCCTATCAGGCGGCCCAGGTACTGGAATCCGCGCAAAACCTGCTTGCGGGAAAGATCCTGCTGTCAGTGGCAGTGGGGATCCCCTTTCAGGCGCTGGAGGAGCTGCTTCCGCCGGGAGTACATCACATCAGCACTCTGCCCAATACGCCAATCGCTGTAGGCGAGGGCATTCTGATCTGCGAGAATTTTCATTCCCTGACAGAGGAGGAGCTGGCTCTTGTAAAGAACCTGTTTTCCCAGGTCGGAGCGGTACAGCTGGTGGAGCCTGGACAAATGGGGGCTGCCGGAACGCTCAGCGGCTGCGGCCCGGCTTTTTCCAGCTTGTTTCTGGAGGCGCTGGCGGATGGGGCCGTGCTCCACGGCCTTCCCCGGCAGACTGCCTACCGGCTGGCCGGACAGATGCTGGCAGGCACCGGTAAGCTGTTGTTGGAGGAGGGGATGCATCCAGGCGCTATGAAGGACGCGGTCTGCTCCCCCGGCGGAACCACGATTGTTGGAGTTGCTGTTCTGGAGCAGAAGGGATTTCGAAGCGCGGTGATTGAAGCGATCGATGCCATCGAGGGCCGCAGGCTGTAGGAGACTGCGGCAGGAAAGGACGGCTGTTTTTATGTGGGCGCTGTATGCGGTTTTATCCGCGGTATTCGCCGCGCTGACCTCCATCCTTGCGAAGGTAGGGATCCGGGACGTCAATTCAACCCTGGCTACGGCAATTCGTACGGTTGTTGTATTGGTGATGGCTTGGGGAATGGTATTTGTGACAAACACGCAGAATGGAATGACCGCAATCAGTCGGAAAGGCTGGCTGTTTCTGATTCTCTCCGGGCTGGCTACGGGAGTCTCCTGGCTGTTCTATTACAGAGCGCTTCAGCTGGGGGAAGCTTCCAAGGTTGTGCCCATCGACAAGCTGAGCGTTGTTATTACGCTTCTTCTGGCGTTCCTGTTCCTGCACGAAACCGCCTCTGTCAAATCCTGGATCGGCGCGGTGTTGATCACAGCCGGAACATTCCTCATGGTACTATAATTCCCCGCTTGAGCCTCTGCGTGTTCGGACGGGCAAGGCCGCGAGACAGCGTCTCTGCGGTGCGTCGTTTCACGACGTACCTAGGAATTCGGCTTCGCCGAATTCCTAGATGCGCCGCTGGCGGCGCATCGGGGAGGGATTCCCCTTGGATTCCCATTATTTTTAAGGGCTTTTTAAGGGCGGAAAAGGGGTGGGGTCAGGTCTGTGCAGACTTCCGGCTTTCTGCCACGCAGACAGTCTGATTCACCCAGTACGCTTTTTTCGTAAAGAAAAAAGCTCCCTCCTGCGGAATCCCAAGTCTGTACACCCCATCGGGCGTGTGCGCCCTTGACCTTTGGCAGAGAGTGCGTGCGTCGTAGGTCTTGCCCCTGAGCTTCCATTCTTTTGTAACAGGAGAGATTGTTGATATGGAAAAGGCAGTTATACAGGGAATTTCCCTGGAGATTTCCCCGGAGGAGGCGCTTCGGGCCCTGAAGATGCCCGGGGACGCCGAAGAGGAGGATGTGCAGTCCATCCGGCAGATGCTGGAGGACTGTCTGAAAATTGCCAGCCCGAAGGCAGTTTACTGCGTGGCTCCCATTGAGGAGAAGGGGGAGGATTTTGTCGTTGCCGGAGGGACGCGGATTGACTCCCCGCTGGTGCGGAAAAATCTGGAGGCAGCCAACCGCATCATTCCCTACGTGGCCACCTGCGGCCGGGAAGCCGAGGAATGGGCCGGGCAGTTCCAGGATCCCCTGGAGGCGTACTGGGCGGACGGGATCAAGCTCCTCCTTTTGGAGCGGATCCGCCGGGCTCTGACCACCCAGGTGCGGGAACGGCTTTTCCCGCAGGGGGATATGTCCTCCATGAGCCCCGGCTCCCTCCAGGCATGGCCCCTGACAGCTCAGCGCACGCTCTTTGCCCTGATCGGCACAGTCGGTGAGGACACTGGCGTGGAGCTCACCGACTCCTGCCTGATGCTGCCCTCCAAGTCCAACAGCGGCTTCTTTTTTGCCGGGAAGGAGCATTATGAAAACTGCTCCCTCTGCCCGATTCTCACCTGTCCCACTCGCCGCGCGCCTTATGAGGGGCCCGCGCTTCAGGAATAACCGGCTCCGTCAGAAAGGACGATTGCGATGCGAAAACTCCATACAGATCAGATCACCCAGGCGGTTCGGGATCTCTGCATCCAGGCAAACTACGCGCTCCCTTCCTCCCTCCGGGAGCGGATCGTCCAGGCAGAACAGCAGGAGCGGGATGGGCTTGGCTCACAGATCCTTTCGGACATGCTGGAAAACCTTGCCGCCGCCCGGGAGCTGAACGTCCCCATCTGTCAGGATACGGGAATGGCTGTGCTGTTTATCCGGCTGGGCCAGCAGGTGGAGCTGGTGGGCGGCAGCCTGAAGGAAGCGGTCAACGAGGGCGTCCGCAGAGCCTGCCTGGAGGGGAATCTCCGGTGCTCCATCGTCGGGGATCCCCTCCGGCGGGTGAACACCAACGACAACACCCCCGCGGTGATCCATCTGGAGCTGATAGAGGGGGAACAGGTGGAGATCACAGCCGCGCCCAAGGGCTTCGGCAGTGAGAACATGAGCGCAATCCGGATGTTCACCCCCAGCGCCTCCCTGGAGGACATTGCCGCCTTTGTGCGGGAGGTGGTCAGACGGGCGGGCTCCAATCCCTGCCCGCCGGTGGTGGTGGGCGTGGGCATCGGCGGCGATTTTGAATACTGCGCCCTACTGGCCAAAAAGGCTCTCTGCCGGGACGTTTCCCTGCGGAATCCGGATCCCTTCTACAGGGATTTGGAGAACCGGATGCTCACGGAAATCAATGCGTTGGGCATCGGGCCTCAGGGCTTCGGCGGCGATACCACCGCTCTCGCAGTCAACATCGAGCAGTTCGCCACCCACATCGCCGGCCTCCCGGTGGCTGTCAACATCGGCTGTCATGTGACCCGCCACCAAACGGCTACGCTTTAGAGAGGGGAAGGCCGCGAGACAGCGTCTCGCGGCCTTCCCTCCCGCCGTGCATACAGCTTTCTACATGGAGAGCATTTCCGGAATGCGGGAATAGATAGTGAAAGCGTCCAGGAGATGCAGGGCGGGGCTGGTTTCGCCGTGGCCGGCTCCCAGGGTGATCAGGATGTACTCCTCTCCGCCCACCTCTGCCAGGCTGGCGAGGCACAGCCCTGAGACGGGACCGTCATAGCCGGTTTTTCCTCCAAGCAGATAGCCTACCTCCTCGATCCGGGCGGTGCGGACCTGGCTGAACATGGTATTCACCATAGAAATGCCGCTGGGATGGTATTCGTTAGAGGGGGTGCGGTAGGTGGGCCGGGTGAACAGCTCCCGGAACATCTCGTTTTGCAGGGCATATTGAAGCAAAACGGTCATATCCCGGGCCGTTGACCACTGGCCCGGATGATTCAGGCCGGTGCAGTTGGCAAAGCGTGTCTCCGTCATGCCAAGCTCGCCGGCCTTTTCGTTCATGCGCTGAACAAAGTCGCTTTCGCTTCCGGAAACGGCACAGGCCAGACCGACCGCCGCCTCCGCGCCGGAGGGAAGCATGGCTCCATAAAGGAGATCCCGCACCGGAACACGCTCTCCCGGCTGGAATCCCGCCATGGAAGCCCCGGCGGTGTGAAGGGGCGGGAAGATTGCCTCTGGGAGCAGGATCTCCTCGTCCAGATCCGGCAGGGCCTCCAGGGCGAGGATAATGGTCATCATCTTGGTCAGGGAAGCCGGAGCAGACCGCTCCTCAGGGGCCTTGCGGTAAAGCACCCGTCCGGAGGAGAGCTCCGTCAGAAGGGCGCGGGCGCTGTAGATGTCGCCTACCAGTGCGGCGGCCCTGGGAGCCAGCACGCCATCCTCATAGGCCACGGACTGCCGGAGATCCGCCGCGGGACTGGGCAGGGCAGTCGAAAGAGCGGCAAAATCCGGCCCCGGAGGGATGTGAAAAAAGTACGCTGTCAGAAGCGCGATGCCCGCAACCAAATTCACGAAGGCCAGCAAAGCCAGGAATGCCCCCCCGTAGCGCTGAGTCAGGCCCCTGAGTCTGCAGCGAAAAGCCCAAACAAACAACTGCCTCTCTCCCTTCCGTCTATGATTTATATTATATATCAGACCGGGCGGCAAGGCAAGCGGGCATCCTGTGATCCCTAAAGGGAGAAAGAATTTTAAAAAAGCCGTTTACTTCGGCGCTTTTATATGTTAAAATCAAAAAGCTATCAGGTAACTTTGTCCCCCTTTTCCGCAGAAAGGACGGTTTGCGGCTTATGAACAACAAATTGAACGAAAAAAACTTCAATTTTCTTGTGGATGCGGTGCTCGCTCTCCAAACACGGGAAGAATGCGCCAACTTCTTTGAGGATCTCTGCACCATTCCGGAGCTCAAGGCCATGTCTCAGCGGCTTCAGGTAGCGAAGATGCTCAGCGAAAAGCGGGTTTACAGCGATATCGTTGCGGAAACCGGCGCCTCCACCGCCACCATCAGCCGGGTCAACCGCTCTTTGATTTATGGCTGTGACGGCTATCAGATCATCTTTGACCGTCTGGACGCGGCGAAGGAAAAGGACTGAACCCACCCATTTACGGAAAGGAGGAGCGCCCGATGAGCGGCTACGGCTCCTTTGCCTTCTATTATGATCTCCTGACCGCAAACATCTCCTATCAGCAGCGGGGCGGGTATTTTCATGGGCTTCTCCAGAAATACCAGCCCCCCGGGCCCATCCTGCTGGATCTGGCCTGCGGCACCGGTTCCCTCTCGGAGGTGATGGCCCGGCTGGGCTACGATGTGATCGGCGTGGACGGCTCTGGTGAGATGCTTATGGAGGCCATGGACAAAAAGGCCCGTTCCGGGCTGGATATTCTCTATCTCTGTCAGCCCATGGAGGAGTTGGATCTCTATGGGACGGTAGACTGCTGTATCTGCGCCCTGGACAGCCTGAACCATCTGACCGATCCCGCCAGCCTGCTTGCCGCGCTGAAGCGGGTAGCGCTTTTTCTGGCGCCGGGAGGGGTGTTCCTCTTTGATGTGAACACCCCCTATAAGCATCAGTGCGTCCTGTCCGAGCGCACCTTCGTGTATGATTTGGATGAGGTGTTCTGCGTCTGGCAGAATGGGACCTGCAAGGATCATCTGGTTGAGATCACGCTGGACCTTTTCGAGGCGGAGGAGGACGGCGGCTATCGCCGGGAGACGGAGTGCTTTTCCGAACGGGCGTACAGCCATGCGGAGCTGCTTTCTTTGCTGGAGCAGGCGGGACTGGTATTTTTGGACTGCTTCGGCGAAGATTCCCTGGAGCCGCCCGGGCCGGAGGCGCAGCGGGTGGTCTATGCGGTGCGCTCGGGAAAATGAAGCGGGAAGAGCAAGCCTATGGACACTGATTTGGAAGTATGATAGAATGGAAAGCAGATGGCAGACGGGTTGCTGTCTGCGTTTTTATAAGAAGGAGCGGATAGTATGAGCTTTGCTGCGGAGAAGCTGGCGGAACGGCTGCGAGCCAATATCAGCCGGGCTGTCATTGGCAAGGATACCCTGATCGATCGTGTGATTGTTGCCTGTCTGTGCGGCGGGCACATCCTCCTGGAGGACATTCCCGGCACGGGAAAAACCACTCTTGTCAAGGCCCTGGCCCGCTCCATCGGCTGCGGTTTCCGCCGGATTCAGTTCACGCCGGATCTTCTGCCCTCTGATGTGACAGGGATCAACTACTATCAGCAAAAGGAAGGCGCCTTCCTTTTTAAGCCGGGGCCTGTTTTCACCAACATTCTTTTGGCCGACGAGCTCAACCGGGCCACTCCCCGCACCCAGTCCAGCCTTTTGGAGTGCATGGAGGAACGTCAGGTCACCGTAGACGGCGTTACATACCCTATGGAGCCGTTCTTTTTGGTCGCCGCCACCCAGAATCCCATTGAAACCCAGGGCACCTTCCCCCTGCCGGAGGCCCAGCTGGATCGGTTTTTCATGAAGCTTTCCGTAGGCTATCCCTCCCATGCGGACGGGCTTTCCATTCTGGAAGCCTACACAGGGGAAGGCCCTGCTCCCCTGGAGACGCTGGAGGCTGTCACCTCTCCCGAGGAGCTTCTGGAGGCCCGCCGGGAAGCCGAGCGGGTGCTGGTCAGCCCGCCCATCCAGGAATATGTCCTCCAGCTCACCGAGGCCACCCGCCAGCGGCGGGAGCTGCGGCTGGGCGTCAGCCCCCGGGGCGCGCTGGCGCTCATGCGGGCCGCCCAAGGCGAAGCCGCCATCCATGGCCGGGACTATGTGCTCCCGGACGACGTGAAGGCGCTCTGCCCCGACGTGCTGGCCCACCGGCTGATCTGCCGGGACTCCAGCCTGCTGCGGCAGACAGATCCCGCCCGCTCTGTCCTGGACGATATCCTCGCGGAAACAGCCGCCCCCTCAGAGCCTTTGGAGCGCTGACGTTAGTTTCTGCGGGAAGACCTCGAAGGGGCAAGACCTTCGGGCAGCATCCTTGAGGTTTTCCCCTTTCAGAAAGGATGAAACGAATGGAATACATCATTGGCTTGGACTTAGGGACTTCGGCAACCAAGACCGTGCTGTTCGACCGGGAGCTGCGGATCGTCGCCTCTGCCTCTAGGGAGTACCCTCTCTCCCAGCCCCGGAACGGCTGGGCTGAACAGAATCCGGAGGACTGGCAGGACGCCGCGCTGGAAACCATCCGGGAGGTTCTCGGCCGCTCCGGCGTTTCAGGCAGGGATGTAAAGAGCATCGGCCTTTCCGGCCAGATGCATGGGCTGGTCATGCTGGACGGCGATAACCAGGTGATCCGTCCCGCCATCATCTGGTGCGATCAGCGAACCGGAGCGGAATGTGAGGAAATCACCCGGCGGGTGGGCGCGGAACGGCTCATCGAAATCACGGCCAACCCCGCTCTCACCGGCTTTACCGCCTCAAAAATTCTTTGGGTGCGCAATCATGAGCCGGAGAATTACGCCCGCTGCCGTCGGATCCTCCTCCCCAAGGATTACGTCCGGCTGATCCTGACCGGGGAATATGCCACCGAAGTCTCTGACGCCAGCGGAATGCAGCTGCTGGACGTTCCCGGCCGGTGCTGGTCCCGGGAGGTGCTGGACAAGCTGGACATCGATCCCGCCCTCCTGCCCAGAGTGTACGAATCCCCGGAGATCACCGGCGCTGTCCTGCCGGAAGTTGCGGAGCGGACCGGGCTTGCTGCCGGAACCCCTGTCGTGGGCGGCGCGGGCGACAACGCCGCCGCCGCAGTGGGCACCGGAGTGGTTACTGAGGGGAGAGCCTTTACCACCATCGGCACCAGCGGGGTGGTCTACGCCCACACCGCCCGGCCTGCCATTGATCCCAGAGGCCGGGTCCACACCTTCTGCTGCGCGGTGCCGGGCTGCTGGCATGTGATGGGGGTTACCCAGGGCGCGGGGCTTTCCCTTCAGTGGTTCCGGAACCAGTTCTGTCAGGACTATCTGTCGGAGGCGGAGCGCCAGGGGACGGATCCCTACGCGCTGATGGATCAGGACGCCGGAGCGGTTCCTGTGGGAAGCCGGCGGCTGATCTACCTGCCCTATCTCATGGGGGAGCGCACGCCCCATCTGGATCCCCACTGCCGGGGCACGTTCTTCGGGCTCTCTGCCATCCATACCAAAGCGGATCTGATCCGTGCCGTGATGGAGGGGGTTTCCTACTCCCTGGCGGACTGCTTTGACATTCTCCGGGAAATGGGGATTCCCACCGGGGATATGGCCGCCTGCGGAGGCGGCGGCACCAGCGCCCTCTGGCGGCAGATGCTGGCGGACCTGTTTGGATGCCCGGTGAAAACGGTTGCCTCCAGGGAGGGGCCGGCGCTGGGAGCGGCGATCCTTGCCGGCGTGGGCGCGGGACTCTTTCCCAGCGTGGAGGAAGCCTGCGCGCGGTTTGTGCGGACGGACAAGCTCTGTCAGCCGGATCCGGAAAATCACAGGGTATATCGGAACTATCACAGCCTCTATCAGCGGCTTTACCGGGACCTGAAGGAGGATTATCAGGCTCTGGCCCAGCTGTAGGGACTGGCCTTTGAATGGGAGTTGGAGAGAGATGACGCTACAGGAACTGTATGGGAAAATCGGCTTGCAGCAGGAGATTGCAGAGAAGCTGAACGGGCTCCAGCCTGGCTTTTCCTTCCCGGAGGAGCTGATTGAGCGGATGATGGACATGGACGCCGCCGAGGGGGCTTATCGGGAGCTGGACGCCCTGCTGACAGAGGACGGGGATCATTTGAAAATGCTTCTTTGTCAGATGGAGTGCGCCCGGCGGACATACGGGCAGTATCAGGCCAAGGGGATTTCAGATGAAATTTTCGTGGAGACGATGAAGTGCTTCACCCGGTTCATGGACGAGTGCGGCAGGATGCACGGGCGGCTCTTTTTTGACCGGGGCTGGTGGACCTACCGGCAGATCAGCATGAGCCTGTTCCGGATCGGCGCGCTGGAGTATGAGTTCCGGGTTCAGGAGGGGGAGCAGGTTCTCTCTCTGCACATTCCCTCTGACGCGGATCTGTCCCCGGAGTCGGTTGACCGCTCCCTGGCCCAGGCGGAGGATTTCTTCCGCATCTATTATCCGGCATACGCCTACAGCCGGTACATCTGTGATTCCTGGCTGCTGTCTCCCAAGCTGAAGGAGCTTTTGCCGGAAGGCTCCCGGATCCTGGCTTTCCAGGAACGGTTCCGGCTGCTGTCGGCCGATCCGGAGGCCCCCGGCTTCATTCAGTGGATCTTCCAGACCCCCTCGGATACGGAGGTGCGGACCCTTCCGGAGCGGACCAGCCTTCAGCGCCGTACCAAGGCGCTCCTGCTGTCCGGCGGGAGCATAGGCGCCGCCTATGGAGAGATCAGGAGAGCCTGATCAATAGGAAGGGGAAGACCTCGAGGACGCTGTCCTCGAGCTCCTGCCAAGGGGATTTAATCCCCTTGGATTCCCGTAAATTTTTGGGGGGTGGGGGGACGGGCGCTTGCGCCCGTCCCCCCGCTTCGCTGGTACTTCCTTCCCCGCTGATACTTCCCGCAGGGACGATCGCCCGCCTACCCATTTTTTCGTAAAGAAAAAATTCAGCCCAGCAGGCGGCGCAGAAACTACGACGCAGAAAGTCCCGAACGTGTTCTACCGCGCTCATACCCTCTGCGGCGCAGGAAGTATCCCACACGCAGAGGGGAGCTTTTTTCTTTACGAAAAAAGCGTACTGCGGGAATCAGACTCTCTGTGTGGCAGAGAGCAAAAAGTCTGTACAGACTTGACCCCCTTTCCCGCCCTTAAAAAGATGGGAATCCAAGGGGGGCCAGGCCCCCTTGGCAGAGCGCGAGACAGCGTCTCGCGGTCTTGCCCTTCAGCCACGCAGAGAGTCAGCGCAGCAGCGTCCGTGCTTCCCGGAGGCTTTGGGCGGTGTCCAGCAGGGGAAGGTATTCCAGGCCAACGAATCCCTGATACCCTGCCCGGGAAATCTGCTCCAGCAGCCAGGAAGCGTTGATCTCGCTCCTGGAGGGCTCATGCCGTCCAGGGACGCCCGCCAGGTGGAAATGGGCGATTTGGCCCAGCCGGGGAAGAAGATTCTCCGCCAGATTCCCTTCGGAGATCTGCTGATGATAGATATCGAACAGCAGGCGGATCTCCGGCCGGTTCACCTGATCCAGCAGCGCGAAGGCGGCGGGGGCATGTACCAGGGAATATCCCGGATGATCCTGGGGATTCAGAGGCTCCAGGGCAAGGACGGTTCCGCTGCCCGCCAGAATGCCGGCGGCCTGGCAGAGGGTTTCCCGGAGAGCGTCCATCTGCCGGGGAGCCTCCGGCTCCTTCAAAGCATCCCCGGCCTGAGCAATCAGGAGGGAGCAGTCCAGCTTCCGCGCGGCCTCCAGACTTTCCCGGAGCCCCTCCAGCCAGCGTCCCCGCTGTGCGGGATCTCCGGGATTCGCGTCCATCCGTGTGCAGAAGGCGGCTGTCTCCAGTCCATAGGCCGCTCCGACCCGTCGAATCGTTTCCAGATCCTTGTCCCACCAGCTCCAGAACTCAATCGCCCGGAATCCGCAGTCACTGACCAGCTTCAGCCGTTCCTCCAGGGGCAGATCCCTGCCAATCACGTCAATACAAACAGAAAATTCCATGGTTTTCTCCTCCTGTGAAAGTGTTGCAGAAGCTCAAAGCTTCTGCGTAAAAAAGCTCCCAAGTCTGTACAACCTACCGGCCTCCGCCCTGGACCTTTGGCAGAGAGGGGATGCGTCGCAGTCCCTGCCCCCCTCCCAAAAGACGGGAATCCAAGGGGACGCGTCCCCTTGGCGAGAGTGCGAGAGCAGAGCTCTCGCGGCCTTCCCCTTCCGAACACGCAGAGACTCTGACCGGGCGTGCAGGTCTAAATTTTGATTGCAAACGGGGGGATTTGTTTGTTATAATGGCATTATACAGCCCGGGAAGTATCACTTCAAGAGAAAGGAAGGATTTCTATGTCCAAAATCCGTCTGGGACGAACTGAAATTTTGGCTGAGAAAAACGCGTTCGGCGCGCTCCCTATCCAAAGAATCTCCAGGGAGGAGGCCGCCCATCTGCTCCGCAAAGCCTTTCATAACGGCATCAACTATTTCGATACCGCCAGGGGCTACACCGACAGTGAAGAGAAAATCGGCTATGCGCTCTCCGATGTGCGCAGTCAGCTGTTCATTGCGACCAAAACCCACGCTTCTACCGGCGAGGAGCTCCGGGAACACCTGGAAACCAGCCTGCGTCTGATGAAAACCGATTACATTGACGTCTATCAGTTCCATAATCCCGCCGCGCTTCCGCGCCCCGGAGAGGAAAACGGCCTTTATGACGCTATGCTGGAGGCCAAACGCCAGGGGAAAATCCGCTTTATCGCCATCACCAACCACCGGCTCCATGTAGCCCGGGAGGCCATTGAAAGCGGCCTGTACGACCTGCTCCAATTCCCCTTCAGCTACCTCTCCGGCAAGGCCGAGGAAGGGCTCGCCGCCGCCTGCAGGGAGGCTGACATGGGCTTTGTCGCCATGAAAGCGCTCTCCGGCGGGCTGATTACCAATTCCCAGGCCGCCTGTGCCTATTTGAATCAATATGACAATGTTCTGCCTATCTGGGGCGTTCAGCGGGAATCCGAGCTGGACGAGTTCCTGAGCTATATCCAGTCCCCGCCTCAGCTGGACGATGGGCTTTCAGCCGCCATCGAAGCCGATCGGAAGCAGCTGGTAGGCAATTTCTGCCGGGGCTGCGGCTACTGCCTTCCCTGCCCGGCGGGAATTGACATTCCAACCATGGCCCGGATGTCCCTGCTCCTCCGGCGGGCCCCGGTAGCCTCCTTCACCACCCCGGCCATGCAGGAGGGGATGAAACGGGTGGAGAACTGCATCAACTGCCGCCACTGCGCGGAGCACTGCCCCTATGGGCTGGACACCCCAGCCCTCCTCAAGGAAAACTATGCGGATTTCTGGACCTTTGTGGAGAAATAGAGCCGTGGATACCGGGCTTCACTGCCGGGACTGCCGCTGGTGCTTCCGGGACACCCGTCCCGCCGCCTACCGGCGGGATTCCCTCTGTTTCTGCCGGAAAAAGGGACCCTTTTTCAGCCGGAACCATCGGCCGGGGGAGGGGGCGCGCATTCTCCCCGGAGACGCGCCCTGTCCGCTGTTTGCGCCAGGGAACGCCACGGCGCCCGAAAAGTAAAAATGGAAGGCCGGCCCCATGACCGTCTGTACTCCAGCGCCTCCGCTTTGGCGGAGGCGCTTATTGATTTTGGAATCTCTTTCGGCCGCCGGCAGCCCTTCAAAAAAATGATTTCTGTGTCTTTTAGGGGTTGACACTCCCGGTCAGGTTTCCTATAATCAAACTGTGCCGCCGTACCGGGCAATTTCCTCGAAAGCGTACGGTCGAGAAAGGAAGATCATCATGCTGGAAAAATTTTATCAGGATCAGCATACAGTCCGGGTCAATACCATGCCGAACCGCTCCTATTATCTCCCCTGTGCTCCCGAGCGCCCCACCGATCAGAAGGAAAATAACGAGCGGGTATTTCTGCTCAACGGCCTGTGGAATTTCAAATACTTCAGCCGCCCCGAGGAGCTGGATTTCCATCCCGACTCCTTTGATCAGATCCCTGTTCCGGGCAACTGGCAGTATTACGGCTACGATCATCATCAGTATACCAACACCCAGTACCCCATCCCTTACAATCCGCCCTATGTCCCCAAGGAGAACCCCTGCGGCCTTTATGAGCGCGTTCTTCCTGTCCGCAAGGAGGAGGGGAAGCGCTACTTCCTCAACTTTGAGGGGGTGGATTCCTGCCACTACGTTTACATAAACGATCAGTTTGTGGGCTACAGCCAGGTTTCCCACTCCACCAGCGAGTATGAGATCACCAGCTTCGTACATGATGGGGACAACAAGCTCAGCGTTGTGGTTCTGAAATGGTGCGACGGCACCTATCTGGAGGATCAGGACAAGCTCCGCATGACCGGCATCTTCCGGGACGTGTATCTGCTTACCCGCCCTAAGCAGTTCATTTTTGACTACCGGGTCAAAACCATCCTCAACGGCGGGGACGCCATTGTCCTGGTGATGATGGACGACTGCGGGGCCGGGCTGGAAAAGCGGGTGGAGCTCTACGACGAGAGCGGGCTGCGCCTTTATGACATGACCACCACCGGCGCCAGCATCAGCTTTGAGGTGGAGAATCCCCGGCTCTGGAGCGCCGAATCCCCCTATCTCTACCAGATCCGCCTGACCGCCGCCGGAGAAACCATTCAGGAGCAGGTAGGCATCCGCTCGGTTGCCATTGAGAACCGCACCCTGCTGATCAATGGAAAAAAGGTGAAGCTCAAGGGCGTAAACCGCCACGACAGCTACACGGATACCGGCTATGTGGCCAGCCTGGAGCAGCTCACCACCGACCTGCGGCTGATGAAGGAGCACAACGTCAACGCCATCCGCACCTCCCACTATCCCAACCGGCCGGAGTTTTACAAGCTCTGCGATCGGTACGGCTTCTATGTGATCGATGAGGCGGATCTGGAAACCCACGGCACAGTCAACCGCCTCGCCGGCTGGGATCCTGACCTTTATGCGGACATCGCGGACAATCCCGCTTGGGAGACTGCTGTCACCGATCGGATCGAGCGGCTGGTCAGCCGGGATCGGAACCGTCCTTGTGTGTTCACCTGGTCCATGGGCAACGAGAGCGGCTATGGCTGCTGTCTCAAAGCGGCTGTCAAGCGCGCCCGGGAGCTGGACGGAACCCGGCCGATTCACTACGAGTCCACTGTGCTTCCCAAGGAAAAGGCCGAGGGCGAAACCTTCCCGGAGCTGGACTTCATCAGCCGGATGTATCCCTCCTTCGACTGGATCAGGGAGGAGCTTGCCCGGGAGGAGGAAACCCGTCCCCTGGTTCTCTGCGAGTTTGCTCATGCCATGGGCAACGGCCCCGGGGATCTGGAGGACTACTATCAGCTGATCTACGGGGACGATCATTTCTGCGGCGCGTTCGTGTGGGAGTGGTGCGATCATACCGTTCTGCTGGGTGAAAAGAACGGAAAGAAGATGTACGGCTACGGCGGCGACTTCGGCGAGTTCCCCCATTCCGGAAACTTCTGCATGGACGGCCTGGTCTATCCGGATCGCCGGCCCCACACCGGTCTGTCGGAGCTGAAGAACGTGGCCCGTCCCGCCCGGATTACCCGTGAGGACGGCCGGTTCTTCATTGAAAATACCCTGGATTTCACCAACCTCCGGGACTATCTGGAGCTTGTCTGGGAGATTCGGAAGGACGGTCAGACCCTCTGCTCCGGGGCAGCCGACGTGCCGGACACCGCCCCGCACAAGAAGTCTCCGCTCACTCTGGAGCTTCGTCCTGTAGACGGGGAGCGGGTCTACCTGAAAATTGATCTCCGGCTGAAGAAGGCCGCCGGATTTCTGCCCGCAGGGCATCTGCTGGGCTTTGAGCAGTTTGATCTGTCCACCCTCCGTTCCGCCCCTGTCCTGCCCAAGGCCGGCCCGGCGCTGACGGTCCGGGAGGACGGCCGCTTTATCCAGATTACCGGCGGCAGCTTTGACTACCGGTTCAGCAAGGACGCGGGAACATTCGATCGGCTCTGGTGGGAGGGCGAAACCCTGCTGGATCGGCCCATGGAATTTTCCATCTATCGGGCTCCCACCGACAATGACCGCAACATCAAGGACGGATGGAAGGAGTGGGGCCTGGACCGCACCCTGCCTTACACCTATGAGATCTCGGTAGCCTCCATTCCGGACGGGGTGGAAATCCGGTGCCCGCTGTCTCTTCAGGCGGTGTACATGGCCAATCTGGCAGAGATTCAGGCTGTCTGGACGGTGTGGAACAGCGGCGGCATTTCGGTGCGGATGGATGTGCAGGTGCTGAAGGAGGCTCCCTGGCTGCCCAGGTTCGGCCTGCGGCTCTTCCTGAATCCGTCTCTGGATCACTGCAGCTATTTTGGATACGGCCCCAATGAGAGCTACTGCGACAAGCACCGCTCCAGCTGGGCTGACTGGTTCCATTCCACCGTGCGGGGAATGCATGAGGACTACATCCGGCCTCAGGAAAACGGTTCTCACTGGGGGACAGAGGAGGTTCTGCTGACCTCCGGGAAAACCGCACTGGAGATCCGCGCGCCCCGTTCCTTCAGCTTCAGCGCCTCCCCCTACACCTGGGAAGAGCTGGAAGGCAAAGAGCACAATTACGAGCTGGAGGAGAGCGGCTGCACCGTGCTCTCGCTGGATTACAGCATGAGCGGCGTGGGCTCCAACAGCTGCGGCCCCAGCCTGTCCGAGCTCTATCAGATGAAGGAGAAGGAATTCCAGTTCGAGCTGCAGTTCCTCCCCCGCACCCGCTGAAAATCGAGTTTACGGAGGGAAGACCGCGAGAGCTCTGCTCGCCAAGGGGAGCTGGCTCCCCTTGGATTCCCATCCTTGGAGGAGAGGGGTGGAGACGGGCGCAAAGCGCCCGTCCCCCTGCCACGCTGGAATGTCTGTGGTGACACGATCGCCCGCCTACCCACTTTTTCGTAAAGAAAAAGTTCATCCCCACGAGCGGGGCGATCCGTACGACGCAGAGCGTTTCGAGCGTGCTCTGCGCAGGAACCCTGGTGCGGCGCAAAAAGTGTCCCGCACGCAGGGGGAGCTTTTTTCTTTACGAAAAAAGCGTACTGCGTGAATCAGACTTTCTGCGTGGCAAGAGCAAGGAAGTCTGCACAGACTTGACCCCAAACCCTTTCCGCCCTTCAAATAATGGGATTCCAAAGGGAATCCCTCCCCGATGCGCCGCTGGCGGCGCATCTCAGAATTCGGCGAAGCCGAATTCCTAGGTGCGTCGTTTCACGACGCACCGCAGAGACGCGAGACAGCGTCTCGCGGCCTTGCCCTGTGATCTTTTTTAGAAAGGATGACTCGGTGTGAAAAAAGCGACTATCAAGGTGGACAAGGATTTCCGGATAGCAAGGATTGACAACCGGATTTATGGATCCTTCATTGAACACCTGGGGCGTGCCGTTTATGGCGGCATTTATGAGCCGACCCACCCCCTGGCGGATGATCAGGGCTTCCGCAAGGACGTGCTGACGCTCACCCGGGAGCTGAACGTTCCGATCGTGCGGTATCCGGGCGGTAATTTTGTGTCCGGATACAACTGGGAGGACGGAATCGGGCCCAAGGAGCTCCGTCCGCGCCGGGCCGAGCTGGCCTGGTCCGCCATCGAAAGCAATCAGGTCGGCGTGGATGAATTTGCCGAATGGTGCCGCCGGGCCGGTACCGAACCTATGATGGCGGTGAATCTGGGCACCCGTGGTCCGGAGGAGGCCCGCACCCTGGTGGAATACACCAATTTCAAGGGCGGCACCTACTGGAGCGATCTGCGGATCAAAAACGGCTGGAAGGAGCCACACAATATCAAGGTCTGGTGCCTGGGGAACGAGATGGACGGGGACTGGCAGATTTGTCACAAGACCGCGCAGGAATACGGACGCACCGCCCGGGAAGCCGCCAAGGTGATGAGATGGGTGGATCCCTCCATTCAGCTGGTAGCCTGCGGCAGCTCCAACGCCCAGATGTCCACCTTCGGATCCTGGGAGGCAACCGTGCTGGAGCACACCTACGATCTGGTGGACTACATCTCCATGCACGTCTATTACGGCAACCGGGACGGGGACACCGCCAACTTCCTGGCCCGGAGCATGGATATGGATCACTTTATCCACAGCGTGGCCGCCACCTGCGATTATGTGAAGGCCAAGACCCAGAGCAAAAAGGAGATGTACCTCTCCTTCGACGAGTGGAACGTCTGGTATCATGCCGACGCGGACAACGCCAAGGCTGAGAAATGGCGGGAGGCGCCAGCCTATAACGAGGACATCTACACCTTTGAAGACGCGCTGCTGGTGGGCTCCATGCTGATCACGCTGCTCCGCCATTCGGATCGGGTGAAGATTGCCTGTCTGGCACAGCTGATCAATACCATTGCCCCCATTATGACCCGCAACGGCGGCCCCGCCTGGAAGCAGACCATCTACTATCCTTATCTTCACGCGTCCCTCTATGGGCGGGGCACCGCGCTGAATGTGCTGGTGGACGCTCCCCGGTACGACAGCAAAGATTTCACCGATGTCCCGATTCTGGACGCCATCATGGTAGACGACGAAGCGGGCGGGCTGACCCTGTTCGCGGTCAATAAGGATATGGAGGAGGATTTGACAGCAGACTGTTGCCTGCGGGATTATCCCGGCTATCAGGTGTCGGAGCATCTGGTCATGGACTGCGGGGATCTGCACGCAGTCAATACGGAAGCGGAACCGGAGCGAGTGATTCCTCACGCCAGCACCGAACACACCCTGTCCGACGGGATTCTGACTGTAAAGCTCCCCAAACTCTCCTGGAACGTCGTCCGCCTGAAAAAGATGCAGTAATGAATCTGAGAAGACCAGACCTTGAGGGCGCTGCCCAAGGGTCAAAGCCTGCGGCTTTGACCCTGCGAGCCTCCTGCCAAGGGGACGCGTCCCCTTGGATTCCCGTCTTTTTGGGGTTATGGGGGAGGGGACGGGCTTTGCCCGTCCCCTTCCGCCTCGCTTTGACTTCAATAAGAACCCGATCGCCCGCCTACCCATTTTTTCGTAAAGAAAAAATTCAGCTCTACGAGCGGCGCAGAGACTGCGACGCAGAAAGTCCCGAGCGTGTTCTTCTGCGCTCGGGACTTTCTGCAAGGAGGGGCTTGGTACTACGCTTGGAATCCTCCAGTCCGTGCGCCGCAGGAACTCCCCCGCACGCAGGAGGGAGCTTTTTTCTTTACGAAAAAAGCGTCCTGCGGGAATCAGACTCTCTGCGTGGCAGAAAGCCGGAAGTCTGTACAGACTTGATCCGCCCTTAAAAAAGCCCTTAAAATTACGGGTTCCAAGGGGATTTAGATCCCCGATGCGCCGCCAGCGGCGCATCTCAGAATTCGGCGGAGCCGAATTCCTAGGTGCGTCGTGAAACGACGCACCGCAGAGACGCGAGACAGAGTCTCGCGGCCTTGCCCTGGCGGGATCCCCTACGGCGCTTTCTCATCCACGCTCAGCGCCCGGATGGCGTTGAGAATTGCCAGCACGGAGACGCCTACGTCAGCGAACACTGCCGCCCACATTCCCGCCAGGCCCATCGCGCCCAGAAGGAGCACCGCCAGCTTGACCGTTAAGGCAAACACGATATTCTGCCGGACAATTCTCATCGTCTTTCGGGCGATTCGGATCACCACAGGCAGCTTGGAGGGTTCGTCGGTCATGATCACCACGTCTGCCGCTTCAATGGCCGCGTCGGAGCCCAGACCGCCCATGGCAACCCCCACGTCCGCACGGGCCAGCACCGGAGCGTCGTTTACGCCGTCCCCTACGAAAACCAGCTTTCCGCCCGGGGATTTCTCCTTCAGCAGCGCTTCCGTCCGCTCCACCTTATCCGCCGGAAGCAGGCCCGCATAGGCCCGATCCAGTCCCAGCAGCCCCGCGGCCCGCTGGCCGGCTGCCTCGTTGTCCCCAGTGAGCATGACCGTCTGCCTGACGCCGGATTCCTTCAGCCGGGCAACCGCTCCGGCCGCGTCCTCCTTAGGCTCATCCTCAATGAGCAGGTACCCCGCATAGACTCCGTCTACCGCTGTATGCACCACTGTCCCGGCCTCCGGAGAAGTACAGTCCAGCCCCTCCCGCCGCATCAGCTTCTCACTGCCCGCCAGAATGGTCCTGCCGTCTACTACAGCCCGCACCCCATAGCCTGCCAGCTCCTCCACCTGGCCCAGCCGCCGGGGATCCATTTTACGCCCCCAGGCTTTCCGGATGGATTGGGAAATGGGATGGGTAGAGCAGCTTTCCGCGCAGGCGGTCAGCTCCAGCAGCTCCGGGGCTTCCATGCCGCTGGGATGTATGCCGGTCACTGTAAAGCTTCCTTTGGTCAGGGTGCCGGTCTTGTCGAAGACCACAATCTCCGTGCAGGCCAGGGCCTCCAGATAGTTGGCCCCCTTCACCAGAACGCCGCATCTGGACGCACCCCCGATCCCCCCGAAGAAGCTCAGAGGCACGGAGATCACCAGGGCGCAGGGGCAGGAGATTACCAGGAAAATCAGCGCCCGGTGAACCCATTCCCCAAAGGGCTGGCCCGTCACCAGAGGCGGAATCAGCGCCAGGAGCACCGCCGCAATCACCACCGCGGGCGTGTACCACCGGGCAAACCGGGTGATGAAGTTCTCCGCCCGGGCCTTCTTGCTGCTGGAATTTTCCACCAGATTCAGGATGCGGGCAACCGTGGACTCCCCGTATTCCCTGGTGGTTTCCACTGTGAGCAGACCTGTGAGATTCACACAGCCGCTGATGATCGAACTGC
This sequence comes from Oscillospiraceae bacterium, assembly GCA_022791945.1. Lineage (GTDB taxonomy): Bacteria > Bacillota > Clostridia > Oscillospirales > Ruminococcaceae > Paludihabitans. The sequence continues at coordinate 12,538 of JAAVZY010000105.1, read as the reverse complement.
CCGGCTCCGCTTCCCTGGGGAGAGATTCCCCAGTAAGGGCAGAGGTGTCGATGGAAGAGCTTCCCTCCACCACGGTTCCGTCCAGGGGGATCCGCTCGCCGGGCTTCACTACGATCCGCTCGCCCACGGCCACCTCCTCGGGGGAAACCTGGACCAGCTGGCCTTCCCGCAGCAGATTCGCGCTGTCAGGGCGTATGTCCATCAGGCTGGAGATGGAGCGCCGGGACTTGCTGACCGCGTAGGACTGAAAGAGCTCGCCGATCTGGTAGAACAGCATCACTGCCACGGCCTCGGGATACTCGCCCAGCACCAAGGCTCCCACAGTTGCCGCGGCCATGAGGAAATTCTCGTCGAACACCTGGCCCCGGACAATATTCCGGAGGGCCTTCCAGAGGATATCCCAGCCGATCACTCCGTAGCCGCAAAGATAGACCAGCAGGCGGGGAAGCCCCTCCAGCGGCAGAAAGAGCGCCGCCAGGAGAACCGCTGCCGAGATCAGGATGCGGATGAGCACTTTTTTCTGTTTGCCCGTCATATGCGCGTTTCCTCCTGTTCTCAGACCCGCATGGTCACATCCGGCTCCAGCTTGCGGATGATCTTTTTGGCCTTGGCGGTGAGTGCGTCAAATTGGTCGTCCGGGGCTTCCAGCACCATCTTCTGAGTCATGAAGCTCACGGAACAGCTGGTGACGCCCTCCAGCCGGGCAATTTCGTTTTCAATTTTGGCCGCGCAGTTGGCGCAGTCCAGATCCTCCAGGACAAAGGTCTTCCTCATTGCAAAGCTCCTCTCGGCAGATAAAGTTGTTTGTTTAACGATTAAGCAATCGTTTAATTGTTTGATAATATCATTATATGCGGGCAGAAGGGATTTGTCAAGAAGAAAATGCGAACTTGTCAGTCATAGTACAAGCTTGGCATTTAGGAGCTTCCTCTCACTCATCCAGCCAGCTAGAGCCAGGTACATTCCAGCCTCCGCCAGCAGCCAGTTCCCAAGCCGGAACACAAAAGGAACACCCAGGATGGATCAATCTCATCCTGGGTGTCCTTTTATATCCGCATAGCCGAAGGAGATGCCAGCAGCGCCTGACTGATGATGCGGGAATGCAGCTTTTCAAAATCTTTGACATGGATCAGGTCAGGCAAATCATCTCTCCGCCCGCCTGCTCCCCCCGCTTCTGTCACCCGGCAGGAGGGCGGCCGGATACGAAGCAGGCGCTTATACAGACTACAGGGACAGGGCAGTCTGCTCCCCGAGATCCTGGGCGCGCTTCTGATTATGCTCCGCCAGCAGGGTTTTGATCTTCTTGAAGGGATCAATCAGATGGGTAATGGACTCGTCATGATTCAAAGCCTCGATCAGGTAGGCCACATATTTGGAGAGATCCACAGATACAAACCACTCCCGGCTGAGCAGCTCCGAGGGCGTGTAGATCAGGTTGGTGGCAAACACCTTGTCAAAGAGGCCTTCCTTCCGGGCCTTGTCAAAGCTGTCCATGCCGTTGGTGAACAGGGCGAAGCTGACAAAGGCAAAAATCCGCCGGGCCCCCCGTTCCTTGAGGCTCTTGAAAATGTCCAGCATGGATTCGCCGGTGGAGATCATATCGTCCACCACGATGATGTCCTTGCCCTCCACGCTGTGGCCCAGATACTCGTGGGCCTCAATGGGATTGCGCCCGTTGATGACAACGGAATAATTCCGCCGCTTGTAGAACATCCCCATGTTGATATTGAGCACGGAGGAATAGTAAAGGCAGCGGGAAACGCCCCCTTCGTCAGGGGAGATAATGGCCAGAGAGGGATCGCTGATGTCGATGTCGGGCACCTCGCGGATCAGCGCCTTCATCATCTGGTAGCTGGGCTGCACGTTATCGAAGCCGCTGAGGGGAATGGCATTCTGGACACGGGGATCGTGAGCGTCAAAGGTGATGATGTTTTCCACGCCCATATTGACCAGCTCCTGCAGGGCCAGGGCGCAGTCCAGGGATTCCCGGCCGGAGCGCTTGTGCTGGCGGCCCTCATAGAGCATAGGCATAATCACGGTGATCCGTTTGGCCTTGCCGCCTGCGGCGGAGATCATCCGCTTCAGATCCTGAAAGTGATCGTCAGGGCTCATAGGCACTTCCCGGCCGTACATGTTGTAAGTGACGCTGTAGTTGAAGCAGTCGGTAATAAAATACAGATCCTTGCCCCGGACAGTTTCCCTGAGGAAACCCTTGGCCTCTCCGGTGGAAAAGCGGGAAATCACGCCGTTGACGATATAATCATCGACTTCGCTTCCGTTCCACTGCTTGAGGTAGTACTGCACTCTGTCCACAAAGGATTCGCAGCCGGGCATACAGATAATTCCAAGATCTCCGATAATTTCTGATAAAAGCTCGTCCATGATTTCCTGTCCTTTCTTGGCGGCGCTCCGGGCGGAGCGCATGAGGACCGTTTGGAGCCTCGTCCCGCAAAACGGTCCCACCGTTTCCTGTCCACTGCCGTGTCCCCGCGAAAAAATACGCACAAGGGGATATACTATAAGGATAACCGTTTCATAGGCTGATGTCAACGGAGCCTCGGATATTTGGCAACTCCCACAAAAACCCTCACTTCTTCAAAGACCGCTCTATGTCTAAAAAAACCAACAAACCCAGTCGAAACCACCCAATTCCCGCCCCGCGCCTGTCCGCAAAATCTACTTTTCCCAGCGTTCCCCGGCAAATGCGCCCGCGGGAGATTCTGTTCCCTGGCGGGAACCGGGAATTATTTGCAGAGGGAGAGCGGCATAAAGAGAGAGAATCCAGGCAAGACTACTAGCAGTCCTGATCAGTCCCGGACGCCGCGCCCCTGCCGGAGGGAAGCGGTCACGTCAGGCCGGGGGCGTCCTCCTTCTGGAAGCCCCGCCGGAAACATCAACCTTCTATGAAAGGATGGCTAACGATATGAAAAAGGCACAATTCGGCGAATCCAAGGCGCACCGGTTCTTTACCGGAAAGGGCTTTTACCTGGCTCTGGCCCTCAGTCTGGCAGCGGTGGGCGGGGCGGCCTGGCTGGGGGTCAACTCAGCCCTCAACAACCTGGAGCAGGCCGTTCCTCCCCAGGAGAACACCGTCTCCCGTCTGGAGCAGAATAACGAATGGAGCGTTCCCTCCGAATACGATCACCCCGTAACCGCGCCCCAGCAGAACATCCCCGCCGCGTCCTCCTCCCCGGCTTCCTCCCAGCCGGAGCCCGAGCCCAGCCAGCCCCCCATCAGCCAGGGCTGCATCCTCCCCCTCAGCGGCGAGGTGATCAACGAATACAGCGGCGACAAGGTTGTGAAATCCAAAACCCTGGACGACTGGATCATGCATACCGGCGTGGATCTGGCCGCTGAAGCCGGAACCCCTGTCAAAGCCATGTCCGCCGGAACGGTGGCCGCTATCGCCAACGACGATATGTGGGGCACGACGGTCACCATCAACCATGGGGACGGGCTGGAGAGCTACTATGCCAACCTGAAATCCGCTGTCAATGTCCGGATGGGCCAGACCGTTTCCATGGGAACCGTTATCGGCGCCGTAGGGGAATCCGCTGAGATTGAGCAGGCCGAAGGCCCCCACCTCCACTTCGGCGTAAAGCAGGACGGCGAGTGGATCGATCCGCTCTCCATGGCGAAGTAAACTGAGAGACAGGGACGTATGCGCGGCATACGTCCCTGTCTCTCAGTGGTCGGGCAAGGCCGCGAGACGCTGTCTCGCGTCTCTGCGGTGCGTCGTGAAACGACGCATCGGGGAGGGATTCCCCTTGGATTCCCATTATTTTTAAGGGCTTTTTAAGGGCGGAAAAGGGGGTGGTTGAGTCTGTGCAGATTTCCTCCCCTCTGCCACGCAGAAAGTCTGATTCCCGCAGTACGCTTTTTTCGTAAAGAAAAAAGCTCCCTCCTGCGTGCGGGGCACTTCCTGCGCCGCACAGGGTGTGAGCGCAGCAGAACCCGCTCGAAACTTTCTGCGTCGTACTTTCTACGCCGCCTATGGGGATGAATTTTTTCTTTACGAAAAAATGGGTAGGCGGGCGATCGTCTCTGCGGGGAGTATCAGCGAGGCAGAAACCGAAATTCTGCCCCCCACACCCCCCAAAAAAGATGGGAATCCAAGGGGAGCCAGCTCCCCTTGGCAGGAGCTCGAGGACAGCGTCCTCGAGGTCTTCCCATTCCGGCACGCAGAGAGCCCTGACGGGCTCTCAGAACAGGGTTGCGGCTTTTGCCTTGGAAAGATCCAGATCGGCCCGATAGTCCGGCTGGGCCGGATCCAGGCTGTTGTACATCACCCGGTGATTGCCGCCTCCGCAGGTGGCGTGAATATACCGCTTTTCCGGCAGAAGCATCACCACATGGCCCGGATAGAACAGCAGATCCCCCGGCTGGGCGGTCTGCGCCGGAATCTCCCGCAGGGGGAAGCCCTCCTGGATGGACGCGTCCCGGTGAATGAAAATCCCGTTCAGCATATAGGCCATGGAGCACAGCCCCGAGCAGTCGATCCCCAGATGGGTCTTCCCGCCCCAGCGGTACTGCACCCCCAGATACCGCTCCGCCTCCCGGCAGAGCGCCGCCCGCAGCTCCGCCTCCGGGCGGCTCCGCCAGTCTGCCGGCATGGGCATCAGGAACCGCTCCGGAATCCAGCCCTGCCGCCCGTCGGGAAGGGCAATCCGCGCCCAGCCCTCCCGGCATTCCAGCAAGGCGATCTCCGCGCCTCTGGGCAGAGAGAAGAGCACCTGGGTCTGGGTCTTCGTGCCGGCCTGCACGTCTCCCCAGCCCTGAATCACCAGCCGGCGCTCCCCCTGCTCCCAGACAGGGGCGGCGGCGCAGAGACAGTGCTTCTCCACCCAGCCCTCGTACCGATAGGGCGTGCGGATCCGCACAAACCCGTTTCTCTCCTCCAGGCAGTCCACCCGCATGCCCGCCAGGGCCTCGTCCGCCCGCTCGGCGGAAAGCTCCGGATTTACATAGAGTGGGGCGACTCCCTCCCGGATCCAGGCAAAGGGCATGGGAACGGATTCCAGGTAATTCCAGGCCAGACGCCCCATCCGGCCGATGGCGCGCTCCGCCTCCGTCTCGTCACAGCCGCTGACAAAAAAGGCGAAGAAGCAGTCCCCCTCCGGGCGCAGGAACACGCCCACATCGTTCCGCAGGCCCTCCAGCGCGCCACCCTTGTGGGCCGCTTTGGCAAAGGGCAGGTAGCGCAGGGCCAGCTCAAAGGAGCGCTGGCCTTCCAGCACCTTCCTGGCAAAGGCCCGCAGCTCCGCCGTAAGAAAGTCCGGCTGCTCCAGGAGCTGAAACAGCTTCAGCTGATCCCGGGCGCTGGTAAAGTTGTTCTTTCCCTCATAGAGCGCCTCCCAGTCCAGCATCTTCCGCTCCAGCCGGGTGGCCTTCAGGCCGTTGGCGGCGCACCAGGCGTTGAACCGGTCCATGCCCGCCAGATCGATCAGCGCGTTGGTGGCTGTGTTGTCGCTGGCTACAATGCTCCAGGCCAGGGCCTCCCTCAGAGAGGGGGAGGCTTCCCCTTCCTCAAAGGCAATGCTGTCCGGCAGAGGATTTGGGAGGGGGACGGTCTGCTCCAAAGAGAGGTTCCCCTTCTGCACCTCCTCCAGGATAAACAGCATCAGGGGCGTTTTGATGATGCTGGCAGAAACCGCCGGACGCGCTCCCTCCCGTTCAAACAATACCTGCTCTCCCCGGCAGAGCAGGACGGACACCGTCCCGCCGCAGGAGGCCGCTTCCTGTTCCAGAGCGGCCTGCAGCTTCTCCAAAGGCTCTTTCACTGGGCATTCCCCTTTCCAAAAATTGCGCCTGTCCGGAGCAGCTCCGGCCCAAAGCCCAGCCCGGGCGCGTCACCCAGGCTGATCTGCCCGCCCTGGAACACAGGCCCGCCCTCATAGGGATCCTCCCGGCAGAGGGAGGGGCCGTCCAGATCCGCCCGGGTGATGACGCCCTTGGCTCCGGCCAGGTGGGCGGCGGCGCTGACCGCCAGCTTGCTTTCCAGCATACAGCCGATCATGCATTCCACCCCGCAGCTCTCCGCGATGGCACAGATTTGCAAAGCTCCATAGATTCCGCCGGTTTTCATCAGCTTGATATTGATGAGATCCGCCGCTCCCAGCTGGATCAGCCGGATGGCGTCTCCGGCGGAAAAGACGCTTTCGTCCGCCAGAATGGGGGTGAGCACGCTGTCCCGCACCAGCTTCATGCCTGCCAGATCCTGGGCCTTCACCGGCTGCTCCACCAGCTCCGGCTCCACGCCGCCGTCCTCCAGGGCGCGGATGATCCGCACCGCCTCCTTGGGCTCCCAGCCCTGGTTGGCGTCCACCCGCAGGCGGATTTCCGGCCCCACGGCTTTCCGGATGGCAGAGAGCCGTTCCAGGTCCCCGGCGCTGTCCCGGCCCACCTTGATTTTCAGGATTCGGAACCCCTGCTCCACGGCCGAGAGGCTGTCCCGCACCATCTCCCCGGCGGCGTTCACGCTGACGGTCAGGTCCGTTTCCACCTGGGAGCGGTATCCGCCCAGGAGCTTCCAGAGGGGAACCCCCAGCGCCTTGGCCCGGAGGTCGTAGACAGCCATGTCCACTGCCGCCTTGGCGCTGGTGTTTTTCACCATGCAGCTGTGAAGCGCCTTCATGATCCCTTCCAGCTCCATCACATCCCGGCCCAGGAGGGCAGGACGGATCCAGCCCTGGACGGCGGCGGTGATGCTCTCCAGGGTTTCGCCGGTGATAACGCCGGTGGGCGGGGCCTCCCCGAAGCCTTGCAGACCCTGGTCTGTCTCCACACAGACCAGCACATCCCGCACCTCCTCCACCGTCCGCAGAGCGGTCCTGAAGGGCGTCACAAGCGGAATGGCCACCTCGGCAGTGCGAATATCGGTAATGATCATAGTACATCCTTCTTTCTTTCAGCATCGAAAGGGGAAGACCTCGAGGGCGCTGCCCTCGAGCACCGCGGTGCGTCGTTTCACGACGCACCTAGGAATTCGGCTTCGCCGAATTCTGAGATGCGCCGCTAGCGGCGCATCGGGGACGCGTCCCCTTGGATTCCCATCTTTTTGGGGTGGGGGTGGGCGCTTGCGCCCGCCCCCCTGCCTCGCTGGTACTTTCCGCAGAGCCGATCGCCCGCCTACCCATTTTTTCGTAAAGAAAAAATTCATCCCCATAGGCGGCGCAGACAGTACGACGCAGAAAGTCCCGAGCGTGTCCTGCTGCGCTCATACTCTCTGCAAGGAGGGGCTTGGTACTACGCACGGAATCCTTCAGTCCGTGCGCCGCAGGAAGTATCCCGCACGCAGGAGGGAGCTTTTTTCTTTACGAAAAAAGCGTCCTGGGTGAATCAGACTCTCTGCGTGGCAGAAAGCCGGAAGTCTCTACAGACTCAACCCCACCCCTTTTTCCGCCCCTAAAAAAAGCCCTTAAAAAAGGCGGGAATCCAAGGGGGGCCAGGCCCCCTTGGCAGAGGTTTGGGGACAGCGTCCCCAAGGTCTTAGCCTTGCCAGGAGATTGGTCACCAGTCCGGAGGAGAAGATTAGCAGGGTCAGGCTTTGCTGTCCGGACAGGAACATGTAGGCCGCCATCCCCAGCAGTCCCAGCGTGGTCAGAAGATCCGCTCCGGCGCAGATCCGCTCCGACCAGCGCGCGCCGCAGATTCTGAAAGAAGCCAGCGCCAGCAGCTTTCCTCCGTCCAGGCTTTTCAGGGGCAGCAGGTGAAAGATTCCCAGCAGCAGGTGGGTGGCTGCAAACAGGTTTTGCTGTGTCAGCTCCATGCTTCCGTTTCCAAGCCCCATCAGCAGGGCGAACATCCCGAAGTTGGTCAGGCTCCCGGCGCTCTGCACCAGGGCCTCCCGGACAGGGGACAGGGCCTGCTCCGGCTTCACCAGCCGGATCCCCGTCAGCTCCAGAATCAGCGCCCGGGGGGTGTACCCTGTCAGCAGAAACATCACCAGATGCCCCAGCTCATGGATCAAGCAGGCCAGCAGCGCCACCAGGGTATATCCCTGGGGATCGGTCAGCAGCACCAGGGCCGTCAGCGCCACAAAAAGAAAATCCACCTGCACCCGGACGCCCAGAATCCGCCCTTCAAGCATCCTCAGCAGCCTGTGGGAACACGCAGGCCGGATCAAAGTAGAGCCCGTCCTTCTGCATGGCAAAATGCAGGTGGTATCCGGTGGAATCCCCCGTGCTGCCCACCCTGGCGATCACCTCGCCCTCACGGATCCGGGCCCCTGGCTGGGCAATCAGCCGATCGCAGTGGCCGTACACCGTGACAAATCCATTCCCGTGATCGATGGTCAGATGCTTCCCCAGGGGGCCGCTTTCCTCGCTGACCGTCACAATTCCTCCCGCAGCGGCCAGCACCGGGGTCCCCTGGGGAGCGGCAATATCCACTGCCAGATGGAAGTCCGCCTCCCCGCTGACCGGATGCTCCCGGAAGCCGAAGCCCGAGGTAATCCGCCACCTTCCCGACACCGGGAAGGTGCTCTGCCCGGTATAGACCAGGGGAGCGAAGGTGGCGTTGTCAGGAAGCTCCCGGCTGGAGAGAGCGGGCTCACCGCCCATGCCGTCCAGCGACTCCCCGTCCATTTCCCCGCTGACCGGGTGGGCCTCGTTCAGGTAGGAGAGCAGATTGCCTACCGTATCGTAGACCTGTTCCCGGAAGGAGAAATCGTTCTCCGACCGGTTCCGGAACTCCGCCAGGGCGCCGGAGGAGATCTCCGGGGCCAGCGCCGCCGCCAGCACATAAAGGAGCGCCACCGTCACGGCCAGAATTCCCTGAAAGGTGAAGACCCCCAGAAGGCCGTCCTCCCGTTTTTCATCCGCCGGAGCCCCGTATCTTGCGGAGACGTCCTCCTGCCAGGAGAAAGCTCCGCGTGCCGGTTCCCGTTCTCCCCGGTAGGCCCGGCGGAAATCCGGCTCCCGGCTCCGCCGTTCCCCTGCGGGAGAACGCCCTCCTCGGTTCTGCCTGAGCTGTTCGATCTTTTCCTGAAGCTCCTCGCCTTCCATCGCGCATCCATCCCTTTCCCGCCCCAAACCTTCCGGGGCATATTCAAGCCTGTAAGAGCCTGTTTAAGATCTCCGGGTGGGGCGAATGAAAGGGGATTTTTTTGCACAGCAAGGAAAAAAGCGGAGGAATCCTTTGTGGATTCCGAGCATTTTTGACGCCGTCTGTGCGGAAAAAGCGCCTTTCAGGCGCTGCGCCCGGAGATTTTGAACAGGCTCTAAGGAATGTATATGCGAAGGGCTCCTCAAATCTGCCGCCCGGAGGGGGAAGACCTCGAGGGCGCTGCCTGAGAGCTTCCTGCCAAGGGGAGCTGGCTCCCCTTGGATTCCCGTCTTTTTGGGGGGTGGGGGTGGGGACGGGCGCTTGCGCCCGCCCCCCTACCTCGCTGGTACTCCCTGCCTCGCGGATGCTCCCGCAGAGACGATCGCCCGCCTACCCATTTTTTCGTAAAGAAAAAATTCAGCTCCATAGGCGGCGCAGGGAGTGCCCCGCACGCAGGAGGGAGCTTTTTTCTTTACGAAAAAAGCGTCCTGCGGGAATCAGACTCTCTGCGTGGCAGTGGTTCGGAAGTCTGTACAGACTCAACCCCACCCCTTTTTCCGCCCCTAAAAAAAGCCCTTCAAATAATGGGATTCCCCTTGCGCCGCTGGCGGCGCATCTCAGAATTCGGCGAAGCCGAATTCCTAGGTGCGTCGTGAAACGACGCACCGCAGAGACGCGAGGCAGAGCCTCGAGGTCTTGCCCCCGGGCGGCCTCCTGCAAAGCGCCTGTTCACACTCTGTTCAGGCGGGCGAAGTTTGCCATGATCTTTTTGACGCCTTTCTTTTCAAAGCGGACTTCCACCAGGGTATCTCCCGCCATGGGGGTCATGGAAAGCACCTGGCCCCTGCCGAACACCTTGTGCTCCACGGTATCCCCTACGGCGTAATCCACGTCCGCCTGGGCGGCGGCGCGATGCACGCCCACCGTTCCCTCCACCTCCGGATGATAGACAGGCTTTGCCCGCTCCGGGCGCTTGGAGAAGCCGTAAGCGCTGATTGTCTCGTCGATGATCTCCAGCAGATGCTCCGGTATCTCCCGCAGGAACCGGGAGGGCATATTCCGGCTGGTGCGTCCGAAGATCATCCGCTGGGAGGAATTGGTTATGTACAGCTGCTCCTTGGCGCGGGTAACGGCAACATAGGCAAGCCGCCGCTCCTCCTCCAAATCCGACTCCGAACCGGAGGACTGATAGCTGGGAAACAGGTTTTCCTCCATTCCCACCACAAAAACCGTCTTGTACTCCAGACCCTTGGCGGAGTGCATGGTCATCAGCACCACTGCGTCCTCCCCGTCGTTGAGCCCGTCCAGATCCGTATAAAGAGAAACCTCCTCCAGAAATCCCTGGAGGGTCGCGCCCTCGTTTTCCGCCTCATATTTGAGCAGATTGGATTTCAGCTCGGCGATATTCTCCAGCCGGCCTTCGCCCTCCTTGCCCTGCGCCTTCAGATACCGGCCATAGGACGCCCGCTCCATCAGCTCGTCCAGAAGCCCGGCCAGAGACGCCTCCTGGCTGAACGCCTGAAGCTCCTCAATCATCCGGGCGAAATCCTCCAATACCGCGCCCTTCTTGGATATCAGCTCATATTCACTGGCATGCCGGAGCACCTGGAACATGGAACAGCGCTCCTCCAGGGCGATGGCCTCCACGTTTTTCAGGGTGGTGTCGCCAATCCCCCGCTTGGGCTCGTTGACAATCCGTTTCAGGCGGACGCTGTCGCTGGGGTTGCAGAGCACATGGAAATAGGCCAGAATATCCCGGATTTCCTTCCGGTCAAAGAACTTGGTGCCTCCCACGATCCGATAGGGGATGCCGCTCTTGACCAGCGCCCGCTCGATGGTGGCGGATTGGGCGTTGAGCCGGTAGAGCACTGCGTGATCGGAAAAGCGCATCCCCTTGGCCGCGTCCTCCAGGATGGTTTTTGCAACGAACTGGGCCTCCGCCAGCTCGTCCGGCGCGCGGTAGGAGATGACCTTGGCGCCCGCTCCGTTGTCTGTCCAGAGGTTCTTTCCCTTCCGGGAGCGGTTGTTTTTGATCAGATTGTTTGCGGCGTCCAGGATGTTCTGGGTGGAGCGGTAGTTCTGCTCCAGCCGGATTACAACGGCGTCCTCAAACTCGCTTTCAAAGCTGAGAATATTCTCGATGGTGGCTCCACGGAAGCGGTAAATGGACTGATCGTCGTCCCCTACCACGCAGAGATTCCGGTACTTGCCGGAAAGGAGCCGCACCAGCTCATACTGGGCATGGTTGGTGTCCTGATACTCGTCCACCAATATGTATTGATAGAGATTCTGATAATGATCCAGCACGTCAGGCTGTTCCCTAAACAGCCTGACCGTGAGGCAGATGATATCGTCGAAGTCCAGGGCGTTGGAGGCCTCCAGCCGCCTTTGGTACTGGACGTAAACCTGCGCGATTTTCTTTCCGCGGAAATCGCTTTCGTTCTGTCTAAGAAACTCCTCCGGCGTGATCAGGGAATCCTTTGCCCGGGAGATGGCGCTGAGCATGGACTTGGGCGGGAACATCTTCTCGTCCAGGTTCAGATCTCCCAGCACATCCTTAATGGTGCGCAGGCTTTCGTCCGTATCATAGATGGTAAAGCTGGGGCCGTAGCCGAGGGCCCCGATCTCCCGCCGTAGGATCCGCAGGCAGATGTAGTGGAAGGTGCCGGCATTGACGCTGAGCCCGTCGCTTCCCAAAAGCTGATAGAGACGATCCTTCAGCTCCCGGGCGGCTTTGTTGGTGAAGGTGATTGCCAGCACGTTCCAGGGGCGCACCCGCCGAACCTGGAGCACCCGCTGGAGCTCCTCTTCCTCCCAGGAGGCGGCTTCCGCCGCGGCGCGGAGGAAGGCCAGATCCTCCGGGGAGGCGGGGGCGGAGAGCTCCTCATGGTAGGCGTTCCCATAATTGAGCAGGCAGGCAATCCGGTTCACCAAGACAGTGGTTTTTCCGCTGCCGGCCCCTGCCAGGATCAGCAGAGGGCCTTTGATCTGAAAGACCGCCTGTTTCTGCATGGCGTTCATTCGGGAGAACCGCTTCTCCAGCACGGTTCGCTTCAGCTGATTGAATTCTTCTGTGAACTGCATCTGTGTACCTCTGTTTCCTGGCGAAAAGCCCGCTGCTCCGGGCTGGACTGGGTTTTGTTTTCTGTGTGAGTTTCTGCCGGCAGGACGTTCAACCGCGCCCGTACCTATTGTATCTGTGTGTTATTATAGCACACTTTCAGGTCTTTTACAACGCCGTTGTGTGGACTTTGACAGAAAGACTGTCGGGATGGGGAAATCCCCCTCCTTTGTGCGCCTGTTCAGAGTCTCTGCGGTGCGTCGTGAAACGACGCACCGGGGACACGTCCCTTTAGAACCTGTATTCACAGCTGAAAACGGGGTCTGGACGGAGCTTTTCCAGTCCGATCCGCGTCAAAAATGCTCGGAATCCACAAAGGATTCCTCCGCTTTTTTCCTTGACGGACTGGAAAATCCCTCGCCCATCCCCCAT
>JAAVZY010000012.1 GCA_022791945.1 Oscillospiraceae bacterium | reverse complement strand
GTCTCGCGTCTCTGCGGTGCGTCGTTTCACGACGCACCTAGGAATTCGGCTTCGCCGAATTCTGAGATGCGCCGCTGGCGGCGCATCGGGGATCTAAATCCCCTTGGAACCCGTAATTTTTAAGGGCTTTTGAAGGGCGGAAACAGGGGTGGTTGAGTCTGTACAGACTTCCGAACCACTGCCACGCAGAGAGTCTGATTCCCGCAGTACGCTTTTTTCGTAAAGAAAAAAGCTCCCTCCCGGGCGCGGGGTAGTTCCTGCGCCGCACTAGGGTTTCTGCACAGACTGGGATAGAGCTTCCGATCGGTATGTGCGGGTGGGGGGATTTCTGCTCCCATAGGAATCCTTCCGCCACCGTCGTCCCGACGGCGTTCCCCCTCCGCAGGAAGTATGAGCGTAGCAGAACACGCTTGAAACTTTCTGCGTCGCAGTGTCTGCGCCGCCTATGGAGCTGAATTTTTTCTTTACGAAAAAATGGGTAGGCGGGCGCTCGGCCCTGCGGGAAGTGCCAGCGAGGCAGGGAGTAAAAAGTCTGTACAGACTTGGCCCACCCCCTTTTACGCCCTTAAAAAGACGGGAATCCAAGGGGAGCCAGCTCCCCTTGGCAGGAGCTCGAGGGCAGCGCCCTCGAGGCCTTAGCGGCCCCGAACAGGCTTAAGTGTATGCAGATTCCGGGGTGGCTATGTGTTGGGGGAGGCGGGAAGCTTGGACAGGAGGCGGCGGAGGGTTTGGGCTGACTGCGTCAGCTCCTGCTGCTCAGCCGGGGCCAGGGTATCCATCCAGGAGCGCAGGTGCTCCCCCAGCAGGGAACGGCAGTGCTCCAGCGCGTCCTGGCCCCGCTGGGTGAGGCAGACGCAGATCCGGCGGCGATCCCCCGGATCACCGGTGCGCTGTACCAGCTCCAATTCCGCCAGGCGGTTGACAATGCGGGTCATCTGCTGCTTGGGGATGTGAAAATTGGCGGCCAGCTCGGTCATTGCCATGGAGGTTTTCCGGCGGAGCAGCACCAGGGTGTAAAACTGCATGGGACTGAACCCCTGGCGGAGCAGTCCCTCAAAAGGCTTGATCAGCCGGTCATGCAGCAGGGGAACCGTGAGAAACAGTTCCCGCTCCAGCAGCCCCCAGGCGGATTCCTCCAGACGCTCCATGAGCTGCCCTCCCAGTTTGTTTCATAATTGTACATGAGTTTTGCATTGACACGCTTTTTCCGGAATGATATACTAGCAGGCGGTAAGCGGCCAATGATAATTCCCTTACGGTTACTATTATAGCGGCTTTTCCCCCGCTGTCAAGGCGGGGCCTCCCCCTCCGGCAGGAGCGGCAGAGAGCAAAAACTTCCTCTTGCCGAATCTAGACTTTAATAGTATAATATACAATATGCATAGAGCGTCATCACAGCGTATTAGGAGAATGTGTGTGAGAATAGGCTTGGATATCGGTTCCACCACCGTTAAGTGTGTCGTACTGGATGAGCAGGATCGGATCGTGTTCAGCGCCTATGAGCGTCACTACTCCCAGATCACCGAAAAGACAGGGGAGCTTCTCGCCCATGTGCGGAAGCAGGTTCTCTCCGGCAGCACCGCCCGGCTGGCCATCTCCGGCAGCGCGGGCATCGGCATTGCCGAGAGCTGCGGCATTCCCTTTGTCCAGGAGGTCTACGCCACCCGGGCCGCCGCCAACCGGCTCCTGCCCGGAAGCGACGTGATCATTGAGCTGGGCGGGGAAGACGCGAAGATCCTTTTTCTGACCGGCGGCACCGAGGTGCGGATGAACGGCACCTGCGCCGGCGGCACCGGCGCTTTCATCGACCAGATGGCCACCCTTCTGAACGTCACCCCCGACGAGATGAACCAGCTGGCCAGTGACTATGAAAAGATTTATACCATCGCCTCCCGATGCGGAGTTTTTGCCAAATCGGACATCCAGCCCCTTCTGAATCAGGGGGCCCGGAAAAACGATATCGCCGCCAGCATCTTCACTGCGGTGGTCAATCAGACCGTGGCCGGACTGGCCCAGGGCCGGCCCATTGAGGGCCGGGTGGTCTATCTGGGAGGCCCTCTGACCTTCCTCTCCCAGCTGCGGGCCAGCTTCGACAAGATTCTCAAAACCCAGGGGGTCTGCCCGGAAAACTCTCTTTATTATGTAGCCCTGGGCGCCGCCTTCTGCTGTGACGAGGAGACGGATCTGGATGCGGCTCTGGAAAAAATCCGTACATACAGCGCCTCCGGCAGCTTTGCCTTCAACGCCCCTCTCTTCCGGGATCAGGGGGAGTATGACGCATTCCTCCGGAGGCATCAGTCCTGCACTGTCCCCAAGGGCTCCATCGGGGACGAGCCGGTCTACCTGGGCGTGGACGCTGGCTCCACCACCGTGAAGGTGGCGGTCATGGACAGCCAGGGCGCGCTGCTGGATTCCCGCTACCTGCCTAACAGCGGCAACCCGGTGCCCATCGTCCGGCAGTATATGGAAGAGCTTTACCAAACGCACCCGGACGTGCGCATTGCCGCCAGCGCCGTAACCGGCTACGGGGAGGACATCATCAAAGCCGCCTTCGACCTGGATTACGGCGTGGTGGAAACCGTGGCCCACTTTACCGCCGCCCGGCATTTCATGCCGGATGTGGAATTCGTTATCGACATCGGCGGACAGGACATCAAGTGCTTCAAGATCCACAAGGGGGCCATTGACAATATCTTCCTGAACGAGGCCTGTTCCTCCGGATGCGGCTCCTTTTTGCAGACCTTCGCCAACGCCCTGGGCTATGAGATCGGAGACTTCTCCCGGCTGGGGCTCTTTGCCCGCCAGCCGGTGAACCTGGGCTCCCGGTGTACGGTCTTTATGAATTCCTCTGTGAAGCAGGCCCAGAAGGACGGGGCCACCATTGAGGATATCTCCGCCGGGCTCTCCATCTCCGTGGTGAAGAACGCCCTCTATAAGGTGATCCGCGCCAGCTCCCCCGGGGAGCTGGGAAGCCGGATCGTGGTTCAGGGAGGCACCTTCCTCAACGACGCGGTGCTCCGGGCCTTCGAGCAGGAGATCGGCGTCCAGGTGGTGCGGCCGGATATCTCCGGCCTGATGGGGGCCTATGGGGCGGCCCTCTACGCCCAAAGCCAGGGCCGGAAGCAGTCCGGCATCATCACCGCCCAGCGGCTCCGGGCGTTCACCCATGAGATCAAGGTGGCCTCCTGCGGGCTCTGCCCCAACAACTGCCGCCTGACGGTGAACACCTTTGACGGGGGCCGGAAATTTATCGGCGGCAACCGGTGCGAGCGGCCCATCACCAAAAAGGCCGCGGACGACAGCCGGAATCTCTACGCCTACAAGCTCTCCCTCCTCCAGGAGTATACCCGCTCGGAAGGGCCCAGGGGCTCTGTGGGCATCCCCATGGGGCTGAATATGTATGAGCTGCTCCCCTTCTGGCACACCTTCTTTACCCGGCTGGGCTTCGGTGTGCAGACCTCCCCCCTCTCGGACCGGAAGCTCTACCTGCGGGGACAGCAGACCATCCCCTCGGACACCGTCTGCTTCCCGGCAAAGCTCATGCACGGCCATGTGCAGAGCCTGCTGGATCAGGGGCTCCGGATCATCTTCTATCCCTGCATGACCTACAACTTCAACGAGGGCTTGGGGGACAATCACTACAACTGCCCGGTGGTGGCCTACTATCCGGAGGTCATCGGGGCCAACATGAAGGACGCCCAGAGCATCACCTTTATCAAGGACTATGTGGGCATCCACCGGCCCAAGGATTTCCCGGGAAAAATGCATCAGGTGCTCTCCCGGTATTTTGACGGGCTGACCCTGAAGGAGGTCCAGTCCGCCGCCAAAGCCGCCTATCAGGAATACGGCGCCTATATGGCCAAAATTCGCGCCCGGGGGAATGAGATCATCGACGGGGCCCGGCGGGAGGGCAGGCCCATCATCGTCCTGGCGGGACGGCCCTACCACATCGATCCGGAGATCAATCACGGCATCGACCAGCTGATCGCCTCCTTCGGAGCGGCCATCGTCTCCGAGGATGTGATCAGCGTCCGGGTGAAGAAATTCCGCACCCATGTGCTGAACCAGTGGACCTACCATTCCCGGCTCTACGCCGCTGCCCGGTATATCCGGGAGCAGCGGGACATGAACCTGGTGCAGCTGGTGTCCTTCGGCTGCGGGGTGGACGCCATCACCACCGACGAGGTGCGGGACATTTTAGAGGCTGCGGGAAAAATCTATACCCAGATTAAGATTGACGAGATCTCCAACCTGGGGGCTGTGAAAATCCGGCTGAGAAGCCTGTTCGCCGCGGTGGAAGCCGCGGAAAAAGATAACCCTCCAAAGGAGGCGGCCAATGGCTGAACGCATCTATGATAAAACGGGACGTCTGCTCTTTACCAGAGAGATGAAGCGGGAATATACCATCCTGTTTCCCATGATGGCCCCCATTCATTTCAATATTCTGGGCAGCGTCCTGAATCACTTCGGCTACCATGCGGAGCTGCTCACCGGCACAGGCCCGGAAATCGCCCAGACCGGGCTGAAATACGTTCACAACGACACCTGCTATCCCGCCATCCTCACCATTGGCCAGATGGTCAACGCCCTCCAGAGCGGGCGGTATGATCTGAACAGGGTGGCGTTGATGATCACCCAGACCGGCGGCGGATGCCGGGCGTCCAATTACATCTTCCTGCTCCGGAAGGCGCTGAAAAAGGCCGGGCTGGAGCAGGTGCCGGTGATCTCCCTGAATCTCTCCGGCATGGAAAAGAATCCCGGCTTCCGGGTTACCATCCCGATGATCATCCGGTTTGCCGCCGCGCTGGTCTACGGGGACGCGCTGATGCTCCTGCACAATCAGACCAAGCCCTATGAGGCGGTTCCCGGCAGCAGCCAGGCCCTGGTGGATCGCTGGTCGGAGCGTCTGATTAACCGGCTGAACCAGGGGAAGGACTGCTTCCTGAAGGATATCCAGCAGGTGCTGTCGGAGATGGTAGCGGACTTTGATCAGGTAGAGGTGCATATGGTCCCCAAGGTCAAGGTGGGCATTGTGGGAGAGATCTACGTAAAGTATGCCGCCCTGGGGAACAACAATCTGGAGGCGTTCCTGGAGTCCCAGGACTGCGAGGTAAACGTGCCGGGGATGCTGGCGTTCATCCTATTCAAGGTAGACAACCGGCTGGAGGATATCAAGCTTTACGGCGGGAGCGGGGTAAAGTACGGGATCATCAGCCTGCTGATGAACTATCTGGTGAAGGTGGAGGGCACCCTGATCGACGCGGTGAAGAAGGCGCCCCGGTTCGTCCCCCCCTCCAGCTATGCCCATATCAAGTCCCTGGTAAAGGGCGTGATTGGCTATGGGGACAAGATGGGCGAGGGCTGGCTCCTGACAGCGGAGATGCTGGAGCTGACCGAAAGCGGGTACGGGAACATCGTCTGCACCCAGCCCTTCGGCTGTCTGCCCAACCACATCTGCGGCAAGGGTATGATCCGTCGGATCAAGGAGATCGACGATCGGGCCAACATTGTGGCCATTGATTATGACGCGGGCGCTACCCGGGTCAACCAGGAGAACCGGATCAAGCTGATGCTCTCCATCGCCCGTGAGAGCCTCCCTCCCCAGCTGGACTGGACAGAACAGCCCCCCGAGGGCTCTGCGCGGGCGAAGGGAAAGACCTCGAGGGCTCTGCCCTCGAGCTCCCGCCAAGGGGATTAAATCCCCTTGGAACCCGTAATTTTTTAAGGGCGAAAAGGGGTGGGTTCAGTCTGTACAGACTTCCTTGCTTCTGCCACGCAGACAGTCTGATTCACGCAGGACGCTTTTTTCGTAAAGAAAAAAGCTCCACCCTGCGTGCGGGGTACTTCCTGCGGCGCACTGGGATTCCTGCACAAACTGAGTCAGATCTTCCGATCGGTATGTGCGGACGGGAAGATTCCGAGCGTAGCGCAAAGCTGTCTCATACAGAAAGTCCCGAGCGTAACAGAACACGCTCGGGACTTTCTGCGTCGTACGGTCTGCGCCGCCTATGGAGCTGAATTTTTTCTTTACGAAAAAATGGGTAGGCGGGCGATTGACCACGTAGGAAGTATCAGCGAGGCAGGGAGTAAAAAGTCTGTACAGACTTGACCCCCACCCCTTTTACGCCCTTAAAAAGACGGGATTCCAAAGGGACGCGTCCCTTTGGCAGGAGCTCGAGGGCAGAGCCCTCGAGGTCTTCCCGCAGCCGCTCGCCAGCGCTCCTATGTATGCGGATTCCCGTCCGGAAGGGGGCTCAGTCCAGGAAATCCTTGAGCTTTTTGCTGCGGCTGGGGTGGCGGAGCTTTCGGAGGGCCTTGGCCTCAATCTGGCGGATCCGCTCACGGGTGACGTTGAACTCCTTGCCCACCTCTTCCAGCGTGCGGGAGCGCCCGTCCTGGAGGCCGAACCGGAGCCGGAGCACCTTCTCCTCCCGATCCGTCAGGGTGGAGAGCACCCCGGAAAGCTGCTCCTTCAGCAGGATATGGGACGCCGCGTCGTCCGGGGCCAGGGCTTCATCGTCGGGAATAAAGTCCCCCAGATGGCTGTCCTCCTCCTCGCCGATAGGCGTCTCCAGAGAAACCGGCTCCTGCGCCACCCGGATGATCTCCCGGACCTTATCCACAGGCATATCCAGCTCCTCGGCCACCTCCTCGGCGCTGGGCTCGTGGCCGTTCTTGTGGAGCAGCTGGCTGGAGATCTTCTTCACCTTGTTGATGGTTTCCACCATGTGTACCGGGATCCGGATGGTGCGGGCCTGATCCGCAATCGCCCTGGTGATGGCCTGGCGGATCCACCAGGTGGCATAGGTGGAAAACTTGAAGCCCTTGGTGTAGTCGAATTTCTCCACCGCCTTGATCAGCCCCAGGTTCCCCTCCTGAATCAGGTCCAGGAACTGCATGCCGCGGCCCACATACCGCTTGGCAATGCTGACCACCAGACGCAGGTTGGCCTCGGAAAGACGCTTCCGGGCCGCCAGATCCCCATGGCCCATCCGGGTGGCCAGATTGACCTCCTCATCTGCGGAGAGGAGCGGCACCCGCCCGATCTCCTTCAGATACACCTTCACAGGGTCGTCGATGGCGACGCCCTCGGCCTGAAGCTGAGACTCTACGCTGGAGGTGTCGTCCGGCGTGAAGTCCAGATCCAAATCCGGGATAAAGTCCTCCACCACCTCGATATTGTTGACCTCCAGCTGCTCATAGAGCTTATCCATCTGCTCCATGTCAAAGTCGAGCTCTTCAATGGCGTCGTTGATCTCCTGGGTCGTCACCTTGCCCTTGGACTTGCCCAGCTCCAGCAGTTCGGCCACCGCCGACTTTCTCTCCGTGTTGCCCATTCTGTTTGAATCCATCCTTTCCCTGTGTCCCATGTGCGATATGCGGCCTGCACGATTATCCAAAGCGATATGTATAACCTCCTATTTCCGTTCCCGCAGCCGGCGGCGGTAGGCCTCGATATCGGCGGGATCCGCCGCCCGGGCCGCCTCCGGCTTCAATCTATCTTTATGCGCCAGCAGGATGTCTATATAAGCGTCCAGAAGCTCCTTTGTCTGGGTCTGGTCATGGTGCCGGGCCAGGATGCCCGCCGCCCCCCGGAGCTCCTCCGGCGTGAGCAGCTGCCCCAG
Organism: Oscillospiraceae bacterium; assembly: GCA_022791945.1. Classification (GTDB taxonomy): domain Bacteria; phylum Bacillota; class Clostridia; order Oscillospirales; family Ruminococcaceae; genus Paludihabitans. The sequence continues at coordinate 4,199 of JAAVZY010000012.1, read as the reverse complement.
CAGGGACAGGCTGACCTCTCCCTCCCGGCGCAGGGAGGCCATTGCCTCCAGCACCTTCCGGTTGAAATCCGTGACGAAATCCTCCGGCCGGATCCGGTTAAGCAGATACCCATAGGAGTCCGGGTGATCCATCAAAAATGCCAGGATCCCCTCCTCAGCCTGGGCCTCTTTTAGGTTTTGCCGTTTTTGGGGATTTATGCGATCCTGAGACGCTTCTTTGTTTAATTCGATGTCCCGCCATTCCTTTTTCTCCCGTTCCTTGGCCCGTTTGCGAATAAGGGCGTTCACCTGGCCCCCCACGGCCTCGGCGGTCACGCCTGCCACCTGGGCCACGTCGGAGGCGTACACCTCCCGCTCCAGAGGGCTGCGGATGTCCGCCAGCACGTTCACCGCGCTTTTCAGGTACTCGATTCGTCCCTCAGACGTCTCCAGATCGCACCGGGCCCGGATGCCCGCAAGCTCATGCGCAATCACGTCGGAGGCGCCCTCCAGCAAAAGCTGGAACCGGGTGGGGCCGAATTTTTTAATATACTCATCCGGATCCTTGGCCCCCTCCATATGGATCACCTTGGCGGTAAGCCCCGCCTCGGAAAGCAGGTTGATGGCCCGGTGGGTTGCCGCCTGTCCGGCTCCGTCGGAGTCGTAGGCGATGAGGATCTCCCTGGCGTACTTGGACATGAGCCGGGCCTGCTCCCCGGTCAGGGCCGTGCCCAGGGTGGCCACCACGTTCCGGAAGCCTGCCGCATAGATGGCGATCACGTCCATATACCCCTCCGCCAGGATCAGCTGCTCCTTCCCGGCGTTCTTGGCAAAGTTCAGGGAGAAGAGATTCCGGCTTTTTTTAAACACCGGGGTATCCGGGGAGTTGAGATATTTTGGCTTGCTGTCGTCCAGCACCCGCCCGCCGAAGCCGATCACATTCCCCCGCAAATCCAGGATGGGGAACATGACCCGGTTCCGGAACTGGTCGTAGATCCCGCCTTTCCGTCCCTTGGCGGAAAGGGCGGCGGCCAGCAGCTCCTCCTGTGTGAAGCCCTTGCCCAGCAGATAGTCCCCCAGGGCGTTCCAGGAGTCGGGCGCGTATCCCAGCCCATAGGAGGTAATGATCTTATCCGGAAGCCCACGCTTTTCATGGAGATAGGCATAGCCCTCCCGTCCTGCAGGGGTTTTCAGGCACTTATGGAAGAAGAGCGCCGCTTCCCGGTTCAGCTGGAGCACCCTGGCCCGGAGCTGAGCGCCGGAATCGTCCCCCTCCTCGGGGACCTCCATTCCCACCCGCCGGGCCAGGAACCGGACCGCGTCCGGATAGTCCAGGTTCTCCGCCCGCATGATAAAGCTGATCACGTCCCCGCCCGCTCCGCAGCCGAAGCAGTAAAAGGACTGATTGTCCGGATAGAGCACCAGGGAGGGCGTTTTCTCCGAGTGGAAGGGGCACAGCGCCTTCAAATTCCGGCCCGCCCGCTTCACCAGCACATACCCGGACACAATCTCCTCAATATCGCACCTCTGCACCAGCTGCTGAATAAAGCTCCGGGGTATCACTGCCGATCCCTCCTTTGGGGGTGTGTGGAGTGGGGAAGGCCGCGAGAGCTCTGCTCTCGCGCTCTCGCCAAGGGGACTCGTCCCCTTGGATTCCCGTCTTTTTGGGGTTATGGGGGTGTGGGATTTTGGTTTCTTCCCCGCTGGTGCTTCCTTCGTGGCCGATCGCCCGCCTACCCATTTTTTCGTAAAGAAAAAATTCAGCTCCATAGGCGGCACAGATACTGCGACGCAGAGAGCTTCGAGCGGGTTGTGCTACGCTCAGACTATCTGCGGGGTGAAACACTGCGGGACGCTCGGAATCCCCCAGTCAGGGCTACCGCCTGTCGGCGGCATCCCTGCCATGCCCCAGACGTTCCTTCGGAACGTATGACAAGGGAGGGGGACCGCCGTCGGACCAGAGGGACGACGGTGGTGGAAGGATTCCCCCGGGCGTACAAATTCCCCCTATCTGTACACACTGATCGGAAGCACTACCTCAGTCTATGCAGGAATCCCAGTGCGGCGCAGGAACTACCCCGCAGGCAGGAGGGAGCTTTTTTCTTTACGAAAAAAGCGTACTGCGTGAATCAGACTATCTGCGTGGCAGAAGCAAGGAAGTCTCTGCAGACCTGATCCCACCCCTTTTCCGCCCTTAAAAAAGCCCTTCAAAAATTACGGGTTCCAAGGGGATTTAATCCCCTTGGCAGGAGGCTCGCAGGGTCAATGCCGCAGGCTTTGACCCTTGGGCAGAGCCCTCAAGGCCTTCCCCCTCGTCCCGCTCAGGTCCAGCCCAGCGGGGACAGGCAGAGCTTGTCCGAGGCGAAAGGGTTCACGCCGGCGGGCCGGATAAAGAGGGTGGTGTCCTTCTCCTGGCGCAGGACTGGAGCTCCCGCCGGGGCGGCGGCTGCGAAGCCCAGCCGCGCCGCCCGAGTCTCCGGCCGGGCGAAGGCGGCCAGCGCATCCCCGAGAGGAACGGAGGCTCCCAGCAGCTCCCCGCAGTACATCCGAGGGCCTTCCCAGCGCACCGCGCCCAGCACGCCGGCTTCCTCCCAGAGCCACAGATCCTCCGCCCAGCCGTGGAAGCAGTTGAACAGAAACACCTCCGGATTTTCCCGGAAGGAGAGCGCCGCCCAAGGGTTCCCGGCCCGGTACAGCTCCTCCAGCAGCGCCCGCTCCTGCCGGGGATCTATCCGCCGGAGGGTGCCGGGCTTGGGAGCGACCGGCATCTGCCGCTCGTACTCCGGGCATTCCTCAAAGCCGAACCGTGGGTAGAATTCCCGGACGGTATCGTTTGCGTACAGGAAAACAAACCGTTTCGGATACAGCGCCAGCACCTGCTCCATCAGGCGCCGGGAGCAGCCCTGCCCCCGGAACGGGGGAGCGGTCATCACGCCGCCAATCTGAACGGCGGGGATCTGCCGCCCCTGCCAGGAAAGCTCCATCGAACTGGCGAACAGGCTGGAAACCGCCTCCCGCTCCCGGAAAAGGGTGAGGGCCCGGGTTCCCTCCTGCCAGCAGCCCGTCTCATACCAGGCTCGGAGCTTCAGCCGGAAGGTGTCCCACCCCAACCGATCCAGAGCGGCCAGCCCCTCCGGATCCCTCTGGCAGTCTGCCCGGAGCGCAAACTCCCTATACCGTATCTCATCCATAACAGCAAACCTCCATTTCCGGGCGGCGCTGCGTGAAGACAGCGCTTACCGCTCCTGGTTCGTTCGTATGAACGGATAGGAGATCCCTTTGTCCAGCAGCAAATCATATGCGCTTACCTTCCGGTAGGTGTTTCCCATCATTTCCCGCTCCCGGTAGCTTCGGATTTGATCCATATCAAACTCCGCGTAGAACAGGCCCTCGGTCAGGGCGTCCGCCATCAGGAGGACGTTGTCCACGCAGTCCCCGTTTTCGTCCCAGCAGATGGGGCTGAACGCGCAGGAGTTCCCCGCGTTCTCCCCGTTGGGATTGGCCATGGCCACGCCCACCATATTCTCATACGCCCGGGTGGACAGGGCGCACAAGCGGGGCTTCATCGCGCCGCAGTCGTTGGGCACCAGAAGAAGCTCCGCGCCCTTCAGCATCAGAATCCGGGCGCTTTCGGGATACTCCCGGTCATAGCAAATCATCACGCCCAGGCGAATCCCGTGGAAATCGCACACGTGGAAGGCGTCCCCGCTTTCAAAGCAGGCCTCGTCCGCAAAATCGCAGGTGTGAACCTTGGAATATTTCATCAGCCGGCGGCCCTGCTTGTCAATCACATAGGCGGAGTTTTGGGGCTTTTCCCTTCCCCGGGTGACGGCTGTGGCAACGACGCCGATGCCGATTTCCCCGGCGGCGGCGCAAATCTGCTGGAGATAGGGGTTGTCCTCCCCCAGCGCCTCCTGGTTGTGAAAGGGCAGCACGTACCCGGTCAGAAAGACCTCCGGCAGCAGAAGCAGATCCGCCCCCTCCGCCGCGGCCTCCCGCATCTTCGCCAGAACAATCTCTGTGCTTTCCTGATACTGGCGGTTCAGGGAGTTCATTTGTAAAAGCGCGATCTTGAATTTCATCCTATTTATTCCCTCAAAACAAATCCAAACGGGGGTTCGCCTTCCGAAACGCCTGATTTACCATCGAAAATGCCGTTCTACCTGAGACAGGGTGTTTTCCACCGTGCTGTCCGCAGTTCTTTCTATCCAAAAGTAGCG
>JAAVZY010000137.1 GCA_022791945.1 Oscillospiraceae bacterium | reverse complement strand
TCGCGGAGCATCTTCTGAAATTCCGGGCGCTTGTCGCTGGTACCAGAGAGCGCCCGGTCTGCGTACACCTTTACGACCTGCAGGTTATTCATTTTGGCGTAGGCTTCGCAGTCTGCCACCTGCTGCTCAATAGAGGCATCGTTTTGTGCGTGAGAGGAATATCGGGCGTAGATCACGCAGGGCTGGGCCTGGGATTCATCACAAAGCCCCTGATTCTTTACCTCCATCATACACCTCCCCACCGCTCCGGTCAACACCGGGGCGGTTTTTTTATTCAAAAGTATGGCAGTCAGGATCGTTCTGGATTTCCTGAATCATTTTCAGGTCGATTTCGTCCGGCTCGACTTCCTCGATGGAATCCCATCCGTTATTTGACATCTCCAAAACGAACTCCCACAAACGGGCCGCAGATGTCTCATCCATTACGGTGATAGCGCCCAGCAGGCGCTCTTTTACATTACTCATCACGATGCCCTCCTTATTTATAGACTTGGCCCCGGTTATCGATTTTCAAAACCAGAATTACAGAGCCATCCCGGTCGAAGATTACCCGGAAATCACCAACGCGCAAACGGTAGTACGGCTGGCCCTTTAGTTTTTTCACATCTCCAGAGGGAAGCTCCTGAATGGCAGCCTCCAGCCGCTGGCGGACCTTCTGCTCCTGTTTGGCAAGAAATTTCTGGGCCTGTTTAGAATATTTTATCATACGAGCAACCACCTCCGATTATTCAGCGTACCGCCCAGTCAAAAGGGCGGTTTTATTTCAGCCGGTAGCCCTGCCGGATTTTCCATGTCCAAAGCCCGATGCATTTTCCGCCGCTTCTTTTTCCTCATCCAGCTGGCGATCCAACTCGGCGTGGATTTCCTCCCGCGACATTTCCTGGGGAGCATTTCTATCCAAAGGAAGCGCTTCCTCGAACACTGGTTCAAAAGGATTTTCAAGAGGATTGGAACCAACGATTTTTGAGATTGCGTCCGGAAACATTTTTTCGATAACCTCGCAAAAAGCCTTTCGTTCCTTTCGGCTTAATCCAAAATATGCATCTAAAAACTTAATTTCAAGATTATTGCAGCTAAAATCAGAAAACAGCCTTTGAAGGGAACTCTCGGTATTGGGCACAGACAAATACATTGTCCCTTCTCCCGTCCGTAGCCAAGTTTGATCAACACCGAAAATCAAGCAGATACTGTTTATTACTGCGTCAGAGGGGCAACGGGTCCCATTTTCATACCCTGTTACTGTATTTCCCTTAACACCAATTTGGGAGCCAAATTCAGTTTGAGTTAGGTCTTGATCTTTGCGGATTTCTTTTATTCGCTTGCCGATCCTTTTTGCATCCACTTATTTGCACCTCCTCTCATTGCCATAATTATACGGCCAAAAACTCGCATTGTCAATATTTTTTTGCAAAAAACATTGACAAAACTCGCAAAGAGAGCTATAATACTCGCAAAGGGAGGTGAAAAGCATGACAACGCAAGGAAACTTTGTAATCGCCAAAAACATCAATGGCGAAGGAGGTGCAATTCTTCAGGTTTTTCGGCACCTGAGCGCAGAGGAGCAACGAATCGCTTGTGCAATTCTTGACGGAATGCAACTTCAGCGGCAGTTGGATGCGCAGAAACAGGAACAGACCGCTGTGAACGCCACTGCAAAATGAGAGCGGCACCGCCGTCCTCACCACCGCACCTTGAAAATTCAGATGCCATACATGGCAGAAAGGAAGTGGCACAGTGAGCCAAACAGACAGTGGCTGGCAATTTGAAGAAACGATGGACAAATTCTTCAAGTTTGTTGAATCCACGCAGGCGCTCCCAGAACCAAGCCGCCATTTGCGTATGGCGCACTTATACAGCAGCCTCGCGGTCAAAGAAATGGACGCTTATTACAACTGTATGTTGCCAGAGGGCGAATTGCGTAAAGTCGAATCAGAGGCAGGAAATCAGGAGGTAGTAAGATAATGAAGGACACGAAAAACAGCACCCCCGAAAGGAACGAGAGTGCTGTTATAGAGGCAGGACACAAGCTGGTGTATTTTATCATCGGAGATGATGGCATGGCAAAGATGAATAGAGAGGAAATAAATCGAGTGCTTAACTACGCCATAATGGCACTTAATGATATTTTCTCCTATGTCACACCACCGACACTTCAAGAAATTATCACCAGTGCAGATCGGTTTGATGCGGCTATGTCAGGTCATCAAGCCGAGTGAGAATTTCAGCCAGCATTCGCTTAGTGACAATTTCAGACTTGGAACATGGATTTTCTCCATTTGCACACTCAACGAAATCGCTGGGAGTAAGAAACTTCCGACATTGTTCAAACATCTCGCAGCATTTACCGTCTTCTATGTTCCTTATAGTTTGATCTGCGCGAACAAGAGCGTCACCAACGATACCCACAATAACCACCTCCTTCCTTCACCCAAATTATACCATGTAAAGGAAGATGGAGCAATCGTCAAAAGAGAGGGTGATAGCAGAATGAGCGAACCCAGCACGGTGCGAGTCGGCACCTGCACCCCCATCAATCCGGCAGAAATTCCGGCAACGGTGGGGATGATCCTCGCCCAAACACTGCTCCCGGATCTGCAACGGGCCTATGCGGACCCCCGTATCCAGGCTGATTACCAGCGCTGGAAAGCAGAACGGGCAGCGAAAGGAGGTAAGGAAAACGCAAATCGATAAGCGTAAGGGCGCCATCATTGCCGCTGGAGTGCTTCTCGCAGGAGCGGTCACTGCAATGAGCAGCCATGCAGAGGTTAAAAGTACAAATCCATCTTTGATTCTTGCAGATATTCCAATTTTGACAGTGGGCCAGCCACCGATGCCGCCCATAATCCCACCGCCTCTTACAGATGGTGCGGCAGAGGCACGGCGAAACGCAGAGCAAAACGAGCGGAACGCACCGCTTCTCAGCGCCGGCCTGGATGCCACAACGCAATGGGCCATTTACGATGTCTGCGACCGGGACAACCGGCTTTTCTGCACAGTGATGGCTATTGCCTGGACCGAAAGCCGTTACCAGACTGATGCCATCGGCGATGGCGGGAACAGCATCGGGATGATGCAGATCAACACCCGCTGGAGCTCAGAGCGAATGGAACGCCTCGGTGTGACCGACCTGACCGACCTGGTGCAGAACGCCATGGTAGCCGTTGACCTTCTGCGGGAACTGATGGAGGTTTACCATCTGGAAATTGGGAGCCATGATCTAGCTTTGTTTTACAACATGGGGCCGACCGGCGCAAGGCGAGCAATGGATGCAGGTACATACGAAACCGCCTAC
>JAAVZY010000104.1 GCA_022791945.1 Oscillospiraceae bacterium | reverse complement strand
TTGATATCCTCATCCACTTCTTCAATGATTTCTCCGATAGGGAGCGTTTTTACCATCGTGGATACAGTATTGATATAGGGTTCAAAGTGGCGGAGAATGTCCTCCAGAGCAGTCTCGTCCCCATGGACGGCTCCCCCCGCCGCTTCGTCAGAAGCGGAATACAAGGGGGGCAAGGGGGTTCTGCGATACGAACAAAGTCTGTGCAAATTTAGGATTTGCAGATCATCTGCGGCGCAGAGAGTACCCTGCACGCAGGAGGGAGCTTTTTTCTTTACGTAAAAAGCGGTCTGCGGGAATCAGACTGTCTGCGTGGCAGAAAGCCGGAAGTCTGTACAGACCTGACCCCACCCCTTTTTCCGCCCTTAATTAAAGATGGGATTCCAAAGGGACGCGTCCACGATGCGCCGCCATCGGCGCATCTCAGAATTCGGCGAAGCCGAATTCCTAGGTGCGTCGTTTCACGACGCACCGCAGAGCGCGAGACAGAGTCTCGCGGCCTTGCCCTTCCGAACACGCAGAGAGTCCCCTAAACTTTAGGGAGAAACTCTGTGCCTCATTTTCTTTGTTCAGACGCCGCCCTAGTGCCGACGGTTTTTGCCTTTTACGATCATGGCTACCATTTTAGGGCCGGCGTTGATGGCGATGGCGGCTCCTTCCGGGAAGATTCCCACCGCCTCATAGCCGAACTGCTTCTTTGCTTTCTCAAACAGCTCCTGAGCTTCCTCCGGAAGGGTGCCCTTGACTACCATATAGGGAGTATGCGGAATTGCCGCAGAGAAGGCGTGCTTAATCACAGCAGGCACTACGGCTTTATCTCCCCGCACCTTTTCCACGATTTTCGTAGTGCCGCCAATCATGGCAATGATTGGCTTCAGGCCGATCAGCTCTCCCATAAAAGCCGCCGCCGCGCTGATCCGGCCGGACTTTTTGGCGCATTCCAGAGAATAGGGCGCCAGATAGATCTCCACGCTGTCAAACCAATCCTCCAGGAAGGCCAGAATCTCTGAGGAGGACGCGCCCCGGGAGGCCTTTTTGGCTGCTTCCATTACCGGATAGCCGTAGGCAAGACAGTAGGTCTGGGAGTCCACAATATGAATAGGGAAATTCTCCCTCCAGTCCGGATGCCGTTCATAGAGGGCTTCCCTGGCCATCAGGGCATTGCCGCAGGACGCGGAGCCGCCGCCATTGATAGAAACATAGATCAGCTCGCCCCAGCCTTCCTGCTGTACTTCTGCAAAGGCTTCCTCAAAGCGGAGCTCGGTGATCTGAGAGGTGGCGGGAATCTTCGGAGCGGAGCTCAGAAGATCATAGAATTCCTCCGGGGTAAAGTCCACCCGCTCCAGATAGCTGTCATCCCCCACCGTTACCGGAAAAGGCAGGATCTTAATGTCGTACTCCTGCTCCAGCTCCGCCGGGATATCACTGGCAGAGTCTGTCATCAGCTTGATTCGTTTCTGATTCATGGCTGCAACCAATCCTTTCGTCTATTTCGTAAATTCCTATCCATGTAGCGCTTCAGTCCTGCTGATCCCAGCTGAACCGGTGGAGGCGTCCCTGGGTCTGAAGTCCCGGAAATCCCCACTGGCGCAGAACCTCATAGGCGGCCAGAGCCACCGTGTTGGACAGGTTCAGACTTCGGGCCTGGGAAATCATCGGCACCCGCACGCAGGAATCCGGGTGAGCCAGAAGCAGCTCCTCCGCAAGTCCCGCGTCCTCCCTGCCAAAAACCAGATATGCGCCGTCGGGATAGGAGGCTTCGCTGTAAATCCGCCGGGCCTTTGTGGTAAAATAATAAAAATCCCCCTGGTTTTTGGAGAAAAAGTCCTCCAGTCCGTCATAATAGGAAATGTCCAGCAGATGCCAGTAGTCCAGTCCGGCCCGCTTGAGCTTTTTATCGTCAATCTCAAAGCCCAGAGGCTTGACCAGATGCAGGCGGGCCCCGGTTGCCGCACAGGTCCGGGCAATATTGCCGGTATTCTGTGGGATCTGAGGTTCTACCAATACCAGGTTCAGTTCCATCTGCCGCACCTCCCCAAGCTGAAGATCAAGCTTTCCTTCTTAAAGGATACCAGAATTTCGCCCGGATTACAACTGCCTTCCTGGAAAACCAATTCGCCGGGCGGATCTTCTCCCAGAAAAAACCGGAGAGCGGGCTTGTATATCCGGCGGGCCGGCTTTCCATACTATTGCAGACGCGCTCCGGCGGCGAATCCTGCTTGAGGAGGCATTCCATGGCTCAAGAGCTTCTCTATCACGTAACCGATCTGGCTGATATCACCCTGCGTTCTGTCTTTTCTCTGGGTGTGCTGTTTGTCATCACCCGTCTGATGGGGAAAAAGCAGATCTCCCAGCTGACCTTTTTTGACTATGTAATCGGCATCTCCATCGGTTCTATTGCCGCGGAGCTGGCCGCTACGGACGATATTCCCTATCAGCACGCAATCATGGGCATGGTTGTGTACGGGCTGATAGCCTGGCTGATCTCCGTGATCACCAATAAAAGCATCCGCGCCAGACGGTTCTTCACTGGCCACACCTATCTGCTCATTGACCGGGGGGAGATTCTGGAGCAAAACCTTTCCAAGGTAAAGTATGATGTAAACGACCTGCTTTCGGAAGCCCGGAACGCCGGTTATTTCAATATTGCCGATATTGAGTACGCTCTGTTGGAGACAAATGGAAAAATCAGCTTCCTGCCCAAAGCGGAGCAGTCCCCGCCCACCCTCTCGGATCTGGGCCTGACCCGGCCTCAGGTGGGGCTGACTGCCAATGTGATCATCGACGGCGAGATCATGGCGGAGAATCTGCGCATGATCGGGCTGGATCAGGACTGGCTGCAAAAGGAGCTGCGCAAGCAGCACTATAATCGGATTTCCCAGGTCATTCTGGCCACAGTGGATTCCGGCAACGTCCTGACCGTCTACGGGAAAACCGGCAAAAATGTCCGGCGCACGCCCATCGACTAGGCGGCAGGCGTGCTGCTCCCAGGTGGTCGGAGGGCAAGACCTCGAGGGCTCTGCCCTCGAGCGCCTGCCAAAGGGACGCGTCCCTTTGGAATCCCATCTTTTTAAGGGCTTTTTTTAGGGGCGAAAAAAAAGGGGGGTTAAGTCTGTACAGACTTCCGGCTTTCTGCCACGCAGAGAGTCTGATTCACGCAGTACGCTTTTTTCGTAAAGAAAAAAGCTCCCTCCTGCGTGCGGGACATCCTCTGTGCCGCACGAGGATTTATGCACAGACTGGGATAGTGCTTCCGATTGGTATGTGTAGGCGGGGGACTTTATGCCCATGAGGGAATCCTTCCACCACCGTCGTCCCTATGGTACGACGGCGGTCCCCCTCCCTTTGACAAGGGAGGCGAGCCAATCCTCTACGTTAAAAGACGTTTTCTGCGAATTTAAGACGAACAAATCTCCTTAAAATTCGCACCAAGCGTCTATCAGCGTAGGATGTTGGCTCGGCCCCCTTGTTAAAGGGGGCTGGCAGGGATGCCGCCGTTAGGCGGTAGCCCTGACTGGAGGATTCCGTGCGTCGCACTAAGCCCCTTCGCGCAGAAAGTATGAGCGTAACAGGACACGCTCGAAAGGCTCTGCGTCGTAGGTTTTGCGCCGCCTGCTGGAATGAATTTTTTCTTTACGAAAAAATGGGTAGGCGGGCGATCGACCACGCAGGGAGAACCAGCGAGGCAGGGACTGAAATTCTGCCCCCCATAACCCCAAAAAGACGGGAATCCAAGGGGAGCCAGCTCCCCTTGGCAGGTGCTCGAGGACAGCGTCCTCGAGGTCTTGCCCTTCCGGCTCTCAGAGATCAGTCTGTACTGCGGCTGAAGCGGCAGGGCAGGAGCAGTAGAACCGCAAGGGCAGTGAAGATGACAGCGGCCCCCATTCCTGCCCGGACGCCCAAGAGCTTGGCGGCTACACCGCCAAGCAGGTTTGCGGCAATGCCGCTGAGGGCGGCTGTTGAATAGAGGATGGACTGGCAGGTTGCGCGGATGCGCTCGGGGGTTTTCTGATGGAGATAGGTAGTCGCCGCATAGAAAGCCAGCGTGGTTACATAGCCGGTGGCAAGGGATACTACCGTGATGGCAACGATATTCTGCAGGCAGATAAGCAGCGCATACCGCAGGATCGTCAGCACGCCTGACGCAATAAAGAGCGTGCGGTAATGGAACCGGTTGATCAGCCGGTTTAGAAACATCAGCAGCGGAACCTCTCCCACAACGGTCGCAAGAACCAGAAGTCCCCAGTGCCATTCCGGATTTCCCAGGCTGTAGATGAAATACTCCGAATAGAAGCTGTAAAAATAGTTCAGCGGCGCATGTACCGCCAGAATCAAAAACAGTATCTGGGGCAGATGGGGAATCCGCAGCAGCTCCCGCAGACTTTCCCAAAAGCCGGAGCGCTCCTTTGGGGCCTTGGGCGCTTCCGGTAGATGGCCGTTCTCCGGAAGAAGCCGGATGACAATAAACGCAGCGGCTGCCAGCAGCAGGTACAGGGCCGGCAGGGAGTAATCAGAGAAATTCATGAGCACTCCGGACAATACGGCAAAAATGCCGTATCCCAGTGTTCCCATCAGGCGGATCCGTCCATAGGGAAGGTTAAACTCGCTGCAATAGCTTAGGGACAGCGTATCGGACAGGCTTCCATAGGAAGAGGCGAACAGGGAATACAGAAACACTGATAGAAAAAGCAAGCCGTAAGCCGTGTTCAGGCAGATGGCAAGAAAGGATGCACCGCCGAAGAGACAGAGCGTGGAGAGAAGCTTCTTGCGGGAGGACATCCGATCCGCGAGGATTCCCCACAGCATGGGCGCAAACAGGGATACCACCGGGGAGATAGCCAGAAGCACTCCCTTGGAATCCATTTCCAGAAAAGAAAGCTTCAGCGGTATGTAGGAATTATAAAGGGTGATCATGCTGTAAAGGATCAGGCTCATCAGATAAAAACGGTATATATTTTTCATAGCTGCTCCAATTCGCGGAAACGCCTCCGGTTTTGTTCTGCTATTTTATCACTGCGCGCCGCTATTGTCAATCAGGCCATTGTACATCCAAGACGAAAAAAGCGTACTGCGGGAATCAGACTTTCCGTGTGGCAGAGAGTGGGAAGTCTGTACAGACTTGGCCCCACCCCTTTTCCGCCCTTAAAAAGCCCTTAAAAAGACGGGAATCCAAGGAGGGCCAGGCCCCCTTGGCAGAGGTTTGGGGACAGCGTCCCCAAGGTCTTGCCCTTGGGGGTAGGATGTGGTACAATCGGGAAAGGAAATACCATTTCAGAAGAAAGGGTGATCGCATGAAAACGGTTATCATCGGCGGGGTTGCGGCCGGTACCAAGGTGGCTGCCAAGCTGAAACGGGAACAGCCTCAGGAGCAGGTTGTCATTTACACAAAATCCAAGGACATCTCTTACGCGGGCTGCGGCCTTCCTTATTACATTGGCGGAGCCATCGCCACGGAGGGCGAGCTGATCGTCAACACGCCTCAGAAATATATGGGACTTACCGGCGCGGAGGTACATATCAACAGCGAGGTCACACAGGTGGATCCTGCTGGGAAGACCATACTCGTCAATGGGGAAACAGTTTCTTATGATAAGCTGGTCATCGCTTCCGGCGCGTATCCCCTTGTGCCCGATATCCCCGGCGCGTCCCTGCCCGGCGTCTTTACCGTGCGAACCCCTCAGGACGCCATCGCCGCCCGGAGCTTTGCTGAGGAGAATCAGTGCCGAAAGGCTGTGGTCGTGGGCGGAGGCTTTATCGGCCTGGAGGTGGCGGAAAACCTCATGTCCAGGGGGATCTCCGTCACGGTGGCGGATATGGCGGAGCAGCTCATGCCCGGCATTTTTGACAGCGACATGGCCGGATACCTCCGGCGGAAGCTGACCGAAAGCGGCATCCGCATCCTCACCCGCAGCGCCCTTCAGGAGATCCGCGGGGAGGGAAGAGTATCCTCTGTGGTCACCAGCGCCGGGAGCCTCTCCTGCGACATGGTGATTCTGGCTATAGGCATCCGCCCCGCAACCGCCTTCCTGGAGGGCTCCGGGATCGAAACCGAACGGGGCCTGATTGTCACCGACGAATACCAGAGGACCAGCCTGCCGGATATTTACGCGGTGGGCGACTGCGCCCTGGTGAAAAACCGGCTCACCGGAAAGCGGCAGTGGTCCGCCATGGGCTCCACTGCCAACATTGCCGGACGGGCGCTGGCCCTGAATCTGAGCGGGGAGGAGACTGCTTACCCGGGCGTTCTGGGAACCGGGATTGTGAAGCTTGCCGCGTCCCTTTCCGCGGCGCGGGTCGGCCTGACTGAGACAGCCGCCAGAGAGAACGGCTGCGATTTGATCACCGTCACCTGCGTCAGCGATGACAAAGCCCATTATTATCCGGACTCCTCCAGCTTCCTGACCAAGCTGATCGCCGATCGAGCTACGCACAGGCTGCTGGGCGCGCAGATCATCGGCAGCGGCAGCGTGGATAAGATGGCGGATATCGCTGTGGTGGGCATTTCCATGGGCATCCGGGCGGAGGAGTATATCACCATGGATTTTGCTTATGCGCCCCCATTCTCCACTGCAATTCACCCGTTTGCAGCAGCCTGTTCCATCCTGATCAACAAGATGTCCGGCAGACTGGAGTCCTTTACGCCGGCTGAGTATGCTCAGGGCGCGGCGGAGGACTATACCCTTCTGGACGCGCATCCCGCGCCCACGCTGCCCGGTGCGCCCTGGGTCGATTTCGGGCGGCTGAAGGAGCTTCCCTATCCCAAGGAAGCCAAGCTGCTTTTGGTCTGCGCCAGAGGGAAGCGGGGCTATCTGCTCCAGAACAAGCTTCGGAGCCTGGGCTATGAGAATACCCGGGTGCTGGAGGGAGGCGCGACCTTTAATGTGATCCGGCCCTCCCTGCCCGCGGGCGGAAAGCTCTCTCCGGAGGAAATCAAACGGGTGAAAGGGCTTGGATGCCTTCAGGATAAGCGGTACAATGATGTATTCAACGTCCGGGTGATTACCCGGAACGGAAAGATCACCTGGGAGGAGCAGGAAACAGTGGCGGAGGCCGCAAAGACCTTCGGCAGCGGTGAGATTACCATGACCAGCCGTCTGACCCTGGAGATTCAGGGGGTGCGTTATGAAAATCTGGACGCCCTGATGGCTTTCCTTGCGGAGAAGGGCCTGGAAACCGGCGGCACGGGTTCCCTGGTCCGCCCGGTGGTTTCCTGCAAGGGGACCACCTGCCAATACGGCCTGATCGATACCTTCGGGCTCAGCGAAAAGCTCCATGAGCGGTTTTATAAGGGGTATCACACTGTAACGCTGCCGCATAAGTTCAAAATTGCGGTGGGGGGCTGCCCCAACAACTGTGTGAAACCGGATTTGAACGATCTGGGAATTGTGGGTCAGCGTGTGCCCCAGTTTGACCTTTCCAAGTGCAAGGGCTGCGGGAAATGCCAGGTGGAGGCCTCCTGTCCCATTCGGATTGCCAAAATGGAGGCGGGTACTCTCCGGGTGGATATGGACGCCTGCAACCACTGCGGCAGATGCAAGGGAAAGTGTCCCTTTGGCGTCACCGAGGAGTATGTGAACGGCTGGCGCATCTACATCGGCGGCAGATGGGGCAAGAAGATTGCCAACGGACAGCCTCTTTCCAAGGTGTTCACCACCGAAGAGGAGGTACTGGAGACAGTGGAGAAAGCGATCCTGCTGTTCCGGGACGAGGGCGTTACCGGAGAGCGGTTCGCCGACACCGTGGCCCGTCTGGGCTTCTCCTATGTGGAAGATAAGCTCCTCAACAGCAAAATCGAAAAGGAAGCCGTCCTCTCCAAGCAGGTCACCGGTGGGGCGAGCTGCTAGGGAGTTTGTGCGGGAATGGAAAGACCTCGAGGGCTCTGCCCAAGGGTCAAAGCCGCAGGCTTTGACCCTGCGAGCCTCCTGCCAAGGGGATTAAATCCCCTTGGCACCCGTAATTTTTGAAGGGCTTTTAAGGGCGGAAAGGGGTGGGGTCAAGTCTGTACAGACTTCCGGCTTTCTGCCACACAGACAGTCTGATTCCCGCAGGACGCTTTTTTCGTAAAGAAAAAAGCTCCCACCTGCGTGCGGAGTACTTCCTGCGCCGCAGAGGGTATAAGCGCGGCAGAACACGTTCGGGACTTTCTGCGTCGTAGTTTCTGCCCCGCTCGTGGGGCTGAATTTTTTCTTTGCGAAAAAATGGGTAGGCGGGTGATCGGCCACGCAGGGAGTATCAGCGAGGCAGGAGGGGACGGGCAAAGCCCGTCCCCTCCCCCCATAACCCCCAAAGATGGGAATCCAAGGGGAGCTGGCTCCCCTTGGCGGAGCTCGAGGCAGAGCCTCGAGGTCTTCCCCCGCTCATCCCCCAACAGGCGCTCAGCCGCTCAGACTGCTTCGCAGCTTAAGGAGCACTTTTTTCTCGCGGCGGCTGACCTGCACCTGGGTCATGTTCAGTTCCTTGGCAGTTTCCGTCTGGGTTTTGCTTTGGTAGTACCGCAGCAGGATGAGCTTTCGATCCTGGGGCTCCAGCTCCTCAATGACTTCTCCAAGGGAAATTCGCTCGCAGACCTGATCGTCTGTATCCTCTGCGGCAATGTCAAACTGTCCGCCGCCTTCCTCCTCTCCGGCTGTGAGGGACATGGGCGGCACGCTTACGTTCAGCGCCTCCACCACATCCTCCGGATCTACCCCCAGGATCCGGGACAGCTCCCCGATGGCAGGCTCCCGGCAGTGCTCCTTCATAAACCGTTCCCGCTCCCGGGCCGCCTTCAGGGAAAGCTCCTTCAGGCTCCGGCTCACCTTCAAAGCGCCTCCATCCCGAAAGAGCCGCTTGATCTCTCCCAGGATCACCGGCACCGCATAGGTGGAAAACATCAGGCCCCGGCTGTCGTCAAAGCCGTCGATGGCCTTTAAAAGCCCTACACAGCCTGCTCCGTAGAGATCATCATACTCCACGCCCCTGCCCCGAAAACGGTTGGCGCAGCTGTGAACCAGCCCCAGATTTCCCCTGACGAAGGCCTCCTTTTCCGCAGGCGTCTTAACCATTCTGCGCCCGCTGCCGGAGCTGCTTTGTAAGGATAACGGTGGTCCCCTGGCCGGGACGGGAGCGCACCTGCACCTTATCCATGAAGGACTGCATCACCGCGAATCCCAGACCCGCCCGCTCCTCCTCCGGACCGGTTGTAAACAGCGGCTCCATGGCACGGTGGACGTCAGGTATGCCGCAGCCCTGATCCCGCACCTTGATGTATGCCACACGCCCTTCCAAAATCCGCAGCTGAATCCGGATCACGCCCAGCTCCTCCCGATAGGCATGGACAATGCAGTTGGTAACCGCCTCGCTTACGGCGGTTTTGATATCGCCGATCTCGTCCACAGTGGGATCCATCTGCGCAAAAAAGCCCGCCACGGCCAGCCGCGCGAACCCCTCGTTGGAGGAACGGCTGGGCAGCGTCAGAGTCACTTCGTTCAAAATATTCATGAGGAAACCCTCTTCCTTTCTGTCCGGGCCCGCTGGGGCCTTAGTCCTCTCCGTCCTCAATCTCCGCCAGCTTGTCCAGACCGGCCATCCGCATAATCTGTATAATCTGCGGCTTTGCTCCCCGAATCTGAATTTCGCCGCCCATGCTCCGTATCAGCTTATAGCGCCCCATAATCAGTCCCACTCCGCTGGAATCCATAAAGGTGACATCCCGGAAATTGAAGATCAGCCGCTTGGGCAGACTTCGCTGGAGATTGGCATCCACCTCCTCCCGGATCGTCCGCGCGGCATGATGATCGATTTCCCCGTAGAGAAAGACCGTCAATCGGTCGTTGTCGTTTTCTAGTCGCAGCATTCCGTTCCCCCCCTGAGACTGTGTGTTAAACTGGAATTTATTGCAAAAACAAGTATAGTACCATCTCTGTGCGAAATCCATCGAATCCTGCGCCGGCGAACGCAGAAAATCCCCGGCCCGCAGCTCTTTTGAAGCTGCGGGCCGGGGATTTTTGGGATGCTTTGGAATGGATTTACTCCAATCTGAGGAAGGTATAGCCTTCCTCACGGAGGGTATCAATAAACGCAGGGAGAATCTGTGTGTTGGTGGAGGACACTGCGTGAAGAAGATAGATCGCGCCCTCATGGGCCGCGCCGGTTATCCGCTCCAGGGCCTCTCCAGGCTCCGGCTGGCTGTCCGGATTCCAGTCCGCATAGGCAAAGCTCCACAGGGTTGTCCGGTATCCCAGCGCCTGGGCAATGACCAGGGATCGCTCGGAAAAGGCGCCTTCCGGCGGCCGGAAGAGGGTCATCTGAAAGCTGAACTGCTCCGCCACGCAGTTATGCAGATCCGCGATTTCGTTTGCGGCGGTCTGGGGATCCACAGTGGTCATATTGGGATGGTGCATACTGTGATTGCCAACGGCGTGGCCCTCGTCCACCATCCTCTGCACCAGCTCCGGATTGCGGCTCACATAATCGTGGGTGACGAAGAAGACCGCCGGGCAGTCCTTTTCCTTCAGCACGTCCAGAATCTGGGCAGTGTAGCCGTTTTCGTATCCCTCGTCAAAGGTAAGGTAGATGGATTTCTCGCCGGCCGGCATCAGAAAAAGCGCGTCCTTGTCCCCGTACTGCTCCTGAAGGCCCACGCAGGCTACAGGACGGTTCTCCCCGTCCATCTGGCGGCCGGGCCCCCAGGTGACCTGGGAGCTGTCATACTGGCTAAGCTCCGGAAACTCCACTCCGTCCACGTGGATCTGCTCCGGAACCGCGTTGACCGGCGCATCCTCCTGACTGGAGGCCGGCTCCGAGGAGGGCGCCTCCGTCCGGGGCGGATTGACAGCGGGCTCACTCCCCGGTGCTGACGCCTCCGGCTGGGAAACCTCCGGCAGGCTGGAGGGCTCCGCGGAGGAAGACGGCTCCCGTTTTTCCGTGCTTCGGCAGCCCCCTGCCAGCAAGGCGGCCAGCAGCAGAGCCAGAATTGCCCCTTTCTTTTTTCTGAGTTTCATTGATGCTTCCCTTTCCTTACAGAAAATACAGATTTCCATTCGCAGATAGTATGCCCCTCCGAGCAGCGCGTATTCTTGGAGCCTATTCCGAATCTCTGCGTGGTCGAAGGGCAAGACCTCGAGGGCTCTGCCCTCGAGCACCTGCCAAGGGGATTAAATCCCCTTGGAACCCGTAGTTTTGAAGGGCTTTTTAAGGGCGGAAAAAGGGTGGGGTTAAGTCTGTACAGACTTCCGAACTCCTGCCACGCAGACAGTCTGATTCACGCAGTACGCTTTTTTCGTCAAGAAAAAAAGCTCCCTCCTGCGTACGGAGTAATGCCTGCGCCGTACAGGGTATTGCGCAGTAGAACCCGCCCGAAACCTTCTGCGTCGCAGCCCCTGCCCCACCCGCGCAGGGAGTATCAGCGAGGCAGGGGGACGGGCGCAAGCGCCCGTCCCCACCCCTCTAACCCCAAAAGACGGGAATCCAAGGGGAGCTAGCTCCCCTTGGCGGAGCTCGAGGCAGAGCCTCGAGGTCTTACCCCCGGTAGGCGTGGGCGGCTTCGACCGCGAGGCGGATGCGCTCCACGTCGATTCTGCCCTGAACGGTGCAGTCCGCTCCCAGCATGAAGCCCTTCTGTCCGAAGGAGCGGAGGATTCCCTGCGCTTCGGAGGCGATTTCCTCCGGGGCGCCGCTGATCAGATTGCCCTTGTTGTTCATGCCGCCCAGAACCGGCCGCCTGAACAGCTCCCGCCCCTGCTCCAGAGAGAAGCTGTTGTCCTTCACGGACCAGTTGAACAAATCGCCCGGATAGTCCGCGAACCAGTCCAGATGGGTGCGGAAATCATACTCCGGCTCTCCGCAGATGTGGAGAATGGAGCGCCCGACCTGCGCCTTCACCCGCTCCAGCACCAGCAGATCAGAGGGCTTTACCAAAGTCTCCCACTGAGTCCGCTCAAAGCGTCCAACCTCGCCGAATTGAGCGGAATAATAGATCCCGTCCAATCCCAGCTCCAGGTAGGCGGCGGCCCATTCCGCCAGGCCCTCCGCCAGGGCGGAGACGCCCTCCAGCACTGCCCGGGGATTCTCCCGGGCGTGGGCCATCACCAGCGCGTCGCCAAAGGCGCTGTCGGCAGCCTTGAAGGGGCTGAACATGGTCTGGAAAAGCATGACCTCGCCCTTGGAGCCTTCCCGGATCCGCTGGGCAGTCTCAGCCATCTTCCGGAAGGCGGGGCTGTCAGGCCGTCCACCTTGACATGCCGCCAGTCGGAAAGCGTCTGAACACTGCCCTGAATGGGATAGGGGAAGTCCTGCATGATTTTGATGATATCCATGTCTGTGCGGCGGTAGAGATCCAGATGGGCTTCGGCCATTTCCTGTACAGAGTAGGTGGAGGGGTAATGGAACCAGAAGCCGGCGGGCGTCTGATCGGGGATTTCGCCTCGGAGAATTGTCTCCATCCGTTCACGTTTCGTCAAGGTGCATCCATCCTTTCATTATAGCAATTCTCAAAAATTGCAATCCCCATATACGCCGCAGAAAACCATACGTCAAAGCTTTCTGCGGCTTGCCAAAGAAGCTATTTTGAGAATTGCTATAAGAGAACATTTGTTAAGAGGGATTTCACCAAAAGGCGAAATCCCTCTTGAGTATCTATCGGCAAAGCCGGACGAGACAGCCGGCTTTGCTATTTCCCGAGAAATGCTATTTTTCCGTAACGACCGGCTTTCCGTCTTTGTCAAGCAGCGGCGTAAAGCCTCCTGCATATCCGTCCTTATGAAATACATAATTTACCCCAGTCTCTGTATCCAACCAAATTTCAACGTGATTAATAGTCCCTTGGGTATATACCTTTTCAAAGCGATTCATCTGCAATTCCTCCTGTCGAATAAAGGCTTTTTCCAGCCTTAACAGTTCTAAGTATATCATCTGCCTGAACGGAAGTCAACCTTTGAACTGGCAGCTATGTCATACGGCAGGTGGTTTCACCACCTGCCGTATGACATCTTCGTATGCAGAAGCCTTCGATTCCCGGGCAGCCTACACAGCGCTGGCGGGAGCGAACTGGCTGTTATAGAGATCGGCATAGAAGCCGCCTTTTTCCAGGAGCTCCTGATGCCTGCCCATTTCGATGATCTGGCCTGCCTTCATGACCAGGATGCAGTCAGCCTCCTTAATTGTCGAAAGGCGGTGTGCCACGATAAAGCTGGTGCGGCCCTCCATCATGGACTGGAAAGCGCGCTGTATCTGCACTTCCGTCCGGGTGTCGATAGAGCTGGTGGCTTCGTCCAGAATCAGCATGGGCGGCAGCGTCAGCATGATCCGCGCAATGCAGAGCAGCTGCTTCTGCCCTTGGGAAATATTCCCGCCGTCCTCCGCAATCACCGTGTCATACCCCTGGGGAAGCCGCTGAATAAAGCCGTGGGCATGGGCCAGCCGCGCGGCCCGGACGACCTCCTCCTGGGTGGCGTCCGGACGCCCATAGGCGATATTCTCCCGCACGGTTCCCGCAAAGAGCCAGGTATCCTGCAGCACCATGCCGTATTGGCTCCGCAGGCTGTTCCGGGTTACCTGACGGATAGGCGAGCCGTCCACCCGGATTTCCCCGCTGTCTGTATCGTAAAAGCGCATCAGCAGATTGATGATTGTGGTTTTCCCGCAGCCGGTGGGGCCCACTATGGCGATTCGCTGGCCCGGCTTTGCCTGGAGGTTCAAACCCTGGATCAGAGGCCGATCCTTCTGGTAGGAAAAGCTTACATTCTCCAGCGCCACCTCTCCGGCGCAGTCCCGGAGCACCTTGGCATCCGGCGCGTCCGGCTCCTCCGAAAGCTCATCCAGCACCTGGAACACCCGCCGGGCGGAGGCCAGAGCCGTCTGCAGCTCGGTAATCACGCCGGAAATTTCATTGAAGGGCTTGGTATACTGGTTGGCATACTGCAAAAAGCTGGACAGCTGGCCCACCGACAGGCTCCCAAAGCGGACAATGGCCAGAGCGCCGGCGATGCCCACAGCCGCGTAAACTACTCCGTTCACAAACCGGGTGCAGGGATTGGTCAGGGAGGAATAGAACTGGGCTTTCACCCCGCAGGTGTAGAGCCGGCTGTTGATTTCCTCAAACCGGGCCTGGGCCCGCTCCTCGCAGCCAAAGGCCTTTACTACCTTCTGCCCGCCGATCATCTCCTCCACGCAGGCGCCCAGCTCACCCTTGACCGAGGCCTGTTCCCGGAACATATTGAAGGAACGCTTGGCGATAAAGGAGGCCACAAACAGGGAAAGGGGCGTCACCAGCATAACCACCACCGCAATGGGCAGGTTGATGGACAGCATGAATACAATGGTCCCCAGGATGGTCACCAGGCCGCTGAACAGCTGGGTGAAGCCCTGGAGCAGACCGTCGGAGATCTGGTCGATATCGTTGACCACCCGGCTGATCAGATCCCCGTGGGGCGTGGCGTCAATATAGGAGAGCGGGACGGCTTCCAGCTTGCGGAACACGTCGTCCCGGATGGATTTCACCGTTTTATGGGTGAGCTGATTGGTGCAGTAGCTCATGACCCACTGGAACAGCGCGGACGCAGCCGCCACCAGGGCAATGGCGTTCAGATAAGGGAGCAGCGCCCCAAAATCCACCTGCCCGGCCGCCACAATGTGGTCGATGCCGCCGCCGGTCAGGATGGGGACATAAAGGCTCATGGACACGCTGATCAGCGCGCTGATCAGGGCCAGCACCAGATATCCCATATGGGGGCGGGCGTAGCTTAAAAGCCGTTTCAGAAGCTGACGTTTCACTGGCGTGACACCTCCTCCTCGCTGAGCTGGGACAGGCAGATTTCCCGATATACCTGGCAGGTTTCCAGCAGCTCCTCATGCCTGCCGATGCCGGCCACCTGGCCCTCGTCCAGGACGATGATCCGATCCGCCTGCCGGACAGTGTGCGCCCGCTGGGATACCATGATCACGGTCATTCCCTTGGTGGAGCGGGCGATGGCCCGGCGGAGGGCCGCGTCGGTGGCGAAGTCCAGGGCGCTGGCGCTGTCGTCCAGAATGAGGATCCGGGGATCCCCCACCAGGGCCCGGGCGATGGTCAGCCGCTGCTTCTGGCCGCCGGAAAGGTTCTTTCCGCCCTGAAGGATACGGGTGTCGTAGCCATCCGGCAGCTGCTCCACAAACTCGCTGGCCTGGGCAGTCTCCAGGGCCCGGGCAATTTCGCTGTCGTCCGCGTCGGGATCCCGCCACTGCATATTTTCCCGGAGGGTGCCGGAAAAGAGCACGGCCTTCTGGGGCACAATGCCGATCAGCTCCCGGAGCTGGCGGTTGGGGTAATCCTTTACGTCAGAGCCGAACAGGCTGATCCGTCCTTCGGTGGCATCGTAAAACCGGCCGATCAGATTCACCAGGGTTGATTTGCCCGCGCCGGTGCCGCCGATGATGCCGACTGTCTCTCCGGGGCGAATGGAAACGCTCAGTCCCGCAAGGGCCCGCTCCCCGCCGCCGTAGGAGAAGGAAACGTTCTCAAAGGCAATGGCGGGGGCGTCCTCCTGAAGGGGAAGCGCCTCGCCTTCCACAGCGGGGATGCTGGGGCGGGTGTCGAAGACCTCGTTGACCCGGCGGGCGGAAGCGGAGGCCTTGGTGAAGATCACCACCAGATTGGCCACCACCACCAGAGCCAGAATGATCTGGGTCATATAGTTCACCAGGGCGATCACGTTGCCCTGGGTGAGGGAGCCCTGATCCACCTGGACGCCGCCGAACCAGATAATGGCGATGATGGCGGCGTTCATGATCACATAGGTGAGGGGATTCAGGAGGGCGGAGAGCTTGCCCACCCGGATAATGCTGTCCTTGAGCTGATCGGTGGTTTCCTCAAAGCGGGCTTGTTCCCGTTCCTGGCGGGAGAAGGCCCGGATCACCCGGCTGCCCACCAGGTTTTCCCGGGTGATGAGAGAGATCCGATCCAGGCGGGTCTGGACGCTCTTGTAAAGGGGCACCGACCGGCTCATGACAAAGTAGAGCACCGCCACCAGGAAGGGGATGGCGATGAGGAAGATGCTGGAGAGCTTCACGTCAATGAGCATTGCCATGACCGCGGCGCCCACTACCAGGAAGGGAGCGCGGATCACCAGACGGATCAGCATGGCGACAGCAACCTGAAGCTGATTCACGTCATTGGTGATCCGGGTAATCAGGCTGGGGGCGCCGATGGTGTCCAGCTCCCGGTGGGAGAGGGATTCGATGTGGCGGAAAAGATCGTTGCGGACTGCCGTTCCGAAGCCCTGGGAGGCCAAAGCGGCGTTGTACTGGCAGATGAGCGCGCAGCCCAGGCCGAGTATGCCCAGGAGGACCATTAGTCCGCCCCGCTGGAGAATGAACATCGTATCGCCGTTTTTCACGCCGACATCAATGATGCTTGCCATCACCAGCGGAACAATCAGTTCAAAAATAGCTTCTGTCAGCTTGAAAATAGGGCCGATGATTACCTGCCTGCGGAAGCCCTTCAGGTAGCGTGCGATTCGGAGCATATATCAATCGTCCTTTATAAACCGATTAGCGCCGGGAATGAACCCCGCGCCGAAAAATCTGATCTTATTATACTACCATTTATCGGTAACCGTCAACTCTGTATCGCAGGAAGGGAAAGACCTCGAGGGCTCTGCCCTCGAGTCTCCGCAGTGCGTTGTTTCACAACGCACTTAGGAATTCGGCTTCGCCGAATTCTGAGATGCGCCGCTGGCGGCGCATCGGGAAGGGATTCCCCTTGGATTCCCGTTA
>JAAVZY010000103.1 GCA_022791945.1 Oscillospiraceae bacterium | reverse complement strand
GGTAGGGGGACGGGCGCTTGCGCCCGTCCCCACCCCCCACCCCAAAAAAGACGGGAATCCAAGGGGAGCCAGCTCCCCTTGGCAGGAGCTCGAGGGCAGAGCCCTTGAGGTCTTCCCCCCTGAAACTGGCAGAGAAAAACTGATTGCGCTGGGCGGGTGGGTATGATACAATAGAAGCAGGTATCAACGCGCCCGTCCATGTCTCCCTGAGAGAACACGAAAGGAATGATCCTGCAATGATCACCGTACAAGTCTGCGTGGGAAGCTCCTGCCACATGAAGGGCTCTTATCAGGTAGTCAAAACCTTCGACAGCCTGATCAAGCAGCACGAGCTGGAAGACATTGTCAAGCTGAAGGCTTCCTTCTGCATGGGGCAATGCCTGAACGGCATCGCCACCATGGTCAACGAAAAGCATGTGAACAATGTGGGCTTTTCCAACGCGGAACAGATTTTCTACGATGAAATTTATCCGCTTGCCATGGCGGAGAAGGAAGGAGCCGCTGCGCAATGAGCATCATCAAGCTGAATGTGGAAAACTGCCAGAACTGCTTCAAGTGCATTCGGGAATGTCCTCTGAAGGCCATCGAATTCAAAGACAGCCGCACCAAAATCATCGAGGATGAATGCGTCCTCTGCGGCACCTGCATGGAAACCTGCCCCAAAGGCGCCAAATACGTCCGCCACAACGTCAAAAAGGTGCAGGAGCTCATTGCCTCCGGCAAGCAGGTCTGCGTCACCGTCGCTCCCTCCTGGGTGGGCTGGTACGACGGAAGCCAATTCCCCGGAGGCGCGCCCTCCTTCCCCGTATACAGCGCCGCGCTGAAAAAGCTGGGCTTCGCGCGGGCGGAGGAAACCGCCATCGGCGCCGCACAGGTTTCCAAGGAATACATAAAGCTCATGGAGCAGGGCCAGATGAAAAGCATCATCGCCACCGCCTGCTCCTCTGTGGTCATGCTCATCGAACGCCACTTCCCCCAGCTCATTAAAAACCTCGCGCCGGTATCCTCTCCCATGATGGCGCACGCGCGGCTGATGCGGGAGGCCTACGGGGATATCAAGGTGGTATTCATCGGCCCCTGCCTGTCCAAAATGCACGAGGCGGAGGATCCCCTGGCGGGCGGACTGGTCAACGAGGTGCTCACCTTTGAGGATGTGGACGCCTGGATGGCCGAGGAGGGCATTACCCTGGGCGAAGCGGATACCGACGCCGCCGGCGTGCGGGAGCCTGTTTCCCGGATCTATCCCAAGCAGGAGGGCATCATCAAAACCATCGGCGACCAGTTCCACGGCTACACGCCCATCTCCGTGGACGGTATTGACCGCTGCATTGAGCTGTTTACAGCCATGCAGAACGAGGAAGCCGGTCAGGTCTTTGTAGAGGCGAATATCTGCGCGGGCAGCTGCATCGGCGGCCCCATTATGCGGATGCACCGCCGGAACCTGATCCGCTCCACCACCCGGCTGAAAACCCAGGCCGAGCCTGTGGACGCCGCCCCCGCCGCCTCCGCCGGGCTGGAATTCCCCCATCCCCGGGTGTTTGCCAGCCGGGCCGTGCCCACAAAGATGCCCACGGATCAGCAGATCCGGGAGATCCTGGCGAAGATCGGCAAGCTCTCCCCGGAGCAGGAGCTGAACTGCGGCTCCTGCGGCTATCCCACCTGCCGAGATAAGGCCATTGCCGTATTCAACGGCAAGGCGGACGTGACCATGTGCCTGCCCTTCCTCCGGGAGCAGGCGGAGAACAAGTCCTCCATGGTCATTGAAAATTCCCCCAACGGCATCGTTACCTTTGACGATGATATGAACGTGATGGAGATCAATCCAAAGGCGGAGCAGCTCTTTGGGGTGACCAGGGCGGAGATTACCGGAGAAATGATCCCGGCCCTTTACGGGGAGACTGCCTTTGACGACGCCAGGGACAGCAAGCACACGGTGATCAAGAAGATCGACGGCGCCAGCGAGGCGATCAAGGTGGAGCTGTCGGTGGTGTATCTGGAGCGGCACAAGATGTTCGTCGCCTTTGCGAAGGACATCTCCCAGGAGGAAAACAGCCGCGCGGAGCTGGCTTCCCTGCGGATGTCCACCATGGACACCGCCCAGGAGGTTATCGAAAAGCAGATGCGTGTCGCCCAGGAGATCGCTTCCTTGCTGGGCGAAACCACCGCCGAAACCAAGGTTGCCCTTACCAAACTCAAAAAATCCATCACCGCTCTGGATTAAGAGAATCTCTGCGGCGTGGTTGGGCAAGACCTCGAAGGGCTCTGCCCTCCGAGCCTCCTGCCAAAGGGACGCGTCCCTTTGGAATCCCATCTTTTTAAGGGCGGAAAAAGGGGGGCAAGTCTGTACAGACTTGCCTCATACCCCCAAAAATTTACGGGTTCCAAGGGGATTTAATCCCCTTGGCGAGTGCTCGAGAGCAGAGCTCTCGAGGTCTTGTCCCTTGGCACTTGGCAGAGCGCGAGACAGAGTCTCGCGGCCTTCAGAAAGGACGGTTATCGCCTTTGAAACTGTTTGTAGACGCGGCGTGGGAGAGCCTGAACCACTACGGGGAGGAGCTGTGCGGCGACAAGGTGGAATTTATCCGCCGGGACGACTACTTCCTGATGGTGCTGGCCGACGGGCTGGGCAGCGGCGTGAAAGCCAACATTCTCTCCACCCTCACCAGCAAGATCATTGCCACCATGCTCTCCAACGGCGCTACCCTGACCGACGCAGTGGAAACCATCGCCAGCACCCTCCCGGTCTGCTCGGAGCGGGGCGTGGCCTACTCCACCTTTACCATTGTGAAAATTGAGCTCAACGGCAGCGTTTATCTGGCCGAGTTCGACAATCCCTCCCTGGTGCTCTTCCACGAGGACATTCTGACCCCTATCCAGCGGGATGAGCTTCAGATCGAGGGCAAGACCATCTACACCAGCAGCTTTACCGTGGAGCCCGACGATATGCTCATTACCTTCTCCGACGGCGTGGTTCATGCGGGCGTGGGCCGGCTGCTGGATTTGGGCTGGCAGTATGACAATATCGTCAGCTATCTCTGTGAGAATCTCCTTCCCGGTATGTCTCCACGGGCGATTGTCAAGCGGCTGCTGGCCAGCGTGAACACCCTTTACATGGATAAACCCGGGGATGACTCCACCGTCTGCGCCATGCGGGTGAAGCCCTCCACCCCCCTGACCGTAATGGTAGGGCCGCCCATGAATTCCGAACTGGATAAGGTTGTGGTGGATAAGCTTATGCGCAGCGGCGGCATCAAGGTGGTCTGCGGCGGCACCACCTCCCAGATTGTCTCCAAGGTGACCGGACGGGAGCTGGAGGTGCTCATTGACTACGAAAATCCCGCCGTGCCCCCCACCGCCCGGATCCCCGGCATCGATCTGGTGACCGAGGGCGTTCTGACCGTGGGAAAGGCGCTGGACTACATCAAGGAGTACACCTCCGCCGACAACCACGACGCGGGCTTTATGCTCAATAAGAAGGACGGCGCCACCCAGCTTGCCAAGTATCTGCTGGAGGACTGCACGGAGATCCGTTTCCTGGTAGGCCAGGCGCTGAACCCCGCCCATCAGAATCCCGGTATGCCGGTATCCCTGGGACTGAAGCTGAATTTAATCAAAGATTTGGCCAGCGAGCTGGAAAAAAGCGGGAAAAAGGTTACCATGGAGTTCTTTTGAGCTTTCCCTATACAAACAGCGGCTCCCCTCCGGGGGAGCCGCTGTTTTTGCTGACGGACGGTGGCGCTGTTCAGGAGGGGCAGATCTGTCCGGAGTCCTCCTGCCCAAAGGTGAACTCGCATTCAAAGGAAGGAACCTCTCCCAGAAATCCGGCTACTATGGCCTGATCGCCAGCCGTGCTCACCCGAATGGTGAGCGTTTCTCCCAGAAGCGCCTCCTGCTTGAAGTTGATCCGGAAATCCCGGATCGGGCGGGCCATCAGCTCCTCCGGCAGAAAATCACAGGCGATCCCGGCGTAAACCGCGTTATAGGTGTGATTGTTTCCGT
The DNA here is from genome assembly GCA_022791945.1 of Oscillospiraceae bacterium. Classification (GTDB taxonomy): domain Bacteria; phylum Bacillota; class Clostridia; order Oscillospirales; family Ruminococcaceae; genus Paludihabitans. The sequence continues at coordinate 3,813 of JAAVZY010000103.1, read as the reverse complement.
CAATGTCCGAGTAAACGATTTTCCTGCTGCCCGCCTCCTCCAAATCCGGCGGGAGCTTGAGCCGCGCGGGAGGAAGGGTGTCGGGCTCCAGCCCGGGAACCGGATCCAGCTTCCCCGGAAACGCCGATGGCTTCTGAATCGCCCGCGTCTCCGGATCCACCACCACCCAGGCGGTCTGTCCGGCCACGATCTCCTCCCCGGCCTGATCGTGAAAAACCAGATGCCGGTAATACTGGCTGCCCTTTACGCCGCTCTCCCAGGTCTTGACGGTAATCCGCTCATCCGCAGCAGGCATTCGCCGAATCCGGATGGAGGCCCTGGTGATCAGGAACACCGAGTGGTGCGCCCACAGCCAGGCGTGGGAGTACCCCCTGGCAGCGTAAGCAACCCCGGCCATGTCGGCCATAATCCGGAGCACTGTCTCGATCCGGGCCAGCTTTCTCCGGTCGCAGTCGTAAAAACGGATCTCAGTATCCTTGTAAAAAAAGCGGGAGTCCTGTTCCATAGAAATTTCTCCAAAAGATGAGATTTCAAAGGGATGTCTGTCCACGAGGCTTGGGGGGCGGTGCCCCCGGGAGCCTACTTATAGGGATTTTCTTTTCCGAACTTATCCTGCCAGGCCTTGGGCATGATCATATCCTCATTGGCCACGGCCTTGGAAACGTCGACGTTCATGTTCTCCCCCTGGCGCATCCGGCGGGCAATCAGCACCCGGCGGTAATCCGTAGGAGCCGCAAAGGCGTTGATCTCGCTGTCACAGGTGGAAAGCGTAATCAGCTTATCCCCAAAGGACACGTCCACATCCTCATTGATCCAATAGCTCCGCTTGTACACGTCCTCCATGAACTGATCAAAGTCAGCGCTGTTGCCCTCCGCTTCCACGAACATATGATAGTTGAATTCCTCCGGATGCATGGTGGGGCTGGAGCCGGTGTACACCCGCGCCAGAAAAGCCGCTACTACCTTATACTGGGCTTTTCCGTGAATGGTGTCAAAGGTGAGCACCGGGTGCTCCCGGTAATACTCCACGTCGGAGTATTCCTTGACCGCTCCGAACAGGGAACCGTCCCGGGCCGCGTGGCCGTAGATGGTGATGTTGTCGCTCTGGTAGTCCTTTTCAATCCGGGCGCGGTAGTCCGCGTAGGGAACGCCGAAGGCGTTGTAGGTTTTCTCAATGGTGTGATCCAGGTAGTAGACATTGTCCTCGCCCTGCACCACCGCCGTGTCAATAGGCGTGCCGGGGATCCGCAGGTAGCCCACCACATCCGGGTTCGTCTCATAGAGCTCGGTAAAATCGTCCAGAATGCCCAGCTCCGGATTCAAAACCGGTGTTTCCGGCATATAGAGGTTCTCGAAATCCTCCTCCGGCGGGACGGACTCTGTCCGGGAGCTGGTTGCCATGGACTCCGGCTGGGGATAGTTTTTGGCAGGCTCCTGAAGCTCGCTGTTCCGGGAGTACTTATGGATCACCAGGCCGCCTGCCACCAGCGCCGCCAGAATCAGCAGCACCGCCGCGTCCGCGATGATCTTTCCGGCAATCTGCCGGGAGGTGTCTCCCTTCTGGGGAATGAATATCCGGGTCAGGAACGACCCGCCTTTCTTGGTTTCCTGTGTACGCAACGCTGTTTCCTTCCTTTCCTGCTGCCCGTCCCCCTTGGGGTGACAGCGATTTTTATGATTGAGAAGCGTCTGCTGCCTAAGAGCCTGTTCAAAATCTCCGGGTACGGCGAAGGGCAAGACCTCGAGAGCTCTGCCCAAGGGTCAAAGCCGCAGGCTTTGACCCTGCGAGCCACTCGCCAAGGGGACGCGTCCCCTTGGATTCCCATCTTTTGGGGGTGGGGACGGGCGCTTGCGCCCGCCCCCCTACCTCGCTGGTGCCTCCCCCAGGGACGATCGCCCGCCTACCCATTTTTTCGTAAAGAAAAAATTCAGCTCTGCGTGCGGCGCAGGGGCTGCGACGCAGAGAGGTTCGAGCGGGCTGTGCAGCGCACATACCCAGCGCGGCGCAGGAAGCAGCTCACACGCAGGAGGGAGCTTTTTTCTTTACGAAAAAAGCGTATTGCGTGAATCAGACTCTCTGCGCGGCAGAAAGCCGGAAGTCTGTACAGACTTGACCCCACCCCTTTTTCGCCCTTAAAAAGCCCTTAAAATTACGGGTTCCAAGGGGATTTAGATCCCCGATGCGCCGCCAGCGGCGCATCGGGGAGACTCGAGGCAGAGCCTCGAGGTCTTCCCTGACGAGACAGCCCGCCGGGGGCGCGTCCTCTTGGATGGGCTATAAGTCCCGCTCCATAAGCAGGTATGCGGCGCGCTCATTGGGGATCCGCTCCCCGGTTTTGACAAAGCGATTTTTGCTCCAGAATGCCTCGCTTTGGGGGTTGCCCTCGTCGATGGCAAGGCGGATTTTTTCAAAACCCGCCGCCAGCAGGCATTCCGCTAGCTCCTCCAGAAGTGCGGAGCCGAAGCCCTTTCCCTGAAGGCCGCTGTCCACCATGAAGAAGCCCATATAGGCGGTTCCCTTCTCTGGGTAATCGGTCACCAGATCCAGCACCGCAGCCAGGGACTCCCCGTCGAAGCAGCCCAGGAAGTATTTGTCCCGGAGGCTCTTTCCCGGCGGGAGGGCGATTAGATCCTGAAGGACGCTCTCCCTGGTCGCCTTGGGCGGATGATATTGGTAGAACAGGCCGTTGCCAGAGCAGAGAGCCAGTACCGTTTCCGTGTCAGCCTCTCTCAGCCGCCTTACCCGCAGCCTGGAGGAGACAGCCTGGGGCTCCAGCCGTTCAGGCCCCTCCAGCAGCTCCAGCGCCAGCCGGAACAGGCATTCCACTGTAGCCTCCCGAATCTCCTGGCGGCTTCCCTCCAGGGCCAGCTGTCGGTGGAGGCTGCGTTCTCCCAGGCAGGCGGCAATGTGGACCGTGCCAACCGGCTTTTCCGGCGTGCCGCCTCCCGGCCCGGCGATGCCGGTGGTGGACAGGCCTAAATCGCTGGCCGATCGCGCCCGGACGCCCTCGGCCATTTCCAGCGCAGTCTCCCGGCTGACAGCGCCCGTACGGGCCAGGGTGTCCTCTGACACGCCCAGCTCCTGCACCTTTATCCGGTTGGCGTAGGAGACTATGCCGCACTCGAATACCTCGGAGGCGCCCGCCGCAGAAGTCATGTATTGGGCCGCCATTCCGCCGGTGCAGCTTTCGGCAGTGGCGGCGATCAGGCCCGACTGCTTCAGCCGGGCGGTCAGCTCCCCGGCCAAGGCTGTCAGCAGCTGAGACATAGGCAATCCCATCCTTTCCTTGAACCGGATCCATTATACTACGAAATCCCGGAGGCCGTCAATGGCAGATCCCTCTTGAAAAATCAGTGAAAAGGGCTTGACAAAATATAGGGATTTGGATATAATGATAAAGCACCTTGGAGAAGTCGCCTAGCCCGGTTTATGGCGCACGACTGGAAATCGTGTATGCGTTAATAGCGCATCGAGGGTTCGAATCCCTCCTTCTCCGCCAGAAAAACGGCCCTCTGTCTGCTTTTGGGATGGAGGGCTCTTCTGCGTCTGAACCACAGCTTTCAACTTTTCAACCAGGCTAAATGCTTTGCCGGGAGCCGCTGCCGGAATGGCCCAGCATCATCGAAACAATCTTTGCGGGGACGTTTGCCTGAAGCAGGAAGGTTGCGTTCGTGTGCCCTTATGGCATAATAAGGACAAATCGGAAAACCCTTGCGTTGCAAGGAGTTGACTGGTTTGTCCTAGTTCTTTTTCCAGCTAAATCCCCTGCAAAAAATAGGCATAACGAGGGAAGCCAAAAGCGAGGTGTAACG
>JAAVZY010000102.1 GCA_022791945.1 Oscillospiraceae bacterium | reverse complement strand
TGACAGGCGGCAGGTGTCTGACAGCCTTATTTCTCAAATCCGCGCCACGGGTGAATGTGTCGCCATTGAGTGGAAAATCTGACTTTCAACTATTCATCGCATTTGACTATGGGCTGTATGCCCTTGTCAAGAGATGTAACCGAGACTGTTTTACAGGACAGCGCGGCCTTATCCGATAAGCTGGGATTTGAAGCCGCGGCCCAGGCCATCCGGGGGCAGCTGGAGGCGTTTCGGCAGAAAAAACTGACGGTGGTGGCGGCAGGCGAGGCTCGGCGGGGAAAATCCTCCCTGCTGAATGCTCTGCTGAATGAAAAGACGCCTTTATTTCCCGTAGATATCAATGTGTGCACGAATGTGGTGACCATCGTCCGGTACGGCGAAACCGAGGCCATCGAAGCTTACATAGAGGATCCCAAGAAGAAAACCGGCTTCCGCATGGAACACATCAGCCGGGAGCAGATCTCCGACTATGTCTCCGAAAAGGGGAATCCCAATAATTACAAGCGGGTGAAAATGCTCCAGGCCTCGATTCCAAATCCCCTGCTTCAGGAGGGCGTTGTCTTTGTGGACACGCCCGGGGTGGGCAGCCTGAATGTGGAGCATGCGGAAACAACTTTTAGCTTTCTGCCAAACGCGGACGTGCTGCTCTTTGTCAGCGACGCGGACTCCGGCCTGACCGAGAGTGAGCTGCGCTTTTTGAAGCGTGGGTACCAGTACTGCAAAAACATCCTGTTCCCACTGACCAAAAAGGATTTGAACGCCAATTATTCTGCCATTTTGGAGGACAACCGGCAAAAAATCAGCATTACACTGGGCATTCCCGCAGATGAGCTCCAAATCATCCCGGTTTCCAGCACCGCAAAGCTCCGCTATTTGCAGAGCGGAAGAGCCACCATGCTGACCAACAGCAACTATGCGGTCCTGGAGGACGCTATCTGGTCCTCCATCGCCCGGCGAAAGGGAGTGATCCAGCTTCTGCCCTTTCTGGCAGCGGCAAAGAGCGAGCTCCTGACGCAGATCGATCAAGTGGCCGCCCAGTATCAGATGCTGGGAGCGGATCAGGGTGTGGCGCAGGGGCTTGTGGATGAGCTGAACCGCAAGGCGGCCGCGTTGCAGGAGCTCCAGGAGAGGGGCGCCGACTGGCGCGGCCAGCTGGCCCTGTTTTTCTCCATTCTGCAAAACGATGTCAACCGGGCTCAGCAGCAGATTGGTACAAATGCCCGCTCACTGATTCAGGAGCGCTCGGGAATGCTGGAGAGCCGGATCTGCCATGAAAAGAACTATACACAGCTGGTCTGTGACGTGAATGATTTGATTGGTCAGGGTATATTGGATATCCGGGAGGATATCGCCCAAAAGGTGGAGGAAAAGTCTGACGAGCTGATGCGGCAGATGAAATTCTCCGTCAGCGTCAACGAGGATATTCTGGACGGGCTGGGATTCGTTCCGACGCAGATGACCGTGGTTTTCCCGCCCCCAAAAGCGATGGATACGGCGATCAAATGGGGACGCAACATCAGCATGAACAGCATGGGCGGCGGTACGGTTGGATCGCTCCTGGGCGGTTTTATCGGTCTGTGCTTTGGGGGGCCGGCGGGCATGCTGATAGGGGTGGAGATAGGCGGCAGCGTGGGCGGCCTGGCCGGAGGCGCGAAGGGCTGTGTGGACGCTCTGACCAAATACGATCAGCTGGAGGTCAACACAGTCATGCAGACCTTGAATCAGCATATAGCATCCTCCATGTCCGGCGTAAGCGCCAGCGTTGGCAATACCATCGCCTCTCTGCGCGCCGCCGTAAGCAGTTCCTTTGAGCAGCAGCTGAACCACCAGGTAAAGAGTCTGCGGGACAATACCGCCCAGCTGCAGCGAAATATCAATATGGCGGCAAATGAAATCCCTCAAAAACGCGCGGTGTTCAAGGAACAGAGTACTCTTTTGAACTATCAGCTGGAGCGGTACGAGACGCTGGAGAAGGCCGTCAGCCGGCTGGCTCCATCGCCCGATCCGGGAGATACCAGCCACACCCCGGCGGATTCGGAGGAGGTTTCCTACGGCTTTCTTTAAGAGCCTGTTCAGAATGTTTGCGTGATGGAAGGACAAGACCTCGAGGGCTCTGCCCTCAAGCACCGCAGAGCCGCGAGACGGCGTCTCGCGGCCTTGCCCTTCGCCGTACCCAGAGATCCTGAACAGGCTCTAAGTGAGGAGAGAGAACTATGATTGCCAGCATTGACATCGGAACCAGTTATTCAAGCATCTGCATTCTGGGAGCGGACGGCAGGCCCCAGCCGGTGGATATCAGCACGGGAGCCAGCATGTTCGGCGATAAATATTCCCTGCCTTCAGCAGTGTTCGTGGAGGACGGCGGGAGCATCGTCGTAGGCCAGGCCGCTATGAACAGCCGCAAGCACAAGCCGCAGAATTTCCATATGGAGTTCAAGCGCAATCTGGGAGAGGATATCCCCATCCTGCTGGGAGAGCGCCGCTTCCGCCCGGAGGAGCTGTATACCGAGCTGTTCCGTCATATGAAGGCCCGGGCGGAAAAGCTCACGGGGGAGTTCATTGAAAAGGCGTATCTGACCTATCCGGCATCCTATGGGCAGAAGCGCCGGGAGCGGCTCTGCGCCGCCGCCAACGCCGCCGGATTGTTTGAGCTGGAGCTGGTGGACGAGCCTACCGCTGCAGCTATGTGCTACTGCGCGGAAGGGTATGTAAAGGACGGCCAGATCCTGCTGGTCTATGACTTCGGCGGCGGCACCTTTGATGTCTCCCTGATCCAGTACAAGGACGGCACATTTCAGCTGCTGTCCGAGCCGCTGGGTCTGGAGCGGTGCGGGGGGATGGACATTGATTACCTGATTGCCGCCGATATGCGGAAAGCCATTGAACAGGAGCTTCCCGGCGCGTGGGGGGGTCTGCAAAGGAATTCAGGCCGTTTTTTGCGGTTCGCCAGCCAGATCAGCGAGCTGGCGGTCAAGGCCAAGCACCATCTGAGCGACGCGAACTGCTTTGAGGAATACATTGAGGTCGGCATGGACGACGTACGCTACCAGCTGACTGCGGAGCGGTTCAACGGAATGATTGCGTCTTTGGTGGGAGATACCCTCCAGATCTGCCGGCGGGCGCTGGACGAGGCCGGGGTGTCAACGCCGGAGGTATCCGCCGTGCTGATGGTGGGCGGCACCAGCCGAATCCCTCTGGTGCAGGAGATGGCCCGGAAAATTACCGGCGCCCCCGCACTGTGCGCCGCCAATTTGGAACTGATAGTAGCCCAGGGAGCGCTGACATACCGTCAGTATCAAAAAGAGGAGAAAACGCATCAAGAGGCGGAAGAAAAAGCACGGCGGGAGGAAACAGAAAAAAGGGCACGGCAAGAGGAGGCTGCCCAGGCAGTCTATGATCGTGCGATGGCCCGCTTAGATATCCGGCAAAAAAGGGATGCACAGGAAAAATCCCCTGCTTTGTCCGCTGAACAATGTTTTCGGGACGGCTTGCAGCTGTATCAAAGCGGTCAGATAGATATGGGCTTAGCGCTCATCCGCAGAGCCGCCGACTTAGGGCACGGAAAAGCTGCATTCCATTTGGGCCAGCATTATGCATCCAAAGACCGCGCTCAATCCGTTCGATGGTACCGCAAAGCGGCGAATTTAGGCAATGAGAATGCAATTAAACAGCTTAACAAAATAGACGAAACGTTAAAAGCCCCAAACAGCGATATGGAGCCTCGACTCTCTGAAAAAATGCTCCGCCAAGGCATGGAACTGGAGCGGCGTCAGGATTTGTACGAGGCGGCGCAGTGCTACCGCAGGGCTGCGGACTCAGGCAGTACCGCCGCTGCGGAAAAGCTGGAGAATGTGCTGAAAAAAATCAAAGCGCAGGAACTGGCAAGAGGTTTCGCAAAGGCTGAAGCGCAAAAAGGAAACAAGAATATAATCAGCACGAAGCAAAAACAACAGACTCCCGAGCGATATACATTGACGATCGAACGTGCCAATCAGTGGTTTTTATGGAATCCGGCCATAAAGGTTTGTATTGACGGAAGCCTGAATTACGCAGTTGAAAATGGGCAGGCCATCAACGTTACACTCCCGGCCGGACAGCATCACGCCCATATGCAGTGTACCTTTCGCCGGAGGGATGCGGATATCTCCTTAACCTCCAATGCCCGGCTTTTCATACAGTGGAATCGGGTAACCGGTGAAATCGAAGCAACCGTTTCCACCCAATAAGCGTAATGATGAAAATGGCAGAACGAAAGGCAGAAAGATATGATAAATCGCTATCAAATGATGAAATCGCTCCGGGATCGCCTGAACGAGCTGTTCCGGCTGTGCGGCACAGAGGGGGAGCGGATCCAGGTTGCTCCCGCTCCGGCGCTGATCCGCCTTGTGGAAAAACTGATCCGGGATCAGGCGCTGTGCAGCTACTTAGAGGGGCTGGACGCCCAGGCGGAGCAGGCGGTTCAATCCATGAAGGAGCGCCAGCTGGACGAATGGAACAATCAGCAGAATGAGGAGCGTCTCGCTCAGCTGGAGCGGGAGCTGGAACAGGAGCGGGCCGGACTGCGGAAGGCAGAGGAGACGCTGTCGCAGGAACGCCGGCAGGGAGCGGAGCGGGAGGATCAATACCGCAGGGAACGTCTCTCCGCCATCCAGGATCTGATTGCCCTGCGGGACAAGCTCCTTCTGCGCCGGAACTGGCTGGAGGAGGAAGCGCCTCAAGAGGAAAACGCCCATAAGCTGGCGGAAAGCCAGCTGCGGGAGACTGCCCGCTGTCTGTCCAATCTGGGGGTGGAGATTCTGGAGGCGGGCGGCGCCTTTGACGGCAGCTATCAGACCGTGGTGGAAACCCGGCCTGCCGAGGCCCCGGATCAGGCGGATCAGATCGCGGAGACGTTCCGCCCGGGCTACCGTTTTCAAGGAGAGATTCTGCGGCCTCAGGAAGTGATTCTGTTTACCGCCGCATAACGGAATGGGGGAGAAGCATGTCGCTGAAGTCAGAAGTGTTCGGGCTGCTGGACAACGCTCAGCGGCTGTGCCGGCACTGTCCGGATGCCGGAGAGCTGTCGGAAGGCCTGCGGGAAATGCGCGCCCGGCTGGAAACGCCCCTGCGGGTGGCCGTGGTTGGTATTATGAAGGCGGGGAAATCCACCTTTCTGAACGCCCTCATGGGAGCCGGTATTTTGTGTACGGGCGATTTGGAAACCACTTATACAGTTTGCTGGTTTCGCTATGGGGAGCAGCCTAGGCTTACCATTTGCTTCCGCAGCGGGGAGGAGCAGGAGGCTCCGCTGACAGATCTGGAGCGCTGGTCCGTCAGGGCCTGGGAGAAGGAGAATCCCAGGATCAATGAGGTCAAATACCTGGTGATCCACTACCCCAGTGATGTTCTGCGGACGATGGAGTTCATCGACACCCCCGGTTTGAATTCTATGTATGGTACAGACGCGCAGAATACTCTGGATTTTCTCGCCATCCAGGGATCCGAGGAAACGATCTACGAGGCCGGTATGGCGGACGCGGTGATATATGCGTTCAGCCATACGGCCAGCGGATTCGATGAAACGATCCTGCAGGAGTTCCACAAGGGCGGAATGGATTCTGTCTCTCCGATTAACTCCGTGGGAATTCTGACAAAGGTAGATGCCACAGGCATTTGGGACATTTTCGGGGAGACCGCTCCCGTAGAAGCCGCCCAGGCGGTTACCTCTAATGTAATGAACAATGAGAGCCTCCGGCGGCTGTTATTTACCGTGCTTCCGGTATGCGCCAAGGTGTGCGAGGGCTGTGCTCAGCTCAATGAACAGGACTGGGCTGTCCTCCGGCAAATTGCGGAGCTGGATACGGAGGCGCTTCGGGATCTGCTGTTTGACGCGGAGCAGTTCGCGTGCAGCGGAGAGGCGGATTATGCGGCTCTGGGCGCTCCAGCCGATCGGGCCCGGCTGATGGATTTGGTCGGGCAGTACGGCGTTTTGGAAATAGCGGGGCTTCTGCGGGCAGGTACGTCTCTGGATGAGATTCGGCTGTGCTTGCAGAATGCCTGCGGCGTACAGGCAGTGCGGGATCTGCTGCTGCACCATTTTGGAAACCGGACATTTCTCATCAAATCCCAGTACATTTTCAATCGCCTCCGGGGATTGGCGCGGCAAATCCGCAAAAACGCAAGAGCTAATCTCCAGCTCCAGGATGTCTGCGGGCACCTGCTGGATGACATCGACAGCCTGATGACCACCATCCAGACGCTGAAGGAACTAAAAGCTCTGCAGATGTACTATAATGGGCAGGTTTCCTTTCCCAACCAGGAGGAACTGCGGGACTTTCTCTGCGTTACCGGGGAGTATGGCCGTTCTGCGGAGGCGCGGCTGGGAGTTCAGGGAACTCTAAGCATTTCAGAGCTCACCGGGATTGCCCGAAAAAAAGCGGCCTTCTGGCATGAGAGGACGAGCGGCTGGATGCTGCCCAGGGCTTATATAGAAGCGGCGGCTATTCTGGCCCGTTCCTATGAAGAGATGAGCTTCCATTTGAACGCACTCAGTGAGGAATGAAGTTTTTCGGCACAGACGGCGTCAAAAATGCTCGGAATCCACAAAGGATTCCTCCGCTTTTTTCCTTGCTGTGCAAAAAACTCCCCTTCCCTTCGCCCCGCCCAGAGATCTTAAACAGGCTCTGAGAATGCGTACCCCACAATCTTTCTGGTACACAGGTCTTTTACGATTGCCAGATAAAGCCAGCCTTCGCCGGTAGGTATGTAAGTGATATCACCCACCCAGGCCTGATCCGGACGCTGGAAGGTAAAGTTACGCATCAACAGGTTAGGCGCAATGGGATGGCTGTGATTGGAATTTGTGGCAGCTTTGCAGGCCCGACGCCTGGCTGAGGAGACGCCGGCCAGCCGCATTTGCCGGTGTACCCTCTTGCGGGAACAGCCAAATTCCCGTTTCAGAAGGTGGTTATAGGCTGTCCAGCCCCATGGCGGGGTATTTCTCTTGCAGCGCAACCAGCCGCCGTCTCAGCGCCTGGTTGCGCTGCTGTTCCCGACTGAGGCGGCTGGCCTGTCCCATTTGGATTCCAGATGCTTTCAGCCAGCTGCGCAGCGTGTCGATACAAATCCCCAGTTCTTTGGCGACCTCTGTGGGCTGTCGCCCCTGCTCTGTCACCAAGCGTACCGCGCCTGTTTTGAATTCCTCATCGTATCGTGGCGGCGGCGTCCCTTTTTTAGCTTTTTTCTCTTCCATATTTTTTGCCCCTTTCCTTTCCAGCTTACGACTCGTTTCTCTGTTCGTCAATATGGCTATGGGGGCACTTCTGCTACAATGAAAGCAGAAACGGAGGACGATTTCATGACAACTTCGACGATGACAGCAACGCTCCAATCCTTCCGGCAGTATCTCCTCCAGGAGGAACGGGAGGAAGGGACCATCGAAAAATATCTCCGGGACGCGGGGCGATTTCTTGCGTGGATAGGGGATGAGCAAGCAACAGACGCTACCAGCTGGAAGGAGAAAGCCATCCAGTGGAAGGAACACCTCAGTGAGGAGAAGTACACACCAACGACCATCAACTCCATGCTGGCAGCAGTGAATAAGCTGCTGGCATTCTTAGGCTTTTCGGAAGTACGAGTGAAGTATCTGCGCGTCCAGCGGAAGCTGTTCCGCCAGAGCGAGAAGGAGCTCACAAAGGAGGAATACCTTCGCCTCATTGAAGCTGCTCAGTCCCTTGGACGGGAACGGCTGGCGTTGCTTATGGAGGCTATCTGTGCCACCGGAATTCGGGTCAGTGAAGTGCGGTATCTCACAGTAGAAGCCGCCTGGGCGGGACGAACGGAGATCTCATTGAAGGGGAAGATTCGTACCATCCTCCTGCCTGGAAAGCTCTGCCGGAAGCTGCTCAAGTACGCTAAGAAAAACAAAATCGCCTCCGGGGAGATTTTTCTCACCAGAGGCGGTAAGGGATTGTCCCGGAGGCAGATATGGTCGGAGATGAAAGCC
>JAAVZY010000101.1 GCA_022791945.1 Oscillospiraceae bacterium | reverse complement strand
GGGTGGATACTATCAGTACACATTCCTGGATGAATACAGCCGTTTTGGGTATCTGGAGGCATTTCAGGAACACAGCACCTATTCCTCTGCTCAATTCATCCGGAACTGTGTCAAAAAGTTCCCGTTCCCGATTGAGTGCGTTCAAACGGACAACGGCTCCGAATTCACTAACCGCCTGATCTCCGGCCAGTCCGCACGCCCGACACTCTTTGAAAGCACGCTAGCCCAGCTGAGCATCCGCCACAAGCTTATCCGTCCTTATACGCCAAGACACAACGGCAAGGTCGAACGCAGCCACCGCAAGGACAGTGCGCAGGTACAAACGGTTCTGCATTTTCAGCATCTGCCGGGTCTCGTCCTCCAGCGAGTCGTCCCGCAGCTCCGCCCAGAAGGACAAGGCGTAGTTGGCGATCTTCATGGAGTCCGCCTTGTCCGTTTTGACCTTGCGCAGAGAGTTGTCGCTGAAATCGTGGATGAGCATGGCGTTGACCACGCTGACAAAAAGCCTGCCTCTTTCAGGGCCAGGGCGATGGGACGCCAATACATCCCCGTGTGTTCCATGACAATGCGAATGTTTCCGCCCACATCCTGCAATGTCTTGACCAGGCTGGACAGTCCGGCGGCATCGTGGTTCACCTGGAATGGTGTCAGCACCACCTCGCCGCCCGGCCTGCGTACAGCGACGGTGCTTTTCCCTTTGGATACATCAATGCCGACAGCGGTGATGATGTCATATTTCATTTGCAAGCCTCCCAAATCAAAAATGGTTTTGACCGGCGCCCGCCGCTGCCCATCACCGATTCAGCTTGCTGTGTGACACGAGTGTGGGGTGTTGTCCGCTCCTCAACCTGCGCAAATCGAACGCCGCAATGGGAGGGCCGGCTGACAGTTTGCGCAATCGAGCGTGACAGCTCAGGCAGTGCCTCGTCAGTCCGGTTCCCTCCCATTGTAGCTTAGGTGTGGACCGCTGTATAAGACGGTCATCTCCCCCGTTTTTTGGGGGTGTCACCATTGTAGCAAGCGGTGTCTTTGTTCCCACAAATGCTCAAAATAGATTTCCAGCGTTGCCGTTGGAAGTCCATTTTTACTTGTTGGGAAGCGTCCCAAACCCTTCGAACAGCCCCTTATCGAGGCTGGCTGCGCATTCGCAAACCGAACGCTGTAGAAAATACCGAATGGCCAAGCTCGTGGAGTCCTTCTTCTCAATCGCATTCAATTTGCACAGAACAGAGTGCCTATTCGCTTGAAAATTCCCCCTAATGTCCCATTGATTTTCGTGCATTTTTTGTCCGTTGTAGCTTGAGGGGCAATGATAAGAAGGAGGAAACCTCACGCTTACAGGTTCGGTCAACCTGTAAGAAAATAATTCAAAGAGAGGTGAGCCTTATACGCTACAAAAAAGAAACTGAAACGGTCATGTTCCAGGGGAAGGAGATTACTCTGGAAAGCTGAACGCCGATCCTTACTCCTGAGCAGGAAACAGCCATCCGCCGAGACTTGGAGCAACAGTTGTACGAGGTATTTCGCAAGTATGCGGATAGACGCCCAATATAGCAATCCATAAGGATTGCTATATGAAGAAGCCGAGAAATAACCTGTCCCGCTGTTGAAAAACGGAGCTGCTGGCGGTATAATAAAACGGTCAGCAGCTCCGTTTCATCTTGAAAGGAGCAGCATATGAACAATCGGATATCCGTAAGGTACATATTATTCGAACAAACATTCTGACTTTGTGACCTTTCCCTTGTTAAAGGGAGGAGGGGCCAGGAGCGAAGCGGATGGCAGGGGGATTCCGTGCGTAGCACAACGCTTCACCCTACATAGAAAGTCCCTACCCCGCCTGTGGGGATAAATTTTTTCTTTACGAAAAAGTGGGTAGGCGGGCGATCGTCCCTGCGGGAAGTATCAGCGAGGCAGGGGGACGGGCGCAAGCGCCCGTCCCCACCCCCCAAAAAAAGACGGGATTTCAAAGGGACGCGTCCCTTTGGCAGGTGCTCGAGGGCAGCTCCCTCGAGGTCTTGCCCTTCCGGCTGCCCGGAGATTCTGAGCAAGCGCTCGTAGCGGGGAGGAAAGTTCACAAATTTGTGATGAAGTCTGGCAATCGGGTGATATAATAGACATACTGTTGCGAAACGTGCTCCTGCGGGGCACAGGAAAGGAAGGGATATAAGCATGAATCAAAGCCGCCTGAAACGGGTATGCGCAAATATGGAGGCGCAGGGGCTCAGCCAGATTCTAGTCACCTCCACCGCCTCGGTCTACTATCTGACTGGGGTCTGGGTGGAGCCGATGGAGCGGCTGCTGGCCCTCTATCTGGATTTGGAGGGCAGGTGCATCCTCTACGGAAACGCCCTCTTCGGCCTGGAGGAACAGGAGGGGCTGGAGCTGGCCATCCATTCGGACAGCGACGATCCCTGCGCCCGTCTGGCAGAGGAGCTTCGTCCGGGAGTGCTGGGAGTCGATAAATCCTGGCCCAGCCGGTTCCTGATCAGCCTGCTGGATTCCCGCCGGGATGTGCGCCCGGTGCTGGGCTCCGCTCCGGTGGATCAGGCCAGAATGTACAAGGATCCGGAAGAGATCGCCCTGATGCAGGCCGCGTCCCGGATCAACGATCAGGTGATGGAAGCCGCGGTTTCCGCCCTGCGGGAGGGCGTTCGGGAGGATGAAATGGCCGCTCTGGTGGAAACCCTCTACCGGGAGCAGGGGGCCGACCGTTCCGGAGAGGGACAGCTGGTCTGCTTCGGCCCAAACGGGGCGGATCCCCATCACGGGCCCGGCAGAACCCCTCTGAAGGCGGGGGACTCGGTGGTGCTGGATATCTTCACCCCCATCCGCCGGTACTGGTGCGATATGACCCGGACCGTATTCTTTCAGGAAGCGGATCCGGAGCAGCGCAGGGTCTATGAGGTGGTCAAGGAAGCGAATCTGGCCGCAGAAGCGGCGATCCGTCCGGGAGTGCCCCTGCGGGAGGTGGATCGGGCCGCCCGGCAGGTGATCGAGGAGGCGGGGTACGGCCCCCGGTTCACCCATCGCCTGGGGCACGGGTGCGGCCTGGACTGCCACGAGCCCCCGGACAACAGCGCTTCCAGCGAAGGGATCTGCCAGCCCGGGATGGTCTTTTCAGTGGAGCCGGGCATCTATCTTCCGGGCAGGATGGGCGTGCGGATAGAGGATCTGGTGCTGGTGACCGAGGACGGCTGCCAGGTCCTCAACGCCGCCCCCAAGGATCTGCGCATCGTCTGATACTGCCGGAGGGAACGGCCTTCGAGCCTGTTCAGGATCTTTGGGTGCTTCGAAGGGCAAGGCCGCGAGACTCTGTCTCGCGCTCTGCGGTGCGTCGTTTCACGACGCACCTAGGAATTCGGCTCCGCCGAATTCTGAGATGCACCGCTGGCGGCGCATCGGGGAGCTGGCTCCCCTTGGCAGGAGGCTCGCAGGGTCAAAGCCGCAGGCTTTGACCCTTGGGCAGAGCCCTCGAGATCTTGCCCTTCGACGACGTAGAGATTCTGAATAGGCTCTAAGAACCTGTATTCACAGCTGAAAACGGGGTCTGGACGGAGCTTTTCCAGTCCGATCCGCGTCAAAAATGCTCGGAATCCACAAAGGATTCCTCCGCTTTTTTCCTTGACGGACTGGAAAATCCCTCGCCCATC
>JAAVZY010000100.1 GCA_022791945.1 Oscillospiraceae bacterium | reverse complement strand
CCCTTCAAATAATGGGAATCCAAGGGGAATCCCTTCCCGATGCGCCGCCAGCGGCGCATCTCAGAATTCGGCGAAGCCGAATTCCTAAGTGCGTTGTGAAACAACGCACTGCGGAGACTCGAGGCAGAGCCTCGAGGTCTTGCCCTTCCGACCACCCGGAGGAATTTCTTGACAGCCTGGCGGAAATAGGGTATCATTAAGAAAACGTCGTCCGCATTCTGTGCTTGTCGGCGTTTCCATACTTTTAAGGAGGGCTTGCATGACGCCTCTTTCCCCGGAACGTAAAAAACAGGTGCGGCTGAATCTGACCGTTTCCGCTGTGCTTCTGGCCCTTTATACCCTTCTACTTCTGCTGGGACGGGACGTAACCTTTTTCAGCTACTTCGAAACCGCCGGAACTTTGCTGCTGGTGTCGGTGTTCCTGCATCGGTTCGATCCCATGTATTATCTGGGGATCGTGGGCTTTGCCTGCGCCGCTCAATGCGGCGGGGTGATGCTTCGCCTGTATGACGTGATTCCCATCTATGATTTGCTGCTCCATCTGGCAAGCGGGATCCTGCTGACCTTCATGGGCCATTACTTCCTTCAGCTTCTGCTCCGAAAGCACCCGGAGCATCGGATCCCCCGGCTGATTGTCCTGTGGTTCTGCTGGCTGTTCGCCATGGCCAGCGCCGGAGTCTGGGAGATCTACGAGTTCACCGCCGATCGGCTGTTCGGCTTGGACTGTCAGCTTTGGACCCTGGGCTACGGCGGATTGGTGGACACCATGACGGATATCATCATGGGGGCCTGCGGATCCCTGGCTGGCGTGTTTCTCCTGTGGATGGTGCTCAAACACAGGAAGATGGATTAAGCGTCTATCCCGCCGCCCTTCGGAGGTTTCCGGATGGCGGCGGCGCTTTTATCAAATTCGCCACGAAAGGGGCAGCTTCTATGAACACAGATTTGCATACCCACAGCGTCCACTCCTTTGACGGAGCCTGTCCTGCGGCAGAGCTCTGCCGGGCGGCGGAGAGCCAGGAAGTCCAGGTGCTGGCAATTACGGATCACTGCGACGTAAACGCCTGGGAGGAGCAGGGCTGCGCCCGCTCCATCCCGGAGAGCTTTCAGGAAATTCAGGAAACCCGGCGCGCGCTGGCTCCTGGCGGAGTGCTTCTGCTGGCGGGAATTGAGCTGGGGGAGCCTCTGGAGGTTCCGGAGAGAGCCGCCTGGGCGCTGTCCCAATTCGACTGGGATTTTGTGATTGGCTCCATCCACAACAGCCCAGGGGATCCTGATTTCTACAAAAGTCCGGATATGGACGATGAAGGACTTGCCGCCTGGATGGGACGGTACTACCGGGCGCTGCTCCAAACGGCGGAGGAAGCGGACTTCGATACGCTGGCCCACATCACCTATCCCTATCGGTATCTGAATGTGGGGCGTTCCGCCCCCTTCCCCTCAGAGCCCTTTGACGGACTGGCGGATCAGGTATTCCGCGCCCTCATCCGCAGGGGGAAGGCCCTGGAGCTGAACACAAGCAGCCTGCTCCGCTCCCCATGGGATCGGGAGCTGAACGTCCGGTATTTCCGGCGCTATCGGGAGCTGGGCGGGGAGCTGGTCACTGTAGGCAGCGACGCTCACCGCGCGGAGGACGTGGGCAGAGGCTTGGAGGACGCAAAGTCCCTCCTGCGGTCAGCTGGCTTCACCCACACTGTCTGGTATCAGAATCGGACCCCCCGCCCGGCTCCCCTGGACGAGCAGTAGGAGCCCGTTCAGGCTCTCTGCGTGGCCGAAGGGCAAGACCTCGAGGCTCTGCCTCGGGTCTCCGCGGTGCGTCGTGAAACGACGCACCTAGGAATTCGGCTTCGCCGAATTCTGAGATGCGCCGCCAGCGGCGCATCGGGGATCTAAATCCCCTTGGAACCCGTAATTTTCAAGGGCTTTTAGGGGCGGAAGGGGTTGGGGGTCAAGTCTGTACAGACTTCCTTCTTCCTGCCACGCAGACAGTCTGATTCACGCAGTACGCTTTTTACGTAAAGAAAAAAGCTCCCTCCTGCGTGCGGGGTAGTTCCTGTGCCGCACGGAGATTCCTGTGCAAACTCTGTGCGGCGCAGATACCTCTTGCCCCCCTTGTATTCCGCTTCTGACGAAGCGGCGGGGGAGGGCCAGGAGCGAAGCGGATGGCAGGGGGATTCCGAGCGTGGCACAGCGTCGCTTCTTGCAGAAAGCATGAGCGTAACAGAACACGCTCGGGACTTTCTGCGTCGTATCCCCCTGCCCCGCACGCAGAGCTGAATTTTTTCTTTACGAAAAAATGGGTAGGCAGGCGATCGTCCCTGTGGGAAGTATCAGCGAGGCAGGAACCAAATTTCTGCCCCACACCCCAAAAATTACGGGAATCCAAGGGGATTTAATCCCCTTGGCGAGTGCTCGAGAGCAGAGCTCTCGAGGTCTTATCCTTCCAAATAACGCGGAAGCCTCTAAATGAGGACTTAACCGGAAAGCAAAGAGCAGACAAAGGAGGAGCTGTCTTCGATGAATAAAATATTAAAAGTTCTGGAGGAAAACGCACGCTACACCAATCAGGAGATCGCCGTCATGCTGGGGATCACCGAGGATGAGGTTGCACAGGAGATCCATCGGCTGGAAGAGGACGGGATCATCCGGGGCTACAAAACCATTGTGGACCGGGAAAAGCTGTCCGACGAATACGTTTCCGCCATCATTGAGCTGCGGGTCACCCCCAAGCGGGATCTGGGCTTCGACGAGATCGCTGAAAAGCTGGCCGAATATCCGGAAGTGGAGGACGTGTACCTCATGTCCGGCGGCTACGATCTGGCTCTGCTGATTTCCGGCAGAACCTTCAAGGACATTGCCCTCTTCGTCTCCCAGCGGCTGGCTGTGCTGGACTCTGTGATCTCTACCGCCACTCATTTTGTTCTCTCCCGCTACAAGGAAAAGGGCGTCCCGGTCTACCTGCTCCCAAAAGATGAGAGGAGGAGCGTATGGCTGTGAATTCCCAACCCCTGGACTACGAACGGCTTCTGAGCCGGAGGGTGCAGGAAATCAAGCCCTCCGGCATTCGGAAATTCTTCGACATTGCCAACGAGATGGAAGATGTAGTTGCCCTGGGCGTGGGCGAGCCGGACTTCAAGACCCCCTGGGTGGTTCGGGATGCCGCTATCCAGACCCTGGAGCGGGGGCGGACCAGCTACTCCGCCAACGCCGGGCTGGCCCGGCTGCGGGAGGAGATCTGCCGCTATCTGGAAAAATATGCGCTCTCCTACGATCCACGGTCCGAAACCATCGTCACCGTGGGCGGCTCTGAGGGCATCGATCTGGCCATCCGCGCTCTGGTGGAGCCCGGGGACGAGGTGCTGATCGTCGAACCCTGCTTCGTGGCTTACGCTCCTATAGTGGAGCTTATCGGCGGGAAGGTGGTGCCCATTCCCACCAGGGCAGCGGATCAGTTCCGGCTGACCCCCCAGGCCCTCCGGGAGAAGATCACGCCCCGAACCAAGCTGCTGGTGTTCCCCTACCCCAACAATCCCACCGGGGCCATCATGCGCCGGGAGCATCTGGAGGAGATTGCGGACGTCCTGCGGGACACCGGCGTCATCGTTCTGTCGGATGAAATCTATTCCGAGCTGACCTACAACCGGCGGCACGTGTCCATTGCCTCCCTGCCCGGCATGAAGGAGCGGACGATCCTGATCAACGGCTTCTCCAAGTCCTTTTCCATGACCGGCTGGCGGCTGGGGTATGCCTGCGGCCCGGCTCCCATTATCCGGCAGATGCTGAAAATCCATCAGTTCGCCATCATGTGCGCCCCCACTACCAGCCAGTACGCCGCGATTGAGGCTCTGCGCCGGTGTGAGGAGAATATCCACACCATGGTGGAGGAGTATGACCGCCGCCGCCGCTATATTGTGGACGGGTTCAACCGGCTGGGGCTGTCCTGCTTTGAGCCGGAGGGCGCCTTTTATATCTTCCCCTCCATCCAGTCCACCGGACTCACTTCAGATGAATTCTGCGAGCGGCTGCTTTACTCCAAGCGGGTGGCAGTGGTGCCCGGCGGGGCCTTCGGCGCCAGCGGCGAGGGCTTTATCCGAGTTTCCTACTCCTACAGCATCCGGCACATCACCGAGGCGCTCCGCCGGATCGAGGCATTCCTCGAGGATCTGCACGCTTGAAGAGCAAGGCCGCGAGACGCTGTCTCGCGGCTCTGCGGTGCGTCGTTTCACGACGCACTGCGGAGACTCGAGGGCAGCTCCCTCGAGGTCTTTGTCCTTCGGCCGCGCGGACATGGGGTAATTTCCGGAAGAAGGAGCTGAAATCGGAATTGAGCGATCTTGTCAGTGTTACACACACCGCCTCCTATGAACAGGAGGCGGTAACTGCTGCGGTGCGGACGCACTTTCATCGGCTGGGGCTTGGAGAAAAGCTCCGCCCGGGAATGCAGGTGCTGATCAAGCCCAACCTGCTGCTGAAGCGCCGCCCCGAGGAAGGAACCACCACCCATCCCGCCCTGATTGCCGCCATTGCCCTCTGCCTGCGGGAGCTGGGGATTGAGGACATCGTTATTGCGGACAGTCCGGGAGGGCCCTACGCGGCCCTCTCCCTGGGGCCGATCTATGAGGCCACCGGTATGAGGGCGGCGGCTCAGCGCTCCGGAGCCCGGCTGAACCAGGATTTCGGCTCCTTCCAGAGGACTGCCGCCGGGCGGCTGGTGCAGAGCTTCACCCTAATCAACCCGGTCAGGGATGCGGATTTTATCATCGACGCCGCCAAGCTGAAAACTCACGGGATGACCCTGCTGTCCGGGGCGGTGAAGAACCTGTTCGGCACCGTGCCGGGGCTGATGAAGCCGGAGTTTCACTGGCGTTTCCCGGAGCGGGAGGCCTTCTGCGGGATGCTGGTGGATCTCTGCGAGACGGTGAAGCCCGGGGCGGTGTTCGTGGACGCGATTACCTCCATGGAGGGGGACGGCCCCTCAGGAGGAACCCTGCGGGATACGGGGATGCTTCTGGCGTCGGAAAGCCCCTACGCCATGGATCTGGCTCTCTGCCGGGTAATCGGCGCTGCGCCGGAACAGGTGGACACCGTGCGGATTTCCATGGAGCGGGGGCTCTGTTCCCCGGAAGCACTGACCCTGGCCGGCGACAGCCTGAAAACCTTTTCGGATTATCGGATGCCCCGCTCCAGGAGCCTGAGCTTTACGGAGCATATCCCCAAGGCGCTCCGGGGAGCTGCCGACCGCCTTCTGACCACCCGTCCGGTGGTGCAGTCCAGGCGCTGCTTGGGCTGCGGCAAATGCGCCGAGAGCTGCCCCGCAAAGACCATCCGAATCGATGCCGGCAAGGCCAGAATCGATTACAGCCGCTGTATCCGCTGCTTCTGCTGCCATGAGATGTGCCCCTTTAAGGCAATCACCCTCCGCAGGCTGAAGCTGTTTAATTGGTAAGCCCGGCTGATGTACGTCTTTGGGCGGCTCTGCGGCGCGCTGTTTCCGCTTCTGCGGCTTCTCCCGGCTTGCAAAACCCGAACAGATCGTATATAATAGAAATCACCAGAAACTGGTTTTTCGGGAGCAGCGGCCTCTTTGCCGGAGGCCATCCCGGCGTTCCTGGGCGGAGCCTCCGGCGGGGCCCGTCCGAATCAGAATTTCTCCCGCCGGAGAATGGAGCTATCCCATGGCCAAAATCATCGGCGAGGCCCTGCCCAATATTCCCTGGCAGGATAAG
This sequence comes from Oscillospiraceae bacterium, assembly GCA_022791945.1. Lineage (GTDB taxonomy): Bacteria > Bacillota > Clostridia > Oscillospirales > Ruminococcaceae > Paludihabitans. Next base: position 16,368 of record JAAVZY010000100.1, on the reverse strand, counting down.
CCTGCCAACTGCAAGGATGTGGTCTGGCGCTACGACCAGAATCCTATCATTCAGCGTGACGAGCAGAAAAACTCCAACTCTATCTTCAACAGCGCTGTTGTGCCCTGGAAAGACAATACCTTCATCGGCGTTTTCCGCTGCGACAGCCGCTCCCGCTCCATGGATATTTTCGTAGGCCGCTCCAAGGACGGCCTGAAGTGGGAGTTTGAGGACGAGCCCATTCAGTTCCAGGGGGACGATCCCGAGATTCTCAACCGGGAATACCGCTATGATCCCCGGGTGGTGAAGATCGAGGACCGCTACTATGTCACCTGGTGCAACGGCTACCACGGCCCCACCATCGGCATCGGCTATACCTATGATTTCGAAACCTTCTATCAGTGCGAGAACGCCTTTCTCCCCTATAACCGCAACGGCGTCCTCTTCCCCCGGAAGATCAACGGCAAGTATGCCATGGTCAGCCGTCCCAGTGACACCGGGCACACCCCCTTCGGCGACATCTTCTACAGCGAAAGTCCTGACATGGTCTACTGGGGCCGCCATCGCTACGTAATGGGCACCATCAACAACGATTACTCCGCCTGGCAGTCCAAGAAGATCGGCCCCGGCCCGGTGCCCATTGAGACAGACGAGGGCTGGCTGCTGTTCTACCACGGCGTGCTCAACTCCTGCAACGGCTTTGTCTACTCCGTAGGCGCGGTGCTGCTGGACATCGACCAGCCCTGGAAGGTCAAGTACCGCACCCGGCCTTACCTGCTCTCCCCCCAGAAGATCTACGAGCTCACCGGGGACGTGCCCAATGTGGTGTTCCCCTGCGCGACCCTGACCGACGCCCCCTCCGGACGGATTACCATCTACTACGGCGCTGCCGATACCGTCACCGGCCTGGCCTTTACCACTGTGGACGACGTGATCTCCTACATGAAGGAGAACAACCTGGCGCTCTGAGAGCCTATTTAACCTCTGCGTGTTCGGAAGGGCAAGACCTTGAGGGCTCTGCCCAAGGGTCAAAGCCGCAGGCTTTGACCCTTCGAGCCTCCTTCCAAAGGGACTTGTCCCTTTGGAATCCCATTATTCTAAGGGCGAAGAAGGGGTGGGGGTTAGTCTGTACAGACTTCCTTCTCCCTGCCACGCAGGCACTCTGATTCACGCAGAACGCTTTTTTCGTAAAGAAAAAAGCTCCCCTCCGGGTGCGGGATACTCCCTGCGCCGCACAGGGGTTCCTGCGCAAACCTAGACGCGGGAACTCCTCCCCCACTACAGCGCGTCGGAAGACACGCTGTAGTGGGGATTCCGTGCGTGGCACAAGCGCAGCTCTTTGGAGAACACGCTCGAAACGCTCTGCGTCGCAGCCCCTACCCCACATGCAGGGATGCATTTTTTCTTTACGAAAAAATGGGTAGGCGGGCGCTCGTCTCTGCGGAAAGCAGCAGCGAGGCAGGGACTGAAATCCCGCCCCATACCCCAAAAAATTACGGGAATCCAAGGGGATTTAATCCCCTTGGCGAGAGCGCGAGAGCAGAGCTCTCGCGGCCTTAGCTGCCCGTCAGCGGCGCAGCCCCGAAAGGACGAATGAAATGATGGAAAATTACCGGTATGAACGGGTTCTGAAAATCTGTGAGGATCTCAGCGCCCTGCGGGTGGTGCAGACCATCCCCATCACCGTTTGGAAAAGAAAACAGGGCTTCTTCCTGACCCCGGAGGAAGTGGATCAGAGCAGCGCCCCCTGGGAGGATTTCGATCCCAAGCAGGACACCTGGCCCGGCCCCGACGAGCATTATTGGTTCCGCACCTCTGTTGACGTGCCCAAGAGCTTTGCCCATAAGCCCCTGTGGCTCAGCTTCTCCACCCAGGCCCAGTTCTGGGACGCTGTAAACCCTCAGTTCCTGCTGTTTGTCAACGGCAGGCTCACCCAGGGGCTGGACACCAACCATCAGGAGGTGCGCCTGACGGATCACGCCCGCTCCGGAGAGCGGATTGTGGTGGATCTCCAGGCCTACACCGGCCGGGACAACGATCACAACCACGGCTCTACGGAATACCTTCGGCTCTACGGCTCCCTGATGGAGATCGATCCCGCTGTCTCCGAATGCTATTACAGCCTGAGCGTGCCCAATAAAATCGTCGGGCATTTGGATCGGGAGAATGAGAGCCGGATCAAGCTGCAGAACGCCCTGGAGCAGGCTGTCAACCTGCTGGATCTCCGGGAGCCCTACAGCAAGGCCTTCTACAGCTCCATCCGGGCCTGCAACCGGTTCCTGAAAAACGAAATCTACAAAAAGCTGGGCGGCAACGACTCCGTGGTGGCCACCTGTATCGGCCATACCCACATCGATGTGGCCTGGTGGTGGACCGTGGAGCAGACCCGCGAGAAGGCCGTCCGCTCCTTTGCAACAGTGCTCAAGCTGATGGAGGAGTACCCGGACTACAAGTTTATGTCCAGCCAGCCCCAGCTCTACGCCTTTGTCAAGGAGCGTTACCCCGCCCTCTTTGAGCAGATCAAGAAGCGGGTCAAGGAAGGACGCTGGGAGCCAGAGGGCGGCATGTGGGTGGAGGCGGACTGCAACGTTACCTCCGGCGAAAGTCTGGTCCGCCAGTTCCTCCATGGAAAGAAGTTCTTCCGGCAGGAGTTCGGCAAGGACAGCCGGATTCTCTGGCTGCCGGACGTGTTCGGCTACTCCGCCGCCCTGCCCCAGATTATGAAGAAGTCGGGCATCGACTACTTTATGACCACCAAAATCGCCTGGAGCCAGTTCAACAAGCTCCCCTGCGATACCTTCTGGTGGAAGGGCATCGACGGGACGGAGATTTTCACCCACCTGATCACCACCCAGGACGAGCATCAGTCCAAGGACAGCTTCTTCACCACCTATAACGGCAACCTGAATCCGGTTTCCGTCATGCGGGCCTGGGAGCGGTATCAGCAGAAGCCCCTGAACAACGACGTGCTGATCTCCTACGGCTTCGGAGACGGCGGCGGCGGCCCCACCCGGGATATGCTGGAAACCGGCGTCCGGATGAAGGCCGGCATCACCGGCGCGCCCAAGGTGCGGATGGAGACTTCCCGGAAATACTTCGACCAGCTCTACACCCGCGCTTCCCGGAACCCCGACCTGCCCAAGTGGACCGGGGAGCTCTACCTGGAGTATCACCGGGGTACGTATACCTCCATGGCCCGGAACAAGCGCTCCAACCGGCGGTGTGAATTCCTGTGGCAGGATGTGGAGTTCTTCAGCGTGTTCGCCTCTCTGCTGGGGGATTCCTACAACGCCGAAGAGATCTACGACGCATGGGAAAATATCCTGCTGAATCAGTTCCACGACATCCTGCCCGGCTCCTCCATCAAGGAAGTCTACGACACCACCAAGGTGGAGTACGAGCGGCTGGAGCATCGGGCCATTGAGCTGATCCAGGAGAAGACCAAGCGGCTGGCCGCCTGCTCCAAGGGCGCCAGTAACGATCTGGTGCTCTTCAACAGCCTCTCCTTTGATCGGGAGGACGTGGTGGAAATCGAGCCCTACGGCTACACCGGGGTGACCGCCTTCATCGACGAGAACGGGAACCGCTATCCCGCGCAGCACACCTCCTATAATAAGATTGTGTTCTATCCGGGCAGGGTGCCTGCCAAGGGCTGGGCCCTCTACAAGCCCTATCTGGAGAAGGACGCGCTGGAGCCGAAGATCACCGTCAAGGGGCATCTGATTGAGACGCCCTTCTACCGGATCTATCTGGATCGGGCGGGCCAGTTCTCCAGCATCTATGATAAAAAGGCCCGGCGGGAGATTCTCAAGCCGGGGCAGAAGGGCAACGTCCTTCGGGTTTATGAGGACAAGCCCATCTACTATGATAACTGGGATATTGATATCTACTACACCCAAAAGAGCTGGGTTGTGGACGATGTGGCCAAGCTGGAGTGGGTGGAGAGCGGCCCGGTCCGGTGGGTGCTGAAAATCACCCGGCGGTTCCTGGAGAGCACCATTGTCCAGCGGATCAACTTCTACACGGAAAGCCGCCGGATTGACTTTGACACCTATGTGGACTGGAAGCAGCATCAGCTCCTGCTCAAGGCGGAGTTCCCGGTGGACATCAACGCCTACGAAGCCACCTATGATATCCAGTTCGGAAGCCTGAAGCGTCCCGCCCACAGGAACACCTCCTGGGACGCCGCGAAGTTTGAGGTCTGCGGCCACAAGTGGGCGGATCTCTCCGAAAACGGCTATGGCGTGGCCCTGCTCAACGACTGCAAGTACGGTTATGGCATCTCCGAAGGGAAAATGACCCTGACCCTGCTGAAATCCGGCATCCTGCCCAATCCCACCACGGATCAGGAGGAGCATTGGTTCACCTACGCGCTTTATCCCCATGAGGGAGACTGCTACGCGGCGGACGTCCAGCGGGAGGCATACTGCCTGAATGTGCCGGTGTATGCGGCCCGGGTAGAGCTCCAGCCTGGGGCGGAGCTCCAGCCGATCCCCCAGAATCTGATGCGGATCGACGCGGAGAACGTGGTGATTGAGACGGTGAAGCAAGCCGAATCCGGCGTTGGCACTATTATTCGTGTGTATGAGGATCACAACCGTCGGACCAACGCCCGCATTGTGTGGCACAAGGAGTATCTGAGCGCGGTGGAGTGCGATCTGATGGAAAATGAGATTGCCAAGCCTGTCCTCAGCAGCCGCGACATTTCCTTTACAATCAAGCCTTTCGAGATCAAGACCTTCAAGATCATCGAATAGCTGCTCATTGAAACTGCGGGAAGACCTCGAGGACTCTGCCCTCGAGCTCTGCGGTGCGTCGTTTCACGACGCACCTAGGAATTCGGCGAAGCCGAATTCTGAGATGCGTTCCTTTGGCAGCCCATCTTTTTAAGGGCGAAAAAGGGGTGGGGGTCAAGTCTGCACAGACTTGACCCCCACTGCCATACAGAGAGTCTGATTCCCGCAGGACGCTTTTTTCGTAAAGAAAAAAGCTCCCTCCTGCGTGCGGGGTACTCCTTTGCGCCGCCTGTGGGAATGAATTTTTTCTTTACGAAAAAATGGGTAGGCGGGCGATCGTCTCTGCTGGGAGTACCAGCGAAGCAGGGGGACGGGCGCAAGCGCCCGTCCCCACCCCTATAACCCCCAAAAGACGGGAATCCAAGGGGAGCCAGCTCCCCTTGGCGGAGCTCGAGGCAGAGCCTCGAGGTCTTCCCCGTTGTGGTGTCAGGGGAAAGGGATTATTTAAGGTAGTCCACGGCCCGCTCCACGGCGGTTTTGATCTGCTCGTCCCGGTTGGCGGCGCCTGCGTTCCGGTAGTCAAAGGAAGTAGTAAAGCTGTGGACGTCCTCACGCAGGGCGGAGAGCCGGGCCTTCTGCCGCTCTGTAAGAGCGGCGGCAAGCTGTGCGGACTGCCTGCGGTTCAGGGCTGCTCCCGCCTGGAGGCAGAGGGCCTCATAGTGCTTCCAGCAATAGTCCTGCTCCAAAAACAGCGCCTGAAAGGAGCTGTCGCTGAAAAACAGCTTCAGTGCGGTATCCAGCAGCTTTTCTGCGGCCCCGTCAATCTCCCGGCAGACAAAACAGGTTTCCGATACCGGCGGCGTTCCCTTTTTGACAGAGGGAGGCATGTGCCTATCCCGAAGCTCGTCCAGGTGGGTTTCCAGCATCAGAGCCAGGGACAGCCGGTTCTTCTGCCGGATCAGCAGCTCCAGATGGCTGGGGCAGAAGCCGTACCGATTGGTTTCAATCCGGATGTCCGGCTCCATCATGGCCGCTCCCATGATGTATTCCACACAGCGTTTTTCCAGCATGGAACGCAGACGGCAGACCGGACATCCCTCCCTGGGAGAAAAGACGTCCGTCAGCGGAATGGTGTAAATGGTATCGCGCATGAGCAGTCTTCCTTTCCGGGAGCCGGTTGGCGGCTCCACAAGCCCGATTGGAATTTTCAGGGAAACGCGCCCTTCCCCGCAGGGGAGCCGGGCTTAACGCGCCTCCATGGTGAACACATATCCGGAAGGAAAGTGCTCGCGGATATAGGCGGCCATGGCGCTGCGGCCGTAGGGATGGGTGGAATGGATGTTCAGCTCCTTGGGAAAGCGCTGGTTTTCCGCCATCCATTTCAGCACATCCAGGCCGGTCCACTTGGAGCCCAGGGAGTAGTCCAGAGACACCCGCTCATATTCACGGGTGCCCAGAAGAAAGATGCAGTCCTTATAGTTGTCCACGGCCTCATAGCCTGTGGGCGTGGGACGGATATCGTCCAGAAAGAGATTCATATGCGCCCTCCATTCAGTGTTGTCATAAGATGATTATATCATGGAATAGGGAGGAATGGTATAGGCAAATTGCAATCTGGCGTTGAAATCCGGCGTCTGCGGCAGTATAATAGCATCATCAGCGGCAGAAAACGGCTTTGCGATAGGGTGATATCACCTGGAGGGATTTATAAATGAAGGTTATCAGCAAGATCAGCCTGACCGAAAATGTAGCCATTGTTTCCTTTGAAAAAGTTCCTGCGCGGATTGGCTTTCTTTCCGATCTGTTTGATCGGGTGGCCCGGGCGGGCATCAATGTGGATATGATCTCCCAGACCGCTCCCAAAGGGGAGCAGAACACCCTGGCGTTTACCGTCTCCGACGGGGACGTTCCCAGGATTCTGTCCACCGTTACGGCGCTGAAGGGCGGGGAATCCGGCATGATGCCTCTGGTTTCCTCAGGGAACATCAAGATCTCCCTTTATGGTGAGGAAATGCCCAGCAAGGTAGGCGTGGCCGCAGAGGTGTTCAGCATTCTGAAGGAGGCGGGAATCGATCTTCTGCTGATCACTACCTCGGATGTGGACATTTCCCTGGTAGTCAGCGGCCCTAATGGGGACGCTGCTCTTTGCGCACTGGAGAGTGCTCTGGGTTAAACCTCCTTTGGGTGGCTGCATCTGCACCGGTAGACCTCGAAGGCTCCGCCTCCGAGCCTCCGCCAAGGGGATTCAATCCCCTTGGATTCCCATCCATGTGTTGTCAGGCAGTTTTGTTTTTTTTGGGGGGGAGCATGATATTCCAATTTGTATAATTGCGGTCGGATATAAGCCGGGCGCTTTGGCTGGAGAGGCCGGTTTTCCTTATCAGGGCAAAAAGCGAAAAGACCATGAAATCCGCCGGAACCCTCTTGCGCCTGTGGGGATTTTGTGGTATCCTTTCACTAGATAGAGAAAACACATACAGAGAACCGCAAATGGGTAGAAAAAATATGAAAAAGAAAGAAGGATGCACGATGAAGAAGAAAAAGCTGGCTTCCCTGCTGATGTCCCTGCTTCTGGCAGCTGGCCTTTCCGTTCCCGCCTTTGCCCAGGATTTCGGCGACAGCGCTGAATCCGGCAATCCGGAGGACATTACTCAGCTGGTCTTCAGCCAGTCCAGCTACACCATTCCCCAGGATCAGAGCCTGGATCTGAAAAATGAGCTGACCGCTTACTGCGGCTCCAAGCAGATCTGCCTGTATCCGGACTACGAATTTTCCACGGACGACACCAATCTGGTGTTCAGCGTTACCTCTGATGGCATTGTGGATGTGTTCGAGTCCAGCGGCTCCGCGACAGTGACGGTCCGGGAAACCAACAGCAACAAGAAAGCTACCTGCCGGGTAGTAGCCGCCAAGGGCGGAAACGCTACCAACTTCAAGTTCGAGCCCACCGCCCTCACCCTCTACCGGGAGGCGGACGCGGATCAGCAGCAGATTCTGCGGGTTGTTCCCGCCAATGGCAGCTCCTTTAACAGCACGCAGAGAGCAAATCTTCAAGCGGCTGTTGAAGAGGCATTTAAGGAAAATGGTATTATCGCAACAGTAGCTGACGGAACGGACGAGGAAGGAGCATTGCAGTTCCAGCTGGACTGTGCCAATGTAGATGATACTGTAAAATCTGCGAGTGTGAAGGTTTCCGCAGAAATGCGGGACAACAGCAGCAACAAGACCTCCAAGACCATCCGGGTCACCTTCCGGGACGGTACCGAAGCCAAGCGGATCGCCCGGAACGGTACTGTGACGATTGAAATAGGCAAGACCGCCGATCTTTATGATTACATCAAGTATAATTCCAATGCTTCCTACGGTAAGGAATGCGAATTTGCCCTGGATTATTACAATGAGAATGCGGATTCCATGGATTATGCGGTTCTGGCGGATGATGGCCACACCATCAAGGGCATTGCCGTGGGACGCCTGAAGGCTGTTGCCAACCTGGTTGGGAATCCTGACGCTACGGTTGAAATCCCGATTTCCGTTGTAGCCCGGGGTCAGACAAACACCGACGATAATAACGCCAAGATGTCCATTACGCCCACCAGCGGAAGCATTCGGGTTGGCGGTTCTGTCCTTCTGACTGCTAAGAACGTCCCGGAGGACAGTGACATTGAATGGATTGCCGGGGACGATAATTTGATTTCCATCAACACCAACGGCGCCCGCGCCACTGTCCGGGGCCTTTCTGTGGGTAACGTAGTGGTTACCGCTACAGTAGACGGGGAGGAAATCGGCCGGGCCAAGATCACAGTATCCAACGCTGTGGATAATCCCGACAACAATACCAATACCAATTCCGATCCGGAGGATCTGACCCCTCCCGGATTCCTGCCTGATGTGCCCATTGTAGTCAATCCCGGCACAGGCGACAGTTTGTTTTCTCATCTCTTTTAAGAATCTGCCCAGGTTCTGAACAAGCGGCAAGGCACCAAATAAATAAAGGCTTTTCGGGCAACAGGCAAGCAGGGTATTTATTGTACTAAAAACTGAATGCGAAGCAGAAGCGGCGTTTCTTGCTCTCTACAGGAGAGCAGAAACGCCGCTTTTCTATTCCTTTGTTACGCAGCAGAAAGGAAGTTGATTCTCTCAACAAAGTGAAAAACAATCTCTGCTTTCTGTACCCGCTTCCGCTCATGACTGCGTGACTGGCTTCCCGAAAATTTCTGGACAAGAGCGGGAAGGTGTGCTATAATAAGAATCGCAATTTCTGATAGGGTTGGGGCTCTGAAGAAATCTGCATTCACAAGCTACAGAGTAGGAATCTGCGCGTTAAGTGCCGTCTGAACGGGGAGTTGTCAGGCGGACGAAAAACCGGTGAGCCGGTTTGCGGTGCAGGTTCCGCATCCCGCTGTTACATAATGTATGGATCCTTTTCCGCCTTCAGGAGTCGGAAAAGTCTCCTTTGTTATGTAACCGGTCCTCTGCCGTTACTTACAAAGGAGGTTTTTTATGTCCGAAGCCCTGTTCACGTTCTTCAAAACACCCTTTACCCCTGCCTACTGGCGGGCGGCGGCCCGGGAAGTGAAAAATCCCAAAAGCTTGATTCTGGCTGCTCTCTTTATTGCACTGGAACTGGTCATCTCATCCTTCTACATCCCGGTGGGAGAGAATCTGCGGGTCTATTTCAGCTTCTTTGTGAAATCTCTGGCCGGAATGATCTACGGGCCGCTTATGGGCCTGCTGACCGGCTTTATTGGGGACATTCTGGGATATATCCTCCGTCCCTCCGGTCCGTTTTTTCCAGGCTATACTCTGACAGCTATGGCTGGTTCCTTCCTGCACGGGCTCTTTTTCTATCGGGCGAAGATCGGCCCGGTGCGGGTTATACTGGCCCGTATCAGCGTGGTTCTGGTCTGCAATATCGGAATGAACTGTCTCTGGAGCGCAATTCTCTATGGCAAGGGCTATTATTACTATCTGGCATCAAGCCTGGTTAAGAACGGGCTGCTGTTCCCGGTGGAAATCATTCTGCTGTTTCTCTTTCTGCGGCTGATGATCCCCATCCTGGAGCGCGCCGGTCTGCGCCCTCACGCCCAGCCGGTTCAGGACGCCTCATAATCTGCAAGCCTGGCGCGACAGAAAGCATCTGCTTTGGTGGAAGGACGAAGATCTGATCCTCTCCGCCTCCGGACAGCTCCCCTTGGACTCCCATGATAGGGGAAAAGGCGGAGATGTGCAGATTTTCGTTCCCTTGCTTCGCTGATACAAAGAAGGGCGAGGGTTTCTGTGTCTTTTGTATTCTGTACAAATGCAGGCAGATCCCCAAAACCCTTGCCCATTGGTACATGACGAAAGAGAAAAGCAGAAAGCAGGAGCAATGCGCTCCTGCTTTCTGTTTTTCTCTCAGAGCCTGTTCAGGATTCTCTGCGTGCGTGGTCGGGCAAGACCTTGGGGACGCTGTCCCCAAACCTCTGCCAAGGGGGCCAGGCCCCCCTTGGATTCCCATCTTTTTGGGGTTATAGGGAGCAGAATTTTGATTCCTTCCTCGCTGATACTCCCTGCGTGGCCGATCGCCCGCCTACCCATTTTTTCGTAAAGAAAAAATTCATCCCTGCGTGCGGCGCAGACACTACGACGCTGAAAGTTTCGGGCGTGTTCTGTTACGCTCATACCCTCTGCGGTGCAGGAAGTATCCCGCACGCAGTAAGGAGCTTTTTTCTTTACGAAAAAAGCGTCCTGCGTGAATCAGACTCTCTGCGTGGCAGGGGGAAGGAAGTCTGTACAGACTTGACCCCACCCCTTTTCCGCCCTTAATAAAGCCCTTAAAATAATGGGAATCCAAGGGGAATCCCTTCCCCTTGGCGAGAGCGCGAGAGCAGAGCTCTCGCGGCCTTACAGCTTCCTAATCCGGAGCGCCTTTCATGGTCAGCGCGATCCGGCGGCGCTTCAAATCCGCTTCCAGCACCCAGACCGTCACAACGTCACCCACGTTCAGAACCTCCAGCGGATGCCGGATATACCGATCGCATATCTGACTGATGTGCACCAGTCCGTCCTCATGTACGCCAATATCCACGAAAGCGCCGAAATCCACAATATTCCGGACCGTGCCTTTCAGCTCCATTCCCCGCTTCAAATCCTTCAGCTCCAGAACATCGCTGCGAAGCAGGGGCTTTGGCAGCTCGTCACGGGGATCCCGCCCCGGCTTGGCCAGCTCCTCCACCATGTCCCGGACCGTGGGCTCCCCCAGCTCCAGCTCCTGGCAGAGCCGGGACAGCCCCAGCTCCTCCGCCCGCTTCCGGATGTCAATCAGCCGGCCTTCCTTCACATCTGTCTCGCTGTAGCCGCAGATCCGGATCAGCTCCCGGGCGGCGCCGTAGCTCTCCGGATGAACCCCAGTGCCGTCCAGCGGCTCCACCCCGCCGGATACCCGCAGAAAGCCCGCGCACTGCTGGAAAGCCTTGGGCCCCAGCTTGGACACCTTCAAAAGTTCCTTCCGGCTCCGGAAGGCTCCGTTTTCCTCCCGATAAAGGACAATGTTTCGGGCAACTGCCCCGCTGACCCCCGCCACCCTTGCCAACAGGGAATGAGAGGCGGTGTTCAGATCCACGCCCACCTGATTGACGCAGCCCTCCACAACTCCACCCAGGGCCTCATCCAGCTGGGCCTTGGGCATATCGTGCTGGTACTGGCCAACGCCAATGGACTTGGGATCGATTTTCACCAGCTCTGCCAGAGGATCCTGCAGCCGCCGCGCGATGGACACCGCGCTCCGGAGAGAGACGTCGAACTGAGGGAACTCCTCAGCCGCCAGCTTGGAGGCGGAATACACAGACGCGCCCGCCTCGCTGACGATCATATAGCCCACAGGCTGATCCAGCTCCTTGATCAGCTCCGCAACAAAGGCTTCGCTTTCGCGGGAAGCGGTTCCGTTGCCAATGGCGATGGCGGTCACGCCGTGAGCCTTGATCAGAGCGGTCAGCTTAGCGGCGGCCTCCCTGGTCTTGTTCTGGGGCGGAGTGGGGTAGACCACGGCAGTGTCCAGCACCTTCCCGGTGGAATCCACCACAGCGATTTTGCATCCGGTGCGGTAGGCGGGATCCAACCCCAGGGTAACAGTCCCCTTGACAGGAGGCTGCATCAGCAGCTGCCGCAGATTGGCGGAGAATACCCGGATGGCCTGCCCTGCCGCCCGCTCTGTAAGCGCGGCCCGGAGCTCCCGCTCCAGGGAGGGGAAGATGAGCCGGTCGAAGCTGTCGCCGCAGGCATCCCGGACGCACTCCTGAGCAGGCCCGTTTCCCCGCACCAGCTCCCGGATGATCAGGCCCTTGGCCTTGAGAAGATCGGCAGTCAGAGAAACCTTCAGCACACCCTCCCGCTCTCCCCGATCCAGGGCCAGGATTCGGTGTCCGGCCAGCTTGGGGAGGGGCTCGCTGAAGTCGTAGTACATCTTATAGACCCCATCCGGATCCGCGCCCTCCGTCGGCTTGGCGGACAGCACCCCCTCCCGTTCCAGCAGGCTCCGGAGCTTTTTCCGGAGATCCGCCCGGTCGGACACATCCTCAGCGATGATATCCTTTGCCCCCTGGAGCGCATCCTCCGGCGTTTCCACCGCCAGCTCCGGGGGCGTGTCCGGCCCGGTCACAAAGGCGGCGGCTTCCTCCAGGGGCTGAAATCCCCGGCGCTGCTCCAGAAGGGCAGCCGCCAGGGGCTCCAGGCCTTTTTCCCGGGCAACAGAGGCGCGGGTGCGTCGCTTCTGCTTGTAGGGCCGGTATAGATCCTCCAGCTCGGCCAGGGTAGCGGCTTTTTCCACTGCTGCCGCCAGCTCCGGCGTGAGCTTGCCTTGGGCGTCTATGGAGGAGCGGATTTCCCCGGCGCGTTTTTCCAGCCCCCGTAGGTAGGCCAGCCGATCGCTCAGCTCCCGCAGCACCTGATCGTCCAGGGATCCGGTCAGCTCCTTCCGGTAGCGGGCAATAAAGGGAATGGTGTTCCCTTCGTCAATGAGCTTCAGTACGTTTTCCACCTGGCTTTCCCTGAGATGGAATTCCTCCTGCAGCCTTTGCTGAATGTTCATGAACGCGCTCCTCTCTAAAAGCTATGTGGAATCTCTGGGTGGTCGGAAGGGCAAGGCCGCGAGGGCTCTGCCCTCGAGTCTCCGCAGTGCGTTGTTTCACAACGCACTTAGGAATTCGGCTTCGCCGAATTCTGAGATGCGCCGCTGGCGGCGCATCGGGAAGGGATTCCCCTTGGATTCCCGTTATTTGAAGGGCTTTTGAAGGGCGGGAAAGGGGTGGGGTTAAGTCTGTACAGCTTCCGGCTTTCTGCCATGCAGAGAGTCTGATTCCCGCAGTACGCTTTTTTCGTAAAGAAAAAAGCTCCCTCCTGCGTGCGGGACACTCCCCGCGCCGCACAGGGTATGTGCGCAGCAGAACACGCTCGGGACTTTCTGCGTCGCAGTCTCTGCGCCGCCTATGGGGATGAATTTTTTCTTTACGAAAAAATGGGTAGGCGGGCGATCGTCTCTGTGGAAAGTATCAGCGAGGAAGGCCCCCCTACCTCCAAAAAATTTACGGGAATCCAAGGGGATTTAATCCCCTTGGCAGGAGGCTCGCAGGGTCAAAGCCGCAGGCTTTGACCCTTGGGCAGAGCCCTCGAGGTCTTCCCGTCTCACAGGTGAAGAAGCAGGGCGCACCAGCCGTTTTCGTTGACAGCCTCGTCCACTGTCAGCCCGGCCTCCCGCAGGCCGGCTTCCACCTCGTCCCGCCGCTCCTCAATGATCCCCGAGCAGAGCAGTGCGCTTCCTCGATCCGTTTCCGTCCGCTTCCGCATAAACCGCGTCACGCTCTCTGCTAGACGAAGGATCACATCCGCTACAATATTCGCGCAGATCACATCAAACGTACCGGATACCTGCTCCACCAGATCCCCGCAGAACAGCTCCAGCCGGCCCTCCACGCCGTTCAGCCGGGCGTTTTCCCCTGCAATCTTTACCGCCAGTTGATCGATGTCCACTCCCACGGCCCGCTCCGCTCCCAGCAGAAGCCCTGTGATCGCCAGGATTCCCGAGCCCGTCCCCACGTCCAGTAGGGCGCATCCGGGCGTGACCTGCTTTTCCAGCAGCTCCATGCAGAGCCGGGTTGTCTCATGGGTGCCTGTTCCGAAGGCCATCCCCGGATCCAGCGTGACCACAATTTCCTCCGGCCCCGGCGTGTATTCCTCCCAGCAGGGCGCAACGGTCAGCCGTTCCCCTACGTGGAGGGGATGATAGTATTTTTTCCAGGCCGTGGACCAGTCCTCCTCGCTGACCCTGGCGGTTTCCACCGCCAGACGCCCCAGATCCACTGCCGGATTCTCCCGGCGCAGGGCCTCCAGCCCGCCGCAGATTGCGTTGTAGGCTTCGCCTCCCTGAGCGTTTTCCGGCAGATAGAAAATGACTCTGGTTTCCGATTCCTTCAGCCGGAGCAGATCCTCCTCCACATAGTCCCAATGGGGGGAGGTATCCTCCAGAAATGCCTGAAAATCCGCCGCATCCTCAATCTGCACGCCGCGGATCCCCCGCTCCGTCAGATATCCGGCCACAATGTCAATCCCTTCTGTAGTCGTAAAAACAGAGGCTTCCCGGTAGTCCATCCCATTCTTCCTTTCTTTCCGGCACTTGTCCGGCTGTAAATCGCCCAAACCATTGTATTCAAAACGGGCAAGGCCGCGAGACGCTGTCTCGCGCTCTGCGGATGCGCTGTCAGCGGCGCATCAGGGACTTGTCCCTTTGGAATCCCATCTTTTGGGGGTTATGGGGGAGCGGAATTTCAGTCCCTGCCTCGCTGATACTCTCCAAGAGGACGATCGCCCGCCTACCCACTTTTTCGTAAAGAAAAAGATTCATCCCTTCGTGCGGCGCAGAAAGTGTCCCGCACGCAGAAGGGAGCTTTTTTCTTTACGAAAAAAGCGGCCTGCGGGAATCAGACTGTCTGCGTGGCAGACGTTCAGAAGCCTGCACAGATCCCACCCAACACCTTTTCCGCCCTTAAAAAGACGGGAATCCAAGGGGAGCCAGCTCCCCTTGGCAGAGGTTTGGGGACAGCATCCCCAAGGTCTTGCCCTTCGAGGCCCCAGCGGTTCTCAGAGGCCTGTGCTGCCGAAGCCGCCGGTTCCCCGGGCAGTGCTGTCCAGCTCTGGGACCTCCCGCAGCTCAGGGGTGCAGACAGGGGCAAGCACCAGCTGCGCAATCCGATCCCCCGGCTGGATTTCAAAAGGAGTGTCGCTGTGGTTGGTCAGAGGCACCTGGAGCTCTCCCCGGTAGTCACTGTCGATAACGCCTACACAGTTGATGGGGGCTATCCCATGCCTGGACGCCAGCCCGCTCCGGGCATACACAAAGCCTGCAAGCCCCGGATCTCCAATAGCGACGGCAATCCCGGTTTTCACCCGCGCCACCTGATGGGGCTGGATCACCACTCCCTCATTGGCACAGAGGTCATATCCGGCACTGCCCGCTGTAGCCCGCTGGGGCAGCCGGGCGGCAGGATCCAACCGCTTCACCTGCAAAACCTGTTCCTCCCTTCCGGGAGCGGAAGGCTTCTCCCGCAGATCCAGCTCCATGGTATAGCTCCGGGGGCGCATGCCCGCCCGCTCATAGAAACGGATCGCCCGCTGATTGAAGTCCCATACCATCAGCTCCAGACAGTCCATGCCGTCCGAAGCCGCCCGCTTCCGGGCCTCCTCCAGGAGCAGTCTGCCAATTCCCCGGCCCTGGAAGCGCTGATCCACACAGATATCATCCAACACCGCTACCCGCCTGGGGCGCACCAGAGGATGCTCCAGCGGCACCTTGTAGATGACTGCGCAGAAGCCCGCAGGCTCCCCGTCTTCTTCCGCCAGGAGCGTAAAGCCCTTGCTCTGTTCCGGCAGCTCCTGGAAGGCCTCCCGGGCAATATTGGGATCGAAGGCACGGTACACATCCGGTCGGGCATCCACATGGAGCTGGTGAACCTGTCGGAGCAGCTCCGCGAATACCGGCTCGTCAGAAGGCTGTATTTCACGTATGGATTGCATAGTTCGGTCATCCTTTCCCGGTGTGTTCTTCGCCAAAAGGGTCTGCCCCTCTTGGTTTCCCGCTTTTTAAGGACGGGATGGGCTTTGTGCTTCCTGACACATAGTGACTCCCATTCACGCAGTCTCCTTTGTGCGGGGCAGAAGCTGCGCCGCACTGGATTCCTGCTTGGGATTAAAACGGATCCTGCGGTGGCTCCGGACAAAAGGAAAGCCCGGAGCGTCAAATGGCTCCGGGCTCTGCCCTGATGTGTCACCCGGTGACGGAAACGGCGTGAGGCGCAAAGAGAAAATGAAAGCAAAGAGCCCGGAACGCAATTCGCGTCCAGGCTCAGTCCGATGGCAGGGGTTATAGGATTCGAACCTATGGCACGCGGTTTTGGAGACCGCTGCTCTACCAGCTGAGCTAAACCCCTATGAATATGGTGGGCCTTCAGGGACTCGAACCCTAGACCGTCCGGTTATGAGCCGGATGCTCTAACCAACTGAGCTAAAGGCCCGTTTTCACATCCGAGAAGCCGCCGCTTTTCGTGCATTTCTGCATCTGCTTGTTTATTATACACGCACCTCCCCTTTTTGTCAAGAAAAATTTTTGTATGCAGCCGGGCTT
>JAAVZY010000099.1 GCA_022791945.1 Oscillospiraceae bacterium | reverse complement strand
CGTTCCGAAGGAACGTCCGGGGCATGGCAGGGATGCCGCCGCCAGGCGGTAGCCCTGACTGGGGGATTCCGTGCGTCGTACAAAGCCTCTCCCCGCAGAAAGTATGAGCGTAGCAGAAGCCCGCTCGGGACTGTCTGCGTCGTAGTTTCTGCGCCGCCTATGGGGATGATTTTTTTCTTTACGAAAAAATGGGTAGGCGGGCGATCGTCTCTGCGGGGAGTACCAGCGAGGCAGGGAGTAAAAAGTCTGTGCAGACTTGAATCCCACCCCCTCTACGCCCTTAAAAAAGACGGGAATCCAAGGGGAAGGGATTCCCCTTGGCGAGAGGCGCGCAGGGTCAAGGCCGTAGACCTTGACCCTTGGGCAGAGCTCTCGCGGCCTTCCCCTTCCAGAGGCACCAACGAAAGGAGGCGTGTCCATGGGACTTCCCAAGCAGCTTTGGAAATTTCGTGTTCCCCTGAAGTGGGTCAGCTTTGTGCTGCTGCTGCTGGGGCTGTATGCCCTGCAGACCACGCCGGGGCTGTTTTCCGTGTTTGGGATCAAGCCGGTTCCGGTTTTGGCGCTGGCGGTCTGCGTCAGCATGTATGAAGGAGTGGTTTCCAGCGCCATGTTCGCCATGACAGCGGGTTTTCTGTGGGACATCTCCTCCGACAAGCTGTTCGGGTTCAACGGCGTGATCCTGCTATGCTGCGGCATGATGATATCCCTGCTGTGCATCTACTATCTGCATACCAAGATGATCAATTCCGTTTTGTTCTGCACGGCGGCTCTGGTGATTCAGGGCCTGCTGGATTACCTGTTCAACTACGCCCTCTGGAACCTGGAGGGCTCCTGGATCCTGCTGGTTCAGCATATTCTTCCCACTGCGGTCTACACGGTGGCCATCACGCCCCTGGTGTTCCTGCTGGTGCGCCGGATGGAACGGTGCTTCAGCGAGGCCGACAGAGGCTAATCCCGGAGGTGCTCCCTTGGCAAAGGAAACTGAAAAAATCCACACCCGCCGCATTGTCGCCCTGGCCCTGTGCTGTGTCGTGGCCTTTGCCCTGGGAGTCGTGCGGGTATTTCAATATCAGGTGGTCAATGGGGAGAGCTTCCTTGCTCTGGCTCAGCGCTCCACGGAGACAACCGTCTCCGTTACCGCCGCCCGGGGCGAGATCGTGGACCGGAACGGCATCCCCCTCACCCAGAACCGGGCCGCCTTCAACCTGGAATTTGACTACACCCGGATGAAGAAAAAAGAGGGATACAAAAATGTCCTGGACAACAACGCCGCCAACGAAACCATCAGTCGGCTGATCAGCGTCCTGGAGGAGCTGGGAGAGGAATGGGAGGATGAGCTGCCCATCACAGCCAGCGCGCCCTACGCCTTCCTTCCCGACGCCACTCAGGGAGAGCTTGAGCGCCTCCGGAACAGCCTGGGCGTGAACAGCTACGCCACCGCTCAGGACTGCCTCTACTGGCTCTATCAGGAGTACGGCATCCAAAAATACAAGGTGGACGGGAAATGCACCCACTGCGGGAAGGCCTTCGAGCAGTGCGATTACCAGGGCTACACCGAGGAGCAGAGCCGGAAAATCGCCGGCGTGCGCTATCAGATGCTGTTGAAGGAGTTCTCCTATACAGACGGGCACACCCGGTTTACCTTTGCGGAGGATATCGCTCCCGCTTCCGTGGCCCTGATCCGGGAACGGATCCGGGAATACCCCGGCGCGACCGTCACGGAAAAGCCGGTGCGCACCTATCTCAGCGGCGACGTGGCCGCCAGCCTGATCGGCTACATGGGGGCCATTCCGGCAGGCACCTATGACACCTACCGGGAAAAGGGCTACCCCATGAACGCGGTGGTAGGCCGGGCGGGCATCGAGCTTGCCATGGAGGATGTGCTCAGGGGGAAGGAAGGCACCATGGGCGTCATCCAGAACACCCGGGGCGAAGTGATCCAAACCTATGAGATAGAGGCGCCTCAGCCTGGGAAAACCGTCCAGCTGACCCTGGATTACTATTTCCAGAAGGAGCTCCAGCGGATTCTGGCGGAGTTCGTGGAGAGCCACAATCAGAAGCTGGAGGAGGATCCCAATGCGGATATCCTGCCCAGCCAGTCAGCCTCCATTGTGGTGCTGGATGTAAAAACCGGCGGCGCGCTGGCGATTGTGTCCTATCCTTACTATGACATCAACGACAATCTCAGCCTGCTGATGGTGGCGGAGAACAGCCCCATGTTCAACCGCGCCCTTCAGGGCACCTACCGGCCCGGCTCCAGCTTCAAGCCGATTGTGGCCGCCGGCGCTCTGACGGAAGGCATCCTGGAGCCGGACAGCCGGGTCACCTGCAACCGGGTGTACACCTTCTATCCCGCGCCCTTCCGGCCCTCCTGTCTGGGCTTCCACGGGGATATCAGCGTGGTGCGGGCCCTGGAGGTTTCCTGCAACGTGTTTTTCTACGATGTGGGCCGCCGCCTGACCATTGAAACCATGAACGAATATGCCAACAACTACGGCCTGGGGGCGGAGACGGGGCTGGAGATTCCCAACGCGCTGGGCTCCCTGACCACCCGGGAGGACGAGAACTGGCAGGAGGGCAACGTGGTTCAGCAGGCCATCGGCCAGGCCAACGTGGCGGTCACGCCCCTGCAAATGGCCTGCGAGGCCATGACCCTGGCGAACCAGGGCTGCCGGTACAGCGCCCATCTGGTAGACGGAATCCTGTCCTATGACGGGCAGGAGGTGCTGGAAAAAACGCCCACCCGGATCCTGTCGGAAAAGCAGCTGTCCGAGGAGGATTTCACCGCTATCCGGGAAGGAATGGTGCGGGTAGCGGCGAATCAGTACGGGGCGTACCGGCTGGATGATCTGGGCTACCGGGTGGCGATGAAAACTGGTACGCCCGAGGTCACAAAGGTGCGGATCAACAGTACGACCGTAGGCTTTGCCCCGGCGGACGACCCGGAAATCGCCTTTTCGATCCTGCTGGAGGACACGGACAATTCCACCTATACAGCCAAGCAGCTGGTCCGATCCATCCTGAAAACCTGGGAAAAGGCAAAGGCCAATCCCGGCATCGATCTGAGCACCCTCCCCCCCGACGAGCCGGAGCCTCCCCCGGAAAGCACCTGGACAGCTCCCGTTTCTCCCCCCGTCCCCGCCGAGCCCATCCTTCCCCCCGCCCCGGAAGGATGAGCGCGCCCGGGCGTAAGGGCAAGACCTCGAGGGCTCTGCCCTCGCGTCTCCGCAGTGCGTTGTTTCACAACGCACTTAGGAATTCGGCTTCGCCGAATTCTGAGATGCGCCGCTGGCGGCGCATCGGGAAGGGATTCCCCTTGGATTCCCATTATTTTTAAGGGCTTTTTTTAGGGGGAAAAGGTGCGGGGTAGTTCCTGTGCCGCCTATGGGATGAATTTTTTCTTTACGAAAAAATGGGTAGGCGGGCGATCAGCTCTGCGGAAAGTATCAGCGAGGCAGAGGCCGAAATCCTGCCCCCCATAACCCCCAAAAGACGGGAATCCAAGGGGACGAGTCCCCTTGGCAGAGCGCGAGACAGCGTCTCGCGGCCTTGCCCTTCCGCAGCCGACAGCAAAGCCGCCCGGGTTCTGTTCCGGGCGGCTTTGTATTGGTTCTGTAATCAGAAGGGAGCCTTTGTCTCGCGCTGGATCCACATGCCGTTGGTGAAGTCGGGCACCGGAACCGGTGCGCCGCCCATGGCGATGGACTGCTCGGACAGGGCGGTGATGGACATCCAGGCTGCAGCGTCGTACACGTCAATGTCAACCTCGGCGCCGGCCTTCACGGAATCCAGGAAGGAACGGAATACCAGCCAGTCCATGCCGTCGTGGCCGCCCTTGACGCCCTCGGCCAGGTACTTCTTCCACACGGGATGATCGTACTGCTCACGGTACTGCTCCACATTGTTCCACTGCTCACGCCACTTGAAGTCCAGGGCCTTATGCTCCGGGCCGTCAATAAATACAGAGCGGTTGTCCTCCAGGTACATGGCGCGGGTGCCCCGCACCTGGAACCGGCGGGAATAGGGCCGGGGCAGGGTGGTGTCCAGCTCCAGCAGGATGGTCTGTCCCCGCGCGCACTTAATAATGGTCGTCACAACGTCGCCCTGCATGAACTCCATGGAGGCAGCGTCGTAGTCCGGGCCCTTCTCCCGCAGGAGGTAGTCGTGAATCCCGGCGGCCTTGGAAGCAACCGCGTTCAGAGTGAGCATCCGGTTGCCCCGGTTGATGTTCAGCACCTTGGCAATGGGGCCCAGCTCATGGGTGGGATAGTTCTCCGCGTTCCGGTTCAGATAGTTCCGGAAACGGTAATGGCGGTTTTCCCGGCCGAAGGAGATCTCGTCCCGGAGGTCGTGGCAGTAGCCGCCCTCGCAGTAGACTACCTCGCCAAAGATGCCCTGGCGAACCATGTTCAGCACCATCAGCTCGTCCCGGCCATAGCAGCAGTTCTCCAGCATCATGCAGGGAACGCCGGTTTCCTCATAGGTGCGCACCAGCTTCCAGCAGTCCTCCACAGAGTAGGCGCCGCCCACCTCCATGGCCGCGTATTTCCCGGCACGCATGGCCTCGCAGGCAACGTTGATGTGGTTTTCCCAGGAGGCGGTGATCGCCACAGCGTCCAGGTCCTCCATCGCAATGACGTCCTTGTAGTTGCCGGTGACCAGAGGCTCTGTCCCTTTGGCCTCCCGAACCATCTGCGCGGCCTTTTCCCGGCGATCCTCATAGAGATCACAGACCGCAGCCAGCTCCACGTCCGCGTGGGGCAGCATAACTGCCTCAAGCAGGGAGATTCCCCGGCAGCCCAGACCAATGACGCCCAGCCTGATTTTTTCCTTCATGGGTACCATTCCTTTCTGCTCTGTCCCCGGCAGGCGTGTGCGCCCCAGGAGTACACAGAGCCCATCCGTTTTTCATGCTTTCATTATACGGGACGCACTTAAAAATTGCAACAGCCGATCCGAAGGGACAAACTTTTTCCTCTTTTATAGCAATTTTCAAAAACAGCTTCCCTGTACGGCGCGTGGGAGTGCTGCAATTTTGAGAATTGCTATCGTACGGAACGGGGCCCGGAGGCAGGGCGTGGAAGCTTCTCCCTTTCCGGATGGGCATGGAACACTTGACCTGTGGGGATGATGCGGTATAATGGTAGAGAGACAGGCAGGAGAGGAGGAGGCGGCTATGTACGAAGAACTGACAGAGCAGGCCCGAAGCGCTGCGGGAGGTCTTTTGGAGGCTGCGCGGCTGGAAAAGGGGAGCTTGATGGTGGTAGGATGCTCCTCCAGCGAGGTGCTGGGGAAACGGATTGGCTCCGGCTCCAGTCTGGAGGCTGCGCGGGCCATTTTGGCGGGGATTCTCCCGCTCCTGGAGGAGCGAGGAATCTTCCTGGCCGCTCAGTGCTGCGAGCATCTGAACCGGGCGCTGATTCTGGAAAAGGCAGCGGCGGCCCGATTCCGCCTGGAGCAGGTCAACGCAGTTCCTCAGCCCAAGGCAGGAGGCTCCTTTGCCTCGGCAGCCTATCAGGCCTTTCGCGCTCCCTGCGCGGTGGAGCGGATCCAGGCCGGAGCGGGAATGGATATTGGCGATACGCTCATCGGGATGCATCTGGCCCCGACAGCGGTTCCGGTACGGCTGGAAATCCGTCGGATTGGCGAAGCCAATCTGGTCTGTGCCAGAACCCGCCCCCGCTTCATCGGCGGGGAACGAGCCGTTTACGATGCACGGCTGCTCTAGCCGGGGTGTGAGTGTGAAGGGGAAGACCGCGAGACTCTGTCTCGCGCTCTGCCAAGGGGATTAAATCCCCTTGGAACCCGTAATTTTTTTAAGGGCTTTTTAAGGGCGGAAAAGGGGTGGGGTTAAGTCTGTAGAGACTTCCTAACCACTGCCACGCAGAGAGTCCGATTCACGCAGTACGCTTTTCACTTTGGCGTAAAGAAAAAAGCTCCCTGGTGCGGAATCCAGGTCTGTACGGCCCCATCGGGCGTCTGCCCTGAGCCCTTGGCGATCTTTGAGCCTTTGATAACTCAGATTCAAAACAAGCTCTTTGGAAAGAGGTGCTGCGATGAAGGTGCTGGTTCTGGGAGGCACCCGTTCCTTTGGCATCCATTTAATCCAGGCCCTCCTGGATGCCGGGCATCAGGTCACCGTTGCTCCGCGGGGACTGCTGTCAGATTATTTCGGAGAACAGGTGCGGCGGGTACAGGTGGAACGCACCAGCATGGACAGTCTCCGAAAGCGGCTGGGGCACGAAACCTTTGACGTGGTGTGCGACAATCTGGCCCTTTGCTCCGAGGACGTGCGGACGGTGTTCACAGCCCTGAAGGCGGCCCGGTATGTCACCGTATCCTCCGCATCCGTGTATCTTCCCCGGGGGGAGGCGCCCCCTGGGGGGGTTGTGGAAGGGGCGTTTGACCCCTACCACACCCCCCTTGCCTGGAGCAGGCGGAACGCGGTCCCCTACGAGGAGGGGAAACGCCGGATGGAATGCGCCCTGTTCCAGACCGGGCCGGTGCCCTGCACGGCGGTGCGCTTCCCGCCCATTATTGGCGAGGACGATCACAGCAAGCGGCTGTTTTTCTACGTGGAGCACATTTACAAGCGGCTTCCCATGCATATCGCAAATCCGGAGCTTTCCCTGAGCTTTATCAGCTCCCGGGACGCGGGAGCGTTCCTGGCCTGGCTGGCAGGCCAGGACTGGGCCGGCCCGGTGAACGCCTGCAACGCCGGCTCGGTCACCATCCGGGAAATCCTGTCTTACATCGAATCCAAATGCCGCAGGCGGGCGGTGCTCTCTCCCGAGGGGGATCCGGATCCCTACGGCAGCGGGGCGGGCTTCGCCCTGGATGCCAGCCTTGCCTCCGCCTGGGGATATGAGTTCCCGCCCCTGGAGAGCCTCCTTGCCAATCTGCTGAACGGCTACCTGAAAGAGGTTCGGGAGGCCGTCCGCCTCCAGCGATTCTGACGAAAAAATCAAATCCCCCACCCCCGTGCGGCGCAGAGAGCACCCCCGCGCGCAGAAGGAAGCTTTTTTCTTTACGAAAAAAGCGTACTGCGGGAATCAGACTTTCTGCGTGGCAGAAAGCCGGAAGTCTGTACAGACTCAACCCCGCCCCTTTTCCGCCCTTAAAAAATTACGGGTTCCAAGGGGATTTAATCCCCTTGGCGGAGCTCGAGGCAGAGCCTCGAGGTCTTTCCCTTCGACCAAGCAGAGATCCACAAGGAGGTTGTCATGCGCCATTCGTTCAGGGCGTCCAATACGCTGGTTCGGATCTTCTATGTCCTGCTGATCTGCTTTCCCTGTACATACGCCTTCTGGCTGGCACTGTGTAAGCTCTCCATTGTCCCGCCGCGAAATCTGCTGCTGGGCGGCATCTACGCCGGGCTCCTTTTCGGCGGCTGCATTTTTGCCGCCAAGCCCTTCCGCTGGGCGGAAGGGCGCCGGTGGTACCATCCGGCGGTGCTGGCCCTGCTGCTGATCACGGCCTTCCTGGTCAGGGTATGGGTGATCCTCAAATTTAAAAATCCTCCCGTTTCCAACTACCAGGAGGCGCGGGCTTCGGCGGAATTTCTCCTGGGCCAGGGGATCAGCATCTTCCATCCCCGGCCCCCGGTGGAGCTTTCCGGGGACGACATGGCCCTGTATCACTGCATCTATCCCAGCTGGGCCCTCTATATGCTGGTGCTGAAAAATCTGTACGCCCTTTTCGGGAGCTCCATCTACACCGCCCAGTTCCTGAACGCGGTCCTTACCGCAGGCATTATGGCCGGCCTTTACCGGCTCTGCGCCCGCTATCTGAAGCGCCCCGGCATGGGGCTGGGCGCAGCGGCGGCGTTCGGCTTCTGGCCGGTGTCCATCCTCTCCTGCACCCTGCATACGCCGGACTTTTTCACCATTCTGCTGATGCTGCTGGCCCTGCTGGCCTGGGCCAGGGCGGGAGAGCAGGAGGGCCTGCTCCGGCGTCTCCCCTGGACGGCGGCGGCCGGGCTCCTGCTGGGACTGCTGAACCGGTTCAAATCCGTGGCGGCGGTGCTGCTGGCGGCGCTGGCGATCTGTGAGCTCGTCTGCCGGATCCTGCCCGCTCTCTTTGCCCGGCGGAAGGGCTTCCCGCAGGCTCTGGGCGGCGGCACGGCGGTTCTGGTTTCCGCCGCCCTCTGCATGGTGGCCGCCACCGCCGGCGCGGACTGGGCCATTGGGCAGAACATCGGGCACCCGCCCCAGAATCTCACAGGCTGGTTCTTTTACGTAGGGCTCACCGGCGAGGACGGGATGTGGACGCCGGAAAAACAGCGCTTCCGGGACGAGCTGCTGGAGGAATACAGCTGTGATATTCCCGCGGTCAACCAGACCCTCCAGAGGGAAACGCTGGCGCAGATCCGTCAGGATCCCGGCGGCACCCTGGGGATGATCGGGGAAAAGACAAAGACCTTCTGGGCAGATGATCTGGATCTGTTCTGGAGTATGTACGGCCGCACTATGGATCACCATTATGATCTGATCAAGGGGGCCTCCCGGGTATTCTATATGGCGCTGATGCTGTTTGTCAGCCTGGGGGCGCTGGGGCTGCTGGCAGATTCTTTCCTGTCCCGGAGCGCGCCGGAGGCGGTGATCCGGCAGGACTTCGGCCCGCCGGCGGAGGGGCCTCTCCGCCGGGAGAACCGCCCTCTGTTTCTGGCGGCGCTGTTCCTGTTCGGGCTGGCGCTGATGTTCCTGGTCAGCGAGATGCAGATCCGGTATAAGTTTATCCTGGGAGCGCCCCTGTCTCTGATGGCGGGATATGGGGCATACTGCCTCCGGCTTCTGCCGGCGGCTCTGGGAGAAAGCCGGAGGCCCGGAGCCCGGCGGCCCTGATTCTGTTTTCCGGAGGAGGAAGCGCGATGGAGTATCACTTTGCCCTCTGCGACGATGACGCGTCCTATGCCCGGCATGTGGCCGACCTGGTCCGGCAGTGGTCCCAGCGGACAGGGGCGCGGACAGAAACCGAGCAGTTCCCCTCCGCGGAGGCGTTTCTGTTCCGATACAGCGAGCAGAAGGATTTTGACGTGCTCCTGCTGGATGTGGAGATGGGCGCCATGGACGGAGTGGCCCTGGCAAGGGCTGTCCGTGAGGACAACGATGATATACAGATTGTATTTATCACCGGCTATTCGGACTACATCTCCCAGGGCTACGAGGTATCGGCCCTGCACTATCTGACAAAGCCGGTGGTCCCGGAGAAGCTGTTCCAGGTGCTGAACCGGGCAGTCTCCCGGCTGTCCCGGAACGAGCCCCGCATCACGCTGGAGCTGCCCGGCGAGACGCTCCGGCTTCCCCTGGGGCGGATTTCCTGCCTGGAGGTTCTGCACAATTATGTGACCGTCCACGCGGATCAGGACTACATTGTTAAACGCCCCCTGGGCCAGCTGGAGAAGGATCTGGACAGCCGTTTTTTCCGGATCAGCCGCTCCTGCATCCTGAATCTGACCTTCATCCGCCGGGTAACCCGCACCCAGGTGGAGCTCCTCTCCGGCCTCACCGTCCCCCTGCCCAGAGGCCAATACGACCGCCTCAACCGCGCTATTATTCAGCGGCTGTCCGGGTGAGCGGAGACTCGAGGTCTTGGCTCACTGCTCAGAGCGGTGCGCGGCCTTCCAGGCGGCGATGCGGGCCAGCTTCTCCCTGGCCCGCGCTTCGGAGCCCTGATCGGTGGGCTGATAGTAGTGCCGGTCCGCCAGGGAATCCGGCAGGCACTGCATATTTGTCAGCTTGTCCTCCGTACTGTGGGCATACTGGTAGCCTTCTCCGTACCGCAGATCCTTCATCAGCTGGGTGGGCGCATTACGGATTACCAGAGGCACAGGCTCTGCCAGCATTTCCAGGGCGTCCTTTTTCGCTGACTCATAGGCCAGATACAGCGCGTTGGACTTGGGAGCAAGAGCCAGGTAGGTCACCGCGTGGGCCAGATTCACCGTGCACTCCGGCATACCGTTGAAATGGCTGGCCTGATAGGCCGCCACCGCTACCTCCAGCGCCCGGCTGTCCGCAATGCCCACGTCCTCGCTGGCAAACCGAATCAGCCGCCGGGCTACATAAAGAGGATCCTCGCCAGCCTCCAGCATCCGGGCCAGCCAGTAGATCGCCGCGTCTGCATCGCTGTTGCGCATGGATTTGTGGAGGGCGGAAATTAGATTGTAATGCTCCTCTCCCTTCTTGTCATAAAGGAGGGAGCGCTTGCTCACGCACTGCTCCAATACCTCCCAACTGACCTGGATCCGTCCCTCCGCATCCATCCCGCCGTTGAGGACCGCCATTTCCAGCGTGTTCAGCGCCGTACGGGCGTCCCCGTTGGCGAACCGGGAGATTGCCTCCAGCAGCGCCCGCTCCACCGCTACCTCCAGCTCTCCAAAGCCCCGGGGATCCTTCAGGGCGTGCTCCAGCAGGCAGGTCAGCTCCTCTGCTTCCAGCGCCTGGAGCACAAACACCTTGCACCGGGACAGAAGCGCCGAATTGATCTCAAAAGAGGGGTTCTCCGTAGTGGCTCCGATCAGGATGATGCTTCCCTTTTCCACGAAGGGGAGAAACGCGTCCTGCTGCGCCTTGTTGAACCGGTGAATCTCGTCTACAAAGAGGATGGTGCGCTCTCCCTGGCGGCGGCTTTCCTCCGCGCGGCTCATGACCTCTTTGATCTCCTTAATGCCGCTGGTAACCGCGCTGAAATCAATGAAGCGGGAACGGGTTTTTCCCGCGATGATCCGGGCGAGAGTGGTTTTCCCCACGCCCGGAGGCCCCCAGAAAATCATGGAGGAGACTTGATCCTGATCGATCAGCCGCCGCAGGATCCGTCCCGGCCCCAGCAGATGCTTCTGCCCGGCGAACTCCTCCAGCGTGCGGGGCCGGAGACGGCTGGCAAGCGGCGCGCCCAGGCCGGGCTCCTGCTCCGGCTCGGAACCATCGGCAGAAAGAAACAGGGATTGCTGTTCCATAGGATCCCTTCCTTGTTGAGAATTTGTGCTCAGAAGAGGAGCGGGGCAGAGGACAGCCGCCATGCGCTCGTCCCTGGAATAATAACAGTATAGCACAGGAGGCCGCAGGGCGGCAAGCCCCGGCCGTGACACAGCCTCCGGAAGCCGCCGCCCCGGGGCAAGAAAAATTCCCTCTTGACAAACCGGGGAAAGGCGGTTATAATGACAGGCATAACAGATGAATGCTCAAACCGTTGAGTAAGAAGAGTAGCCAGGGACTGTTTCCTTTCAGAGAGCCGCAGGCGGTGGGATTGCGGCAGTGAAGCGCTTTGGTGAATGGACTTATGAGGGCAGGACGAACAGCGCTGATGCGTTCAGTAGTGCCTGACGGGTTTCCCGCCCGTTACCAAGGGGCTTGTGTCCGGCTCTGCCGCGCACGAGATAAAGTGGACGGATTTCCGTCAAACCGGGTGGTACCGCAGAAGCAAACGCTTTTGTCCCAGAGATAGGCTGGGATAAAGGCGTTTTTTTAATTGCCTGCCAGACCGCTCGACGCTTGCGCATTCTCTAAGCGCCTATTCAGGATTTCCGCTCGAAGGGCTAAGACCTTGGGGGCGCCGCCCCCAAACCTCCGCCAAGGGGATTAAATCCCCTTGGAACCCGTAATTTTTGAAGGGCTTTTTTAGGGGCGGAAAAAGGGGTGGTTGAGTCTGTACAGACTTCCCTCTCTCTGCCACACAGATCGTCTGATTCCTGCAATACGCTTTTTTCGTAAAGAAAAAAGCTCCCCGGTGCGGAGCCCAAGTCTGTACGCCCCATCGAGCGTCTGCTCTTGACCTTTGGCAGAGAGATGGTGCGTCGCAGGTCTTGCCCCGCACGCAGGGATGAATCTTTTTCTTTACGAAAAAGTGGGTAAGCGGGCGATCGTCCACGCAGAAAGTTCCAGCGAGGCAGGGGGGGCGGGCGCAAGCGCCCGTCCCCACCCCCAAAAAAGACGGGAATTCAAGGGGACGCGTCCCCGATGCGCCGCTAGCGGCGCATCTCAGAATTCGGCGAAGCCGAATTCCTAAGTGCGTTGTGAAACAACGCACTGCGGTGACTCGAGGGCAGCGCCCTCGAGGTCTTGCCCTTCGAACGCGCAGAGATTTTGAACAGGCTCTACAAAGAGTGAAACTGAAAGGAGAAGTACAACAATGGCTAAGATTCCCCACAGACTTTATCTCACAGAGGAGCAGATCCCCAGCCAGTGGTACAACCTCCGGGCCGATATGAAGGAGCTGCCTGATCCCCTGATCAATCCCGCTACCGGCAAGCCCGTCGTGGCGGAGGATCTCTATCCGGTGTTCTGCGAGGAGCTGGCCCGGCAGGAGCTGGACAACACCACCCGCTATGTCGATATTCCCGGGGAAATCATGGACATGTACCAGATCTACCGGCCCTCTCCCCTCTGCCGCGCCTACAGCCTGGAGAAGGCGCTGGGCACGCCTGCCAAAATCTACTACAAGTTTGAAGGCAACAACACCTCCGGCAGTCACAAGCTCAATTCCGCTATTGCCCAGGCCTACTACGCCAAGGAGCAGGGGCTCACCTCCGTGACCACCGAAACCGGCGCCGGCCAGTGGGGCACCGCTCTTGCGGAAGCCTGCTCCTATTTCCACCTCCCCTTGACGGTATTCATGGTGAAGGTTTCCTATCAGCAGAAGCCCTTCCGTAAGGCAGTGATGGAAACCTTCGGGGCGGAAGTGATCGCCAGCCCCAGCGACACCACCAGAGTGGGCCGGAAAATTCTGGAGGACAACCCCTCCACCGGCGGGAGCCTGGGCTGCGCCATTTCCGAAGCGGTGGAAAAGGCCGTTTCCACTCCCGGCAGCCGCTATGTGCTTGGCTCCGTGCTGAATCAGGTATTGCTCCATCAGTCCATCATCGGCCAGGAGGCCAGGAAGGCCATGGACATTCTGGGCGAGTATCCGGATGTGGTCATCGGCTGTGCGGGAGGCGGCTCCAACCTGGGCGGTCTGATCGGTCCCTATATGCAGGACAAGCTGCTGGGTAAGGCGTCTCCCCGGATCGTGGCGGTGGAGCCTGCTTCCTGTCCCTCCCTGACCCGTGGACGGTACGCCTATGACTACTGCGACACTGGCCGGATCACCCCCATGGCCCGGATGTACACCCTGGGCTGCGGGTTTATTCCCTCCTCCAACCATGCGGGAGGCCTGCGGTATCACGGTATGTCCCCCATCCTGTCCAAGCTCTACCATGACGGTTATATGGAGGCGGTTTCCGTGGAGCAGACCAAGGTCTTTGAGGCGGCAGTGCTCTTTGCCAAAAACGAGACGATCCTGCCCGCGCCGGAATCCGCACACGCCATCCGGGCCGCTGTGGACGAGGCCCTCCGCTGCAAGGAAACCGGCGAGGCCAAAACCATCCTCTTCGGCCTGACCGGAACCGGCTACTTTGATATGAAGGCCTACGAAAACTATATGCATCAGTCCATGAGTGATTATGTCCCCACAGACGAGGAGCTGCAAAAGGGCTTCGACAGCCTGCCCTCCATCCCCGGCATCCAGTAGAACAACCCCAACCGCTCCGCCCTCTGGGTGACTGGGGAGGGGAAGACCGCGAGGGCTCTGCCCTCGCGCTCCTGCCAAGGGGAAGGGATTCCCCTTGGATTCCCATTATTTGAAGGGCTTTTTTAGGGCGGAAGGGGTTGGGGTTAAGTCTGTACAGACTTCCGAACCACTGCCACGCAGAGAGTCTGATTCCCGCAGGACGCTTTTTTCGTAAAGAAAAAAGCTCCCTCCTCCGTGCGGGGTACTTCCTGTGCCGCACGCAGGTTTCTGCGCAGACTGAGCGGGATCTTCCGATCGGTATGTGCGGATGGGGACGCTGTGCCTTTGAGGGAATCCTTCCACCACCGCCGTCCCGCTGGTCCGACGGCGGCATCCCTGACTGAGGGATTCCGAGCGTGGCACAGTGTTCCCCCTCTGCAGAAAGCATGAGCGTAACAGAACCCGCTCACACTCTCTGCGTCGCAGTGTCTGCGCCGCCTATGGAGCTGAATTTTTTCTTTACGAAAAAATGGGTAGGCGGGCGATCGTCTCTACGGGGAGTATCAGCGGGGAAGGAAGTAACGAGTCTGTACAGACTTGAACCCCCACCCCCTTTTGCCCTTAAAAAGACGGGAATCCAAGGGGAATCCCTTCCCGATGCGCCGCTGGCGGCGCATCTCAGAATTCGGCGAAGCCGAATTCCTAGGTGCGTCGTGAAACGACGCACCGCAGAGCCGCGAGAGCAGAGCTCTCGCGGCCTTCCCGCTCTTCAGGCAAGCCCGCCGGGGAGGGCGGTCTTGACGCGCAGGGAGGGGCGGACGCCGAAGACGTCCTCGAAGTAGACGGAGTTCCGGTTGAAGGCCCATTTTTCCAGGCATAAGCTCTCGGCGCTTTCGCCGGCGACGATCAGCTGATCCCGATCCAGCTTGACCTTTAAGCGGGTGATCTTTTGGGCCTGGGAGCGGTCCAGGCTGGAGGCCAGACGCAGGATCGCGCCCAGCTTGGAGACAACCAGCTGCTGGC
This sequence comes from Oscillospiraceae bacterium, assembly GCA_022791945.1. GTDB lineage: Bacteria > Bacillota > Clostridia > Oscillospirales > Ruminococcaceae > Paludihabitans. Next base: position 4,093 of record JAAVZY010000099.1, on the reverse strand, counting down.
TCCGATCCAGTCCCGCCTGGGTCAGCCGATAAGGCGCCGGGCTGTCCGCGTGCCCAAAGGACACCACTGCCGCAACAAGCACCATCTCCCCTGCGGTCACCCCATACACGCCGGTGCTCCGGAGGATTTCATAGGCCGCCGCAGCAGGGGAGTTGGAATTGACATAATAGCCGCAGTCAATCAGGGCGGCGGACACCTCCAGCAGCATGCGGGCCCGCTTGCCCAGACCATGGATCGCCCGGGTGCGGTCAAACAGCTCACAGGCAAAGCTCCGCACCTGATCCGCGTGAGGCAGGGAGCACTGATAGCGCTGGGCCAGCACACGGGCGCAGGACAAGGCGTTGCCGGCGGTCTGCTCCTCATAGGCGCTCCGGGAATAGGGCAGGAGCAGATGCCGGAGCATGGGATCCCACAGCTCGATCTTGGGGGCGCAGATGCGCTCCGCATCGGTCAGCCGCACCAGATAGATGTAAATCATCAGGGTGGAATAGAGCAGCTCCGCGTCCTCCTCCGGGATGCCGAACAGCTCTCCGATTTTCTCCGGCTGCATGGCGTGGATCCTGCCGAACAGCTCGTTTAAGGCGCTGGGACGGAGCAGATAATACCCCTCCCGCTCCTCGGAGCCGCAGGCCCGGGCGATGAGGCGCACCTCGCTGCCGGTGAGAATCAGATTGCTCACCTCCCCGGACATCCGGGGCAGAGGCAGCCGGTGAATAATGGTGGAAAGGTACTCCTCCACCGCCTGATGGAACACGTGAACGTCCCCCAGCAGCTCCCCCAGAAGATCGTGAAGCTTCAGGGGGCCGATGGGGATGTTCTGGGAGAAGACCATCTCGCTGCCGCTGTGGAGCGCCAGCCCCAGGGAACCGCTGCCGATATGGGAGATAAGGGTGGTGGCGTCCCTGTCCACCAGCCCGCTGGCCAGCACCTCGGAGTAGATCAGGGTTTTCTCCTGCTCCTCCTCCAGGACGTGCACGCTCATATCATTTTGTATTTTCAGCTGATCCAGCACATAGTCCCGGTTGGCGGCTTCCCGGAGGGCGGTGGTGGCCGCCGCCTGGTACTGGCTGACCCCGTATTCCCGCATAATCTCCCCGAAGCCGTTCAGAAGCCGGGAGAGCTCCCGGATGCTTTCAAAGCTGATTCTGCCGTCGTGAAAGACCTCGTGCCCCAGCCGGAGGGGCTGCTCCAGCCGATCCAGCACCTGTATCCGATCCTTCCGCGCCTGGGCCACGCACATCTTCAGCGTACTGGAGCCAATGTCAATTACGGCGGCAGCGCTGCCGCTGTTCTTTTTCAATGGAATGCACCTGCCTTTTCCGCTCAAGCCGATTCCGCCCGCTCCCGGCGGGCTCTTACCCTCCTATTATAGTCTAACTGCTTTCCATAGTCAACGCAGCATTTTCACGGGCCCGGCCAAAATAAGTGCTGCCGGAGTATGATTCCGGCAATTTCTACAGAGGCGCATTGATATGACAGGAGCCTTGTGCTATAATCGGCTCAGAAAATGGGGCGTTGAAAGTGAGCTGAAGGATTATGGATTTGAAGAAGATAGAAAATTTTATTGATAGACAAAGGGTTAGTTTTATATGCTCTATTGATGATGAGAATTGTCCTAATATCAAAGCCATGCTAAAACCCCGAAAAAGAATAGGGCTGAAAGAGTTCTACTTTTCTACGAATACTTCATCTATGAGAGCAAAACAATATAAAGACAATCCAAGCGCCAGTATTTACTTCTATCACAAAGGACTAATTAAATATGTTGGCGTTATGCTAAAAGGTAAAATGGAAGTCTTAACGGATCAGGAAACGAAAAGCATGATTTGGGAAAAGGGCGATACAATATTTTACAAAAAAGGCGTAACCGACCCGGATTATTGTGTTTTAAAGTTTACTGCTGCAAGAGGCAGATATTATTGTGATTTGAAAACAGAAAATTTTGATATTAAGTAGCTGCTGAATTTTACTTTTGGGGCAGTCAAAGGGATTTTTCACGCTGAAAAATGCTTGACAGCGGGATGCGCGTGTGTTACACTTAAACACGGCTTAACCGCCTGCTCAGGCTTTAAAGATGAAGCGGGCCACTATTTTTTGGAAAGAGGCTGTGTGATGAGAATTCGCTAATTGAGATTCGGGCAGAAACGGCAGGTCTGTGTACAGCCACAGGCTTGTTCCCGTGTGGTCGGATTGGTTTAGCGGATTTGATTCACATGACAGATGCAGGAGAGCTTTGCAGGCTCTCTGTCAATCTCCAGATATTTGTCTGGGGCTGTGGAGAAATGCGCCCATTCCGGCTGTGCCGGAATGGGCGTTTTTGCATTCTCTCTGCTGACGACGTCCTTTGGACGTTATATATCCGAAAAAGGTGGGAACTCTTGCAGTCAGGAACACTGCGTCACACAATTCATGCAAACAGAACATGCCCCGCAGCCGCGTTCCCAGCGGCTGCGGATCAAGAAGGGTGATTCTATATTATGACAGAGCTTTACAGCAATGAGCAGAAGCAGCAGCGCGCCCTGCTGATCGGGCTGGACTCAGGCGCTTATGACGGAGAGCGCTCCCTGGCGGAGCTTGCCGAGCTGGCGGAAAGCGCCGGGGCAGAGGTGATCGGCGAGGTGCTTCAAAGGGCCGACAAGGTAAACAACGCAACGTATATTGGGAGTGGAAAGCTCCAGGAAGTAAAAGAGTTTGTACAGCGGGAGGAAGCGGATCTGCTGATTTTTGACGATGAGCTGACCGGTATGCAGATCCGCAACATTGAGGAGGCGGCAGGTGTGGATGTGATTGACCGCACCATGCTGATTCTGGACATCTTTGCCCAGAGAGCGCGCTCCAACGAGGGCAAGCTGCAGGTGGAGCTCGCCCAGCAGAAATACCTGCTTCCCCGGCTGATCGGCGTGGGGCGGCAGCTCTCCCGGCAGCAGGGAGGCATCGGCAGCCGGGGCCCTGGAGAGAGCAGGCTGGAAAGCGATCGGCGGCATATCCGGCGGCGGATTGACGCGCTGGAGGGGGAGCTCCGGGAGCTGGAAAAGCAGAGGAGCCGCATCCGTGAGCGCCGGGCGAAAAACCGGTATATCACCGTGGCCATTGTGGGATATACCAACGTGGGGAAATCCACTCTGCTGAACCGGCTGACGGACGCGGGGGTGCTGGCAAAGGATCAGCTGTTTGCCACGCTGGATCCCACCGCCAGGGAGCTGCGGCTCCCCGGCGGGCAGAAGGCCATGCTGGTGGATACGGTAGGGCTTCTGCGGCGGCTGCCTCATCAGCTGATCCAGGCGTTCCACTCCACTCTGGAGGAAGCCGCCGGCGCAGATCTGATTCTGAATGTGTGCGATATTTCGGATGAACAGGCGCCGGAACAGCTGGAGGTAACCCGCGGCCTGCTGGAGGAGCTGGGGTGCGGGGATATTCCGGTGATTACAGTGTGCAACAAGATCGATCGGCTGGAGGCTCCGCCTCCGGAGGCGGAGCGGACGGTCTGCATTTCCGCCAAAACCGGGGAGGGCCTGGATCGGCTGCTGGACTGCATTGCGCAGTGCCTGGAGGAAACGGTCTGCCGGATGGAGCTGAAGCTCCCCTATACGGAGGGGCGCCTGCTGGACCAGCTCCGCCAGCAGGGAAAGGTACTGGAGGAGCAGTACGAAAACGATGGCATTCGCGTAGCCGCGCTGGTGGATCGACGGCTGGTAAAGCCCCTGGAGCCATACCGGATCTGAGCGCCCATCCTTGAACCACGCCCGGTCCCCGCTGCGGAGGGGAAGACCTCGAGGGCTCTGCCCTCGAGCTCCTGCCAAGGGGACGCGTCCCCTTGGATTCCCGTCTTTTTGGGGGTGAGGGTGGGGACGGGCGCTTGCGCCCGCCCCCCTACCTCGCTGGTACTCCCTGAAGAGACGATCGCCCGCCTACCCATTTTTTCGTAAAGAAAAAATTCATCCCCATAGGCGGCGCAGAGACTGCGACGCAGAAAGTCCCGAGCGTGTTTTGTTACGCTCGGGACTTTCTGTAAGGAGGGGGCTTTGTGCTACACACGGAATCCCCCAGTCAGGGCTACCGCCTGGCGGCGGCATCCCTGCCATGCCCCCGACGT
>JAAVZY010000156.1 GCA_022791945.1 Oscillospiraceae bacterium | reverse complement strand
GCGTGTTCTGCGAATCCTATCCCCTCTGCGGCGCAGGAAGTACCCCATACGCAGGCGGGAGCTTTTTTCTTTACGAAAAAAGCGTACTGCGGGAATCAGACCATCTGCGTGGCAGAAAGCCGGAAGTCTGTACAGACTCAACCCCACCCCTTTTCGCCCTTCAAAGCCCTTCAAAAATTACGGGTCCCAAGGGGATTTAATCCCCTTGGCAGGAGCTCGAGGGCAGAGCCCTCGAGGTCTTCCCCTTCCGCTCACTTCCCTCGGTTGGGGTCCTTCCTGGAGGCGGAGGCGAACGTCTCGGCGAAGTTGAGCAGGAACAGCTTCACAGGCGGATAGCCGCCGTTCACCCCCATGGCGTTCCGGTTCACAAAGTACAGCTCCAGCAGCTGCTTGTCTGCCTCTCTATCATACAACATCTGGATGATCGTTTGCAAGTTCCGTCGGATCGCGGATTCCCGGCGCTTCTCCTCCACAATCAGATTCTTCTGCCGGTTGTTTCCCCAGATCGCCGCCCCTGCCTGGGGATAGATATCCTTTTCCAGCGTCACAGCGTAGTTCGGCCCCTTCTCCTGGTAGAGCCGCACCGCCCGGAACATGGTTTCCACTGAGGAAATGAACGAGATGGTGTTGGTGTTCAGCCCGCACCGCCTCAGGATACTCCGGATCTGCTTCCGCAGCTCCTCGTCGCTCAGGGGGCCTTCCTCCTCCGAAGGCCCGGGGCTGCACGGGTTGGCGCGGATCACCGCCTTGGTGCGGTCGAACAGGGTGCCGTTGTAGCGCCGCATCTCCTGCAGCAGATAGGCCGGGCCGTATCCTGCCGCTGTCTTCTCGTAATAGTTTTCTATCAGACCGGTATTTCCCGCCTTCGCCTTGGTGTATTCGGAGGTGATATTCGAGGCCACAAAGATGCAGGGCCGGCTTCCCTCCAGCTCCCGGATCCGCTCCAGAAACCGGTCCCCTCCCTCCCCTTTCAGCATCCAGTCCAGCACTACGAAATTCGGAGTCTGCTCCTGCAGAAGGCGCAGTCCCTCCTCCACGCAGTCCGCGCACCAGATTCCCTCCACGTCCGGCTGGCTTTGGGCGTAGCTTTGAAACGCGCGCTG
>JAAVZY010000098.1 GCA_022791945.1 Oscillospiraceae bacterium | reverse complement strand
TCACCTCAACAGGTGCACCATCCAGGCTGTACGCAAAGAGCAGGATTTCAAAGTCCGGGCTGGATATGTACTTTTGAGCCCCGGCCTTTTTGATGGGGACGCTGGAAAAGGTTTCAAGGTCAATGCTCAGATGGTGCATGACTTCCTCCTGTTACATGGGCAGGCCGGTGATGGGGTTGACGCCACTGGCGGGGCCCCAAGGCGGCGTGGTGGCGGCAGGGCCGGGAGCGGGGGGCTGATAGGCCGGAGCCGCCGGGGCGGCGAGGTTGACGCCGTAAGCGGGGCCCGTGGGAACCGCAGGGTTGACACCATGGGCGGGCGAAGCGGCAGGGGCAGCACCCACACCGGCGAAGTCCACGGAGGCGGAGGCACCGCCCGCCAGGGCCTCACCGTCACGAGTTTTCATGACATTGCCCAGACCGCAGCCGATGCCCTTATTGCCGCTGTTGGAGTAGCCGAAAAAGCGGATGGTGACACGGGCATACATCCCGCTGTAAATGTCAGAGGGGGCCAGCTCACAGTTGATGTTGTCAATGCCCACCACCTGGGGCTTGTTCTTGGTGGAGGCGGTCATGACCCAGTGACCCTTGCACTCATCGCCAAAGGGGACCCCGGAGGGCCGCACACTGTCCCCGTCATAGATGGGCACCCGGAGCTGGGGCGGGCGGGCCCCGTTCCACACCTTGGACAGTGCCTCGTTGGCGGCAGCCTGGATGGCGGCATCAATGTCTGCCTTGGTGGCCACGTCTGTCTTGGGGATGAGCAGGGTGACGCTGTACTTGGGCTCCCCGCCCTGCTGGGCGGCCCTGGGGGTGGTCAAATTGCAGTAGGACAGGCGGCACTCGCCGGTCAGCACTTTCATGGGGTCGTTCTGATACATAATCATTTACTCCTTTACATGATTTTCATTTTGTGTTTCGTATCATTCCAAAGAGCCTGGATTTTCACCCAGCGCTCATATTGGCGTTTGGCCTTTTTAACGTCCCTGGTGAGCTCATCATTGTGGGCCCGGATGGCGGCGGTTTTTTGGATTTGCGCCTTGGTCCGCCGCACGGTGGTAGGCTTTTCAATCAGCCGCCACTCCCGCTGGTATCGCACAGAGGCGTCATGCCAGGCCCGCTTGCTTTCGGGCACGGTGTCCTCAAGAAAAAGCTCCGTATCCTGGATGGCCTGCTCATTCCCCCGGTCATCCAAGAGCATAATGGTGAAAATCTTGCGGGCGTTCTTGACGGGCAGGTCCAGGAGGCTGGGCAGGTAGATGGTGGCGTGAAAGCTATCCTGGGAAAAGCTCACGGTGTCACGCATCGGAGGCCACCCCGGAAAAGTCAGCGGCGGCGGGGTTGTACGCCTCCCGCTTGTCAGAGGCCTCCGCCAACTTGGGCTTGCCGGGGGGCTTGATGACATAGCTGCCAACAGTCGCCTCAAAGAGCTTTTTGCTCATCAGTTTCTCAAGCTGGGCCAGGGTCAAGGGCTTGCGCTCATAGATGACGGCCTCATCATAGCCCGCCTCCATGATGGCCTTGAGGGCAGCGTCTTGGTCCGTAAAGGCCCGGTCACTCCGCCCGGCCACCAGTTTCCAGCCGGGGATGGGCTTGCCGTTCAGCAGGGCCTTGGTGGCGTACTCCTCCAGGTCCTTGTACCACTGGACCAGCAGCTTGCCCCGGATAAGCAGGTCACCAATTTCCTCATCCGTGAGGAGGGCGGGGGCCTCCATTCCGCTGGCCTTGGCGGCCTCCATGGATTGTTTTTCCTCCGGGGTGAGGGAACCCGCCGGGACACACCCGGCAAAGTCCTCCAGGGCGGTGTTGACGCCAGCATGGGCCCGGCATTGAGCCTTGCCCCGGCAGAAACGGCAATGGTCACCGGGGGCAAACTCACCCAAGCCGGAAAAGGCCTTTTGTGCGGTGGGTTTGATGCTCTCCCCCCAGGCTCGCAGCTCCTCCACCGTGATGGTGTCCGTGGTGTAGCTGTCAAGGCGGGGCTGGTCAATGCTCATGCGAACCTTTTTGATGGCGTCACCAAAAATGGGGGCGTAGCGCTTGAGGGCTCCCAAGGCATAAAGCCGCATCTGGGGGTTGCCCTCAGCGGACACGGGGACGCACTTGCCGTGCTTGTAGTCGGTGATGCAAAGGGTATCTCCTCCAATCATCACACAGTCACAGGTGCCAAAGCCCTCCGGCACGTAGTCCGCAAAGTCCACCTTGACCTCAGCGGCCACGGTGGGAGAGCTGTTGTAGGTCATGGCCTGCTCCAGCAGGTGCTCCAGGTAGAGGTCCGTGGTCTTGTCCATCTCCGGGTCATAGCGGGCCTCTTTTTTGAGCTTATTGAGCCGGGTGCTAAAGGTGCGGTTGGTCATGATGGTAAACTTCTTGAGGACCTTGAGCTCCGCAATGGCGTGGGCCAGGCGGCCCTCCTCCGCATAGTCGCTGGTGCTCTCCGGCAGCCCCTCCTCAAAGCGGGGAGCCGCTGTACACACCAGCCAGCGGGATGCGGATGACGCAGAAAGCAAGGCGTGTTTCTCAGGAGGCATGGGGCACCTCCTAAATCTGAGCGCCCAGGGCCCGTAGCTCTGTGGCGAAGACTCCGTACTGTGCGGGCTGGAGCTGGGTGATGGCCTGGACGCCGTACTTGGTCAGCAGGCCCAGCAGGGGCTCCATCTTCCCGGCGTCCACCAGGGCGGCCCCGGCCTTGGAGATTTGGTCCAAGGTATATGAGGGAGCGCTGGCCACGGGTAGAGCAGGAGTTGGAGCGGCGGGTACAGAAGCCGGGGGCGGTGTAGGCACCGGCATAGCGGGAGGCTGTGTCGGAACAGCTACGGACGCAGGAACAGGCGCTACAGGGACAGGCGTCTGGACCTGGGGCGGATCCAAGGGCAGAATGTTTGGATTGCCCCTAATGGCGTCTGCCAGCTTCTCTACAGCAACGGCCAGTTCGGCTGCTTCAATTGTGATTTTCATTTCCAACATGTGTTTCTTCCTCCTTGATATTGGTATTCATATGAGATGGGCGGTTCCCTTCTCGCTTTCCGCATCCTGAGCCCGTAGGCCCGGAGGCCCTCCCAGCTGGGGGCGCATCCGCTCAGCCGGCACAGGATTAGATAGATTTTTAGATCCAGATAGGCCATGACACATCTGTTTCCTTCTATATTTGATGGCTTGTCCGCATCCCCCGGGTTAACCCGGAGGAAGGCCCTGCTCAATCCGTGCCCGGACTGCGCTGGCGATTTCGATTAGCCGCTCTTTTCGTTTCTGATTCTCCTCTTCGGAGATACGGGCATAGCGTACCCCTACAAGCGGGCCGCCCTTGTCCCACTCGTTGGTTACGATTTTGTCTACAAGCATGGGCTCGTCGCTAATATGTACGGGAACGAAATCCCGCATGTCCAGCGGAGGAACGTCTGGCAGTTTTGACATGTTGATCACCTCTGCTCTATTTTTACGCTTCTGAAAGTTTGTCCTATGTAAGGATTTATGAACTTGTGCTCTCACTTCCCTGATTTTCTCCGTCCGATTCTCTACAGCCGCTTCTTTAATGCTTGCATGTTACCTCCTTGTCCGGGGTTGACGAGGTGTACAAGAGATGGTAAAATGCTCTTGTACCCTGGTCCCTCCTCAAAATGCGCTGGGGTACGCCCGGGCTCCTCGGTGTTACAGCACTGCGGGGCCCATCTTATAATGGAATGACGCCGTCAACCATTTGAAAAATTGCGTTGATTTGTCCACAGATGATATTGACTTGCTCAAGAATGGTTTTGGTGTTCTCCAGAGCCAGACGGATGGCTCCCTGAAGCTCTGTGAGATCATTTCGCAGCTTGATTCCTCCGATGGCAAGGAAGATACAGCTGATATTCAGGAATAAGGTATTCCATCGAAGCGCTTTTATCTTCTGCTGGAGTTTCTGCGGAGATAGGAGCTCTTCCTCGCTTGTCTCTTTTCGCATTTGGTCACCTCCCCGCCGCCCATCCGGGCGGCATCTTTTGTTGACTTTTGGCCTGAAAGTCTACGATTGCTCTCGCTTGGGAAATTTTAGGCTGTCAAGGCTGTTCCTCCTTAGTTTTCGTAATCATCGGCAGTGTCGATGTCAATGAGGTTTTCTGCCTGGATGATAATTTCTGAGACAATCTGCCGAATGGGCAGGTTGGTTTTGGCGCGCAAACGGCGCACCACTTTCTCGGCCTCCGGGGTGAGGCGAACGACGCCGATGCACTCATCTGAAATGCGGGACGCTTTCAGCACAATGGGGTTTGGATTGTTACTCATACGGGGTTCCTCCTTTCCTACCTGAAGGTTATATAGATTTTCTGACCTGCTTCACAGCCACCCGGATGGGCGGCTTGCTTGACCTTCCAGTCTTTCTGTGGTATTGTTTTGGTGTATTCACTTTGCCGGATTGCCGTCCGGCTCTTTTTCTATCCCAGCCGCCCGGATGGGCGGATTTTAAACTCCATCCATTTGAAAAGGAGAATAAACCATGTCATTGAAACAGATGCGAGAAGTTTGTGAATTTCTTGGCCCAATGTATTCCATCCAAAAACGCGATAAGGTTGAAAGTATATGTCGTATATTTGCTGATGCCTCAAAAACCTTTGAACTCGAAGTGACTGGCTTTTTCGGTACAAAAAGTATGACAGTAAATCTGTGGCAGCTCGAGCCATATCGCATATTACTAGCCATATACTCTGGTATAACCAGTAAAGAGGCTCTATCGGATACACTGGGCTGTATAGCCTTTAAGTATCAAAATCTTCAAGAGAAAATCCAGGTCGAACGCGAAGACCCAGCACAATAAGCGCCAGTTCGCGCCGGGATATTTGCAGACGATCTAAAAGTTGGTACAACTCATCTCTTTCCGGCCCCGCCTCAAAATGTAGCTCAAACCGCAACCATCCTCGATCTCCTTGGTCATCATCAACCGGTGCGGTGCTTCTGCCATTGATATGTGGCGCGATTTCATAGAAAATGCACTCCACATCAGAATCGGTCGCCTGATTTTCTTTAAAAATCTGCGAAACCTTTTCCGCAATCTCAACGATCTTTCTTCTGTTCATGGTATACATCTTTACACTTCCTTCTCCCCGCCGCCCATCCGGGCGGCTTTTAGCCTCCGAACTTTTTGTTACACCACAGTTCCCACTGGGTACACTTTCTCCGAATCCACCAGACAGCTCTCTGTAGTCCCTTTAGAAATCCAGAATACAGATTCAAAACCATCAAGCAGAATTTGTATAATAAAACCCGCATAGAGCCTCCTGAAATATGAATAGGGCGCTTTTCACTGCATTTAAAGAGATTCTAAAAAATCAGCTTGACCCGCTGACTATGCCGCACTCACCTTCTTTATGAAAGGATTTTTTATTATGGACATTCGGCAAAAGGCAAAGGAAATACTGGAGGACCTAAAGAAAAACTACGAGCAGGGTGAATCAAGCATTACCTATCTATGGCCAAAAGAAGATTTCGCCGCTCGTCAAGAAATGGATGCAGCGATTCGTTATCTGAAAGATAAGGGGATTGTTGATACATATAATACTTTGGGGTACGCCCTATTGAAACTGTCGCCTATAGGTATCGACCTTATCAGCGAGAATAACGAAGAATTGGTTTCAGCCCCTCCGGTCCAGGTGTTCAACATTGAATCCATTAACGGACCTGCCATCATCGGCTCCCAGCAAACTGCTACCATCAACGCCGGTGCGTCTTTGGATGATATTAAAAAACTGATTCATACCCTTCCGGAAGCGGAACAGCTACAGGCAAAAGGGCTTTACGGAGAATTAAAGAAGATAGAATCTGGTGCGGCTTCTATACAGAAAGGCGGGTTGTCCAAATTCTCAGATGTGCTTGCCAAGCATACGCCGCTTCTCACCGCGGTGGGAAATTGGATTGTCCAATTTCTTACGAACGCGATATAGGGCTCGGTTCAGGATGTGTTCCAGCAGAAGGGGGATGGTCTGTCCACGAGCAGGACAGGCCCAGATGTTTTCTGCGTGGCAGTCGTGCAGGATTTCCATGCGATTGCTTTTAGACGCTGTAAGGATTCGGACGTCTTGTATTTCATGGAAAGGGACACGCCGGTACTCTACCACATATTTTTGTTCTCCGTACTCAAAGCCGATGTTCTTTGTCGATAGGTCTATGCCGAAAAGTTTCATTCTCTCACCTCCCCGCCGCCCGGATGGGCGGTTGCAAAACTTTCTTAAAACGTAAGTTATTGTGCAAAAAAAATTCTTGCAGCTTCCTCTTGGTCGTCACATAATACCTCGGCCATTTTGCTGAGAGTCTGGTATGGAATTCGTGTAGGGACGTTAAAATACCCGGATAGGGTGTTTCGACTGATATCCAAGGCTTCAGATAGCTGCGTTATGGTAATTCCTCGTTCAGCCATCTTTCCTCGAACCTTAGGAACATCCACCTTATACATAGTCTCACCTCCTAACGCTTTCTTTTTGCGTAAGTAAACTATACACTGGCATAGCCATTTTGTCAATACCTTTTGCGTAAGTTTTTTGATTTTCTGCTCAATATCTATTGCAAAACGTAAGTTTAGATGCTATAATACGCTTACAGGGGGCGATAAGATGAGTCTGTCTTCCGTATTGAAACAGAGAAGGAAGGAATTAGGCCTTACCCTTTTAGAAATAGCAGAAAAAATGGGTGTGTCCGAAGCAACAGTGCAGCGGTGGGAGAGTGGCGGCATTAAAACACTGCGTCAGGGACGTATCGCACAGCTCGCAGAAATATTGAATGTATCCCCTGCCAAACTTATGGGGTGGGAGGATAACGATTCTAAGCCTCCCATTCCCTCGAACGCTATTCCATATGAGCCACCGAAACATATCGCGCCAATCCTCGGCTGTGTCCGTGCCGGCGTGGGCGGGTTAGCAGTGCAGGAAATCACAGGATATGATGAACTTCCTGAATGCTATGTGGATGATGGTGAGGACTATTTCTGGCTGACCGTTGAAGGGGACAGCATGGAGCCAAAGCTGGAGCCAGGCGATCGAGTTTTAGTTCGCTCCCAGCCCAGCGTAGACAGCGGCGATGTTGCCGTAGTCATCATAGACGGAGAGGAAGGCGTTGTAAAAAAGGTCCGCTATGGCCCGGATTGGATCGAGCTTATCAGTTTTAATCGGTACTATCCGCCCCGGCGTTTCGAGGGGGAGGACGTGCTTAAAATCAACGTGGTCGGGCGCGTGATGCAGAGTAAGCATACCTGGTGATACTCCAGAAATCGATTTAAAGGGAGGGTAAAGGGAATGCCGCTTGTTATCATTTTCCTCATTGCTTTTGCGATAGCTTTCCTGATCGCTGCGCTCCGTCGCATTTCCAGGAGGCCCGGCAAATCTAAGCGCAAAGGGCAACGATACGCACCGTTGGTTTTGTATGAACAACTGCAAAACGATACCCGCATTATTACGGAAAGCTTACAGATTATCCAGAGCACCACAAGCTTTGAAACGCTCCGCAGCCGTATAGATTTGATAGCGAAAAAGGCATCCGCGTTATCCCGCGCCGCTCAAACAGGCTGCCCCGGAATCAACAAGACAAAAACGCTCCGATGGTGCGAAAATTTACCTGCCAGCCTACGTTCTGTCAAAACCGCATTTCTTGCGAGAACCTACCAAAAAGAAATTACCTCTGTGTCAGCGCTTAAAACAAAGTCTGCCAGGTATAGGCGCTTATGTGCACATTTTGAACAGCTGCATTCTTTTCAAACAGTATTCTCAGACGTTGCGGATGCTTACAATAAGGCGCTTTCGGATTTGCGGATGGTCATGGAAGACGACCGTCCCCAGATCTCGGACAACGCTATATCATATCCGGAAAACAGCTCTGGCGCCCTCTCCTCAATGGATGCCTTCAAATCCATCCCCAAAGAAATCATTGATCTTTTATGGTTTGAAAATGGACCGCTCAAAAATGTCAACACGCATATGGAGACCTCAGAGGTTGAAGTTGCTGGAATTCATATCAACATAGGCATCTGCGGAACAACGGAACCGTCCGCAATCGATATCGACTTACCTGTTTCCTTTACTGATTTTTCTTCGGAGCCTTTAGGGTATTACCCAAACTACTGGGGATTAACGCCGGAGCAGCGAGGCTCCTATCTTCGATGGCTGGCAGATATCAGCGCTCCTATCGACATTGGATACGTATTTCTGTTTTATTATGGGCTGGAGCGGCATCTATTTTTCGGGAATTCAGAGGCGGCGCTTGCCGCCATACTTCTCCTTCGGCAGTTTCACGTCCACTCCTCGTTTGCATCTTACTCAGGCGATGCCGTTGTTCTTTATGCACTGCGTCAGAAAAGACCTGAACTGATACAAGAGATGGACTTTTGTAAGATGCCGAGCGCGCTGCGACTATTTACTGCCGCAATCACGCAGCACAAATTAGCGGCAGAAGACCTGATATATGCACATAAAAACTTTTCATTTACGAATGGCAGATATATAAAGGGGGAGCCTGAACTTTTTACCGCCACCCTTGAAGACCTTCTGGTAGATAAATGTGGTGCGGATACCTTCGAAATTACTTTGGATGATATCCAGGCAGCCAAGGAGACTTTTACACTTACCCTTGCAAACTACTCCCTGCTGCCGCCACAACGTTTCCTATCCCTGCCGGATATAGCAACCGCCCCCAGGGTGCATGATTCTGTCAATGAGTTGTTATGCCTTGCTCACGAATCGGTTAAAATAAAGCTGCGCGAGAGACGTAAAACGATGCAGCAAGGCGCTCAAAAATAGAGAAAATAACCCTCGAAGCCAAGAAGTAACCACTTAGCTGGGGGAGCTATGGGGCGGTTACTTCTTTTTATTATAGGCCTGCAAAAACAAGCCGCAGATGCCGATGATCACAAGACAAAGCTGTAATACTGAAGTAAGTGGCTTGGATAGACGGAAGTTTAAGGGGCAAAAAGCAAGTGGGCTGTGGGGATGAAGATGGATAAACGAGAAATTTTTCTGTTTTGAGTTGACTTTATGTACGGAATCGCATATAATAGGGGTGTAGCATTATGCTGTCAGGTTTTAATACTTGCTTAACAGGCCCTTGGTAGTAAGCCCCCCATTGATAAGGGGTAGGCTGAATCCTAGGGCCTTATCTTTGGTTATAAAGGGACGGAGATAGGAATGCTGAAAACAGCGATTCTTGTTGATGGAGGATTTTATAGGAAACGGGCTTTACATCTGTGGGGAAAGAAGTCGGCAGAGGATCGGGCGAAGGAACTGAGCGCTTATTGCTATGCACATATTAACGATAAGGATTCCGGCGAAATGCGGCAGCTATATCGAATCTTCTACTATGATTGTTCTCCTGTTGGAAGAAAAAGCGTTTATCACCCTCTCACAAGAAAAAACGTGGATTTGGATAAATCTGATACATATACTTGGACGATTGCCTTTTTGAACGAGCTGAAAAAACGAAGAAAATTTGCATTGCGTTTAGGGGAACTTTCTGATTATATGGCATACAATTTGCGCCCTGAAGTGACCCGTGAGCTATGCGCTGGAAAGAAAAAGGTAGAAGAACTGACGGATAAAGACTTCATGTTTACAGTTCAGCAAAAAGGGGTTGACATGAAGATAGGGTTGGACATAGCTTCCCTTGCATACAAGCACCAGGTTGAGCAAATCATCTTAATAGCAGGGGATAGTGATTTTGTACCTGCCTCAAAGCTGGCCCGCCGGGAAGGGATAGATTTTATTTTAGATCCTATGTGGGCAGAAATAAAAGACAATTTGTTTGAGCATATAGATGGTCTTAAATCTCAATGGAAAAAAAGAGGAGAATCACAGCAATCAAAAATCAGTCCCGGCACTGGCGCATTGACACAGCTTGAAGATATCAGCGGGGAGGGTATGTCTTGAATGAAACGTATCAGGGCTGCTTGACAACTGAATCAAAAGCGGTTAGAATAGGAATAGAAAGGGCGCTGCCGGTAGACGGTTAGCCCCTCACTTGATTGCAGAAGTAACCGCTAAGCTGGGGAGCTATGGGGCGGTTACTTCTTTTTATTATAGGCTTGCAGAAACAAGCCGCAGATGCCGATGATGACAAGACAAAGCTGTAACACTTCGGATGTACTCATAGCATCACCCCCTCTTTCCGGAGGGGGCAAGAAGTCCCCTCCATGATGGGAGGGGCCAACCGCCTACCGTTACTGGCAGCGCCAATTACTACAATAGCATAAGATTCGACAAAAAGCAATGGGTGGATAATATGTGAAGAAGCAGCCGCCTAACCGGAAGGAGGAGCAGTCTTGCGTGAAAGCAGCAAACCGGATATTCTCCGCGGGTTTCTCTATCTGCGGAAGTCACGGGCGGAATCCTTAAGCGACAGCACAGAGGAAACCCTTCGGAGACACAAGGAAACCCTAGAAAAGCTGGCCTCACAAATGGGCATACAGATTGCAGGCGTCTATGAGGAAGTAAAGAGCGGCGAAGACCTGTACGTACGGACGGAAATGCTCCGGATGCTGGCGGACATTGAAAAGGGTTCCTGTGATGTGATTGTCTGCATGGATATTGACCGGCTGGGCCGTGGAAATATGTCCCAGCAGGGTGTGATCCTGGAGACTATCAAGCGGGCGGGGGTAAAGATCCTGACGCCGCAAAAAACCTATGATCTCAACGACGAAACCGATGAGGAATACACCGAATTTCAGAGCTTCTTTGCCCGCCGTGAGCTGAAGGTGATCAAAAAGCGGATGCGCCGGGGGATCTACAAAACTGTAGAAGAGGGCGGCTATATCGCAAACGCGCCCTATGGATATGAAAAAATCCGCATTGGCAAGCTGCCATCTCTGCGAATTGTGGAGGAGGAGGCGGTTTTTGTCCGCCGAATGTTTGAGCTGTACGCCGCAGGGCATGGATGTCTGGAGATTGCGAAGGTAGTCAATGCGCAGGGCGCGCGGCCCCGCCGGACAACCGCGTTCAACCGCACCACCATTATGGGGATTCTGCGGAATCCAATCTATGCAGGCCGGATCGAATGGAATCGGGAACGATGGGTGAAGCCCTTAAATGGCGAGGATAAAATCCAGGTTCAGTCCCGTGATCAGAGCGAATGGATCCGAAGTGAAGGAAAACACCCGCCTATTGTCAGCGCCGAGCTGTTTGAAAAGGTACAGGAAATCGCCAGGAACCGCTATCATCCTCCCTATAATGTGGGCCAGATTGTCAACCCGCTGGCCGGGCTGATTATATGCCAGCGCTGCGGCGGGAAAATGCAGTACCGGCCCTTTTCAAACGGGGATGCCTATTTGCTGTGCCCGCGGGCGGGATGCTGCAAATCCACGCCCTTTGACCGTGTGGAGAAGCAGTTCCTTGAAACCCTGGGGGAGCAGATGCGGCTGTTGGAGACAAAGCAGCGTTCTCTGGAATCTGCGGAATCCCTGGAGCATGAGCTGGAGCAGACATCCCGGAAGCTGGAACAGCTGAACGGGCAAATGGGCAGGCTGTATGACCTGCTGGAGAGTGAAGTGTACACCCTGGAGGTCTTCCGGGAGCGCTCAGAGCTTTTGAAAAAGCGCCTGGATGAAACGAAGCAGCTTCAATCTGCACTGCAGGAGCGGCTGGAGAAAGTAAGGGCCTTTGATCCCCGGAAAGCCGCCGAAAAGATCCGGAATGTACTGGAGGCTTACCAGTCCTCCACCCCCTCGGAGCGAAACGCCATGCTGAAGAATGTGGTGGAGAAAGCCACCTATCAGAAGCTGAAAAGCTGGCCAAAGGAACAGTTTGTGCTGGAAATCACTCTAAAAGTAGGAGAATAGCGGCGTTTTCTGAATATCCGCGGAGATCTCTACAATTTCTATATCTTGAAAGCTGTTATTCAGAACAGCTGTCGTAAATACGGCCGGCGTTGATGCAGACAGCCTCCTTGAAGCAGCCAGAGCCGCTTTGCTGAGACGCAAATTTTGATTCAGGCATAAATATCCTCCTAAGTTCCATATTTTCCTCACGGAGCGCAGATCTCCATCCCGGGGCTTGTGCCGTGGGAATCGTCTCACTACCATATTATGAGGATTTCCCGTATTTGTGCCAACTTTCCAAGACCTTAAGAGCCTGTTCTCCGGCTCCAGCAGCTATGGTCACAGGCCGCTGCAGGTATATTCCCTTTCCGCCCTGCGCATACTAGCCCCAGAACACCGGAAACGGAGGCACTTTTATGAATATTTCCAAGCAGGAATACGGCGAGCTCACCAAAAAGGCCTCGCCCAACAGCAAGAGCTATATTACCATTCCCAGCGCTTTTCTGGTGGGAGGGCTCATCTGCGTCATCGGGCAGCTGCTCTTTGCGCTCTACCGCCGGATGGGGATGATTCCCATGGACGCTTCTACCCTGGTTTCCATCACGCTGGTGGCGGCTTCGGCTGTTCTCACAGGGCTGAACGTATACGACAACATTGCCAAGTTCGGCGGGGCCGGCACCCTTGTGCCCATTACCGGCTTTGCCAACGCAGTGGTTTCCCCTGCGCTGGAATTCAAGTCGGAGGGCTTTGTCCTGGGCCTGGGCGCAAAGCTGTTCATCATCGCGGGGCCCGTCATTGTGTACGGCGTCTCCGCGTCCATCCTTTACGGGGCGATTCTCTTCTGTATCCGGCTGTTTCAGTAGCCGGGGGAAAGGAGCGGTTTTTATGTCGGAAAAGCTGTCCCACAGCACCTATCGGATGACCGGACGGCCCAGCCTGCGGTCCTTCGCCGCTGTGGTGGGAAAAAAAGAGGGGGAGGGGCCTCTGGGTCCCTGCTTTGACCAGGTGTTCGAGGACACCACCCTTGGGATGGAAACCTGGGAGAAGGCCGAGAGCCAGCTTCAGAAGGAGGCGGTTTCCCTTGCGCTGAAGAAAGCGGAGCTGCTGAACAGTCAGATAGACGTGCTCTTTGCCGGGGATCTGCTGAATCAGTGCATCGGCTCCAGCTTCGGCCTGCGGGAGCTGAACATTCCCTTTGTAGGCCTGTACGGAGCCTGCTCCACCATGGCGGAGAGTCTGGCGCTGGCGTCTCTGTTTGCGGATAACCGGCTGGCGGATCATGCGATGGCTGTGACCTCCTCCCATTTTGCCTCGGCGGAGCGCCAGTTCCGCTTTCCTCTGGAGTACGGCGGCGTGCGCACTCCTACTGCCCAATGGACCGTGACCGGCTCCGGCGCGGCGGTAGTCTCCGCGGACGGGGAAGGCCCTTATGTGCGGGGGGTGACCCTTGGGCGGATTCAGGACATGGGCATCAACGACATCAACAATATGGGAGCCGCCATGGCGCCGGCGGCCGCCTCCACCATCAAGCAGTACCTGATGGACACAGGGACGCGGCCCCAGGATTACGACGGGATTTACACCGGCGATCTGGGGATGGTGGGTTCGGAGCTGCTGCTCCAGCTGCTTTCCCGGGAGGATGTCAATTTGGAGGGGGTTCATCAGGACTGCGGCCTGTTGATCTTTGACCGGGAGCGGCAGGACGTTCACGCGGGAGGCTCCGGGTGCGGATGCAGCGGCTCGGTGCTCTGCGGGCATATTCTCCCCCGGCTTCGGGAGGGCTCTCTGAAAAATGTGTTGTTTATCGCCACCGGCGCGCTGATGTCTCCTACCAGTATGCAGCAGGGGGAAACCATTCCTTCCATTGCCCATCTGGTGCATCTCAGCCGGGAGCCGTAGGCGGAAAGGAAGGAATTACTAGTGGAATTGTTCATTGACTGCCTGAAGGCCTTTCTGGTGGGCGGAGCGCTTTGCGCCATCGGGCAGGTATTTATTGATTATACCAAGCTCACCCCCGCGCGGATCCTGGTTTCCTATGTGGTAGCCGGGGTGATTCTGGGGGCGCTGGGGCTGTATCAGCCTCTGGTGGACTGGGCCGGCGCAGGCGCGACAGTGCCCCTGACCGGCTTCGGATACAATCTGGCCCGGGGCGTCAAGGAGGCCCTGGCCGCAGACGGCCTCCTGGGCGCGCTGAAGGGCGGCCTGACCGCCGCCTCCGCCGGGATTGCCGCCGCTATCTTCTGCGGGCTGCTCGTGGCGCTTGTCTCCAGGCCTAAGGATAAGTCTTAGCGTTCAGCGGGAAGGCCGCGAGGGCTCTGCCCTCGCGTCTCGCGGCCTTGCCCTTCGACCACGCAGCACTCCCGAAGAGGCTCCTACGAGGAAACTCCCAAAGGAAAGCCGGAAAAGATGCTGAGGGGCATTGCGGGGAAGCAGGAGGAGAGATAGCGGGCCAAGGGGCCGAGCACTACCTGCTCGGTAGCGTGGTGGCCCGCAGCCGCCAGCGGAAAGCGGTGGTTCCAGGCGTCGATCCATTCGTTGTGCTTGACCTCGCCAGTGATGAGGACGTCCGCGGAGGCGGCCTTTGCCTCCTCCCAGGCGTCTCCGCCCGCGCCGGAAAAGACTGCCGCCCGCCGGACGGTTCCCTCCCCCAGATACTCCACCGCCGGAGCGCCCAGGCGCTTCCGAACATACTCCGCCAGCTCCGGCAGGGTCATTTCCGCCGGGAGAAGCCCGAGCCGCATCCCGCTGTCCAGAGCCTTGGGCTCTGACAGAGACAGCGCCGCGCAGAGCGCGTCGTTCACGCCGCCCGCCGCCCGATCCAGGTTGGTATGGGCGGAGATAGAGGCGATTCCGCCCGCAATCAGGCGGCAGATCCGATCCCCTCCGGGAATGGCGCTCAGCGGCCGGAAAATCAGGGGATGGTGGGTAACAATCAGGTTCGCGCCCATGACCTCCGCCTGACGGATGGCCTCCATGGTCACATCCAGGGCCACCAGACAGCCAGTGACGATCTGCGCGGGGGAACCGGCCTGAAGGCCGCAGTTATCCCAGGCCTCCGCCTGGGAATAGGGGGCGAGGCGCTCTAGGGCCTCCAGGACCGCTCCTGCCGTGGGCTGCGTCATAGCTCCTTCTCCTTTCTGATTTGGCGTATCCGCCATTGCTCAAGGGCATCGCTCAGCGCCTGCTCCAGCGCCCGCCAGGGAGCCGCCCCGGCAGGCTCCGCTGAGCGTTCCAGTCCCTGGGCAATCTCTCCGGCACGTCTCAGCTCCCGTTCCAGGAACAGTCCGGCGGCTGGGGAATCCTCCTGGGGAATCCGCCCCACCGCCCGTTCCAGGAGGGAGCAGCTGCGGGAGGGGCCTTCATACTGCCAGTGCATCACGGTGTAGCAGTGGTTCCGCTTGATGACGGGAAGCTCCCGCAGGAGCCGGAAGCCCTCCCGGGAGAGGCATTCCCGCAGCCAGGGCGCCTGGGTCATGGGCTGGAGAATGAGCCTGCGTTCCGGATCCCGGAGGTATGGACACGCCAGCACCAGCTGTGCGATCAGCTCGCCGCCCATGCCGCAGATGACCACGTCCATGGCGTCCTCCGGGGGGATCTCCTTCAGCCCGTCGGACAGAACAAGCCGCACCTTTTCCGCCAGTCCCCGTGCGGCCAACGTCCGCCGTGCCGCCTCAAGGGGCCCCGGATTCACGTCGGAGGCAGTTACCCGCCCGGCACGGCCCTCCTCTGCCAGAAATGCCGCCAGATAGCCGTGATCGGCGCCCACATCGCAGACTGCGCAGCCGCTCCTTACCAGGGACGCCGCCGCCATCAGCCGTTCATCCATCCTGCTCACCTCTTTCAGTGCTTTATTATATCGCAAAGCGGCTGATTGAGCAAGGCTCTGCGGCGTATGGTCGGTCAAGACCTCGAGGACGCTGTCCTCGAGTCTCCGCGGTGCGTCGTGAAACGACGCACCTAGGAATTCGGCTTCGCCGAATTCTGCGATGCGCCGCCAGCGGCGCATCGGGAAGGGATTCCCCTTGGATTCCCGTTATTTTAAGGGCGGAAAAAGGGGTGGGGTCAAGTCTGTACAGACTTCCGGCTTTCTGCCACGCAGAAAGTTTGATTCCCGCAGTACGCTTTTTTCGTAAAGAAAAAAGCTCCCTCCTGCGTGCGGGATACTTCCTGCGCCGTTCGTAGAGCTGAATTTTTTCTTTACGAAAAAATGGGTAGGCGGGCGATCGCCCCTGCGGAAAGTACCAGCGAGGAAGGCCCTCTACCCCCCAAAAAAAATTTACGGGTTCCAAGGGGATTTAATCCCCTTGGCAGAGGCTTGGGGACGGCGTCCCCAAGGTCTTGCCCTTCGTTCACGCAGAGGTCTTGAACAGGCTCTTATTCAAACCATTTGACCTTCAAAACAAAATTTCCTGCGTTTTTATAACCGGCCTTTCCATAATACTGTTCGTGCATAGCATCATTTACTGCCTGAAGCTCAACACAAGCCGCCCCTTTTTCTTTCACTCGTTCTTCAAGCT
Organism: Oscillospiraceae bacterium; assembly: GCA_022791945.1. Classification (GTDB taxonomy): domain Bacteria; phylum Bacillota; class Clostridia; order Oscillospirales; family Ruminococcaceae; genus Paludihabitans. The sequence goes on along the minus strand of JAAVZY010000098.1, from coordinate 5,507 downwards.
CTTTCAGAAGCATGCTTCCAATCCCTTTGTTTTGGTACGGATAGGCAATCACTATTTCATCAAGTGTATATCCTATAATGTCATCGTACTGTTTGAAGTATCCCATTGCAAAGCCTAAGACATTCTTTTCATTCTCCGCTATCAGCCCATAGGAATCTTCCATACTCAATACCTGATGAATCCGCTTTGCTGCCGTATGCTCATTCCAACATCCGTCCTCCTGCTCGTTGTAATAAGAGATATAAAGAGGCAGGACAGCAGGAATATCGTCCAAGCTCATCTCTCTAATCAGCATCCATTTCCACCCTCCCTGCAGATACCGGCTGATATGCCTGGTTATAAAATATGGGTTCTGCCCCGGCGCTTGAACATCACCGGGCGGGGCTGACGGCCCAGCTCTGTTCCGCTTCCAGCCAGTTTCGCACAGAATCGAAAATCAGCTGCTCCGGGGCATACTTGTGCCGGAGCTCCGCCCAGTACTCCTCACCGGCATGGGAGATATGCACCCAGGGGGATCCGCTGTAGAAGTACAGCCAAATCCGCATTTCCGGCAGGCAGAGGGTGATTGTCTCTTCTGCCTGTGCCGGGGCTCCTTCAGGCCGCTCTCCCAAAGGGGCCTGAAAGAATGCCCCCGGGCGGTAATCCTCCAGGGCCTGGACGTAAGGAAGATAGTCCGGGCGTCTTTTCCCGGCAGTGATCTCCTCCCACACCCCGCCGTTGTCATCCAGGTGAAACCAGATGGGTTCTGTCTGAGCCAGCAGGCCGGCAAGGGCGGCTTCCCACTCGGTTCGGCCCGGCGAGTATTCCCCGGTGCGCAGAACGTGGGAGCTGTCGTCCAGGGAAAAGCTGAGAAGCATCGCCTCCTGAAGGGCCCGTTCCTCCTGGGTCGTTTCCCCCACTACAGTGCTGAGGGTCATTTCATAGCAGCGTTCCTCCCCGTCCGGGGCAAAAAAGTAGATATAGTCGGCGCTGCCCTCCGGCGGCGTATAGCCTCCGTCGTTGTCATAATAGTAATCGAAGGGCGGATCATAGGTTGTCTCATGCCGCCAGGAGCCCTGCCGGGCCCGATACAGCTTGGTGTTGTCGATCCCCAGAAGCTGCCTGCTCACCGAAAATCCGGCATGATGGGAGGGGGATTCCCACTGAGCGGAATAGTCGCCTTCCGCCCAGGCGGCGGGGACATGGATGGTCCATCCATTCCCGTGGTAAAGGGTAAACTCTGTTTTCTGCCCAAGGATATTCTTTTGAAGGGATTCCCGGGGCCAGCGATACCCGTCCAGCCGCTCCCCGGCTTCTTTCAGAGCCGCGCGGCGATTCTCTTCGTCCGCTGTCCTGTCAGGCTCTGCGGGCGCGCTTTGCTCTGCCGCAGGCTCTTTGGGAAGCTCCGGCTTTGACCGTCCGCAGTCACAGCCAGCGGCAAGGAGGACAAGCGCCAGCGAAACCGCAGCCAGCCTCCTAACCCTGTTCGCACCGTGTTTCTTCATACAGCATCCGCTCCTTGATCCTTGTTTTAGGCGCTGGGGTGGTCGAAGGGGAAGCCCTCGAGGGCTCTGCCCAAGGGTCAAGGCCGCAGGCCTTGACCCTGCGAGCCTCCTGCCAAGGGGACGCGTCCCCTTGGATTCCCGTCTTTTTGGGGTGGGGGTGGGGACGGGCGCTTGCGCCCGCCCCCCCTGCCTCGCTGGTACTCTCCGCAGGGACGATCGCCCGCCTACCCATTTTTTCGTAAAGAAAAAATTCATCCCCATAGGCGGCGCAGAGACTGCGACGCAGAAAGTCCCGAGCGTGTCCTGCTACGCTCATACTCTCTGCGGAGGGGAGGGCTGAGTGCTACGCACGGAATCCTCCAGTCAGGGATGCCCCCGACGTTCCTTCGGAACGTCTCGCAAGGGGGCCGAGCCAGCTTTCTACGCTAATGGACGTTTTGTTCGTAGTTAAGAACTGCTCGTTCTCTTAACTTCGCAGAAAGCGTCTGTAGGAGTACAGGATTGGCTTGCCTCCCTTGTTATACGTTCCGAAGGAACGTATGGGAGAGGGGACCGCCGTCGGACCAGAGGGACGACGGTGGTGGAAGGATTCCCTCGGAGGCACAGAATACCCCATCCGCACATACCGATCGGAAGCACGATCCCAGTCTGTGCAGGAATCCCGATGCGCCGCTGGCGGCGCATCTCAGAATTCGGCGAAGCCGAATTCCTAAGTGCGTTGTGAAACAACGCACTGCGGAGACTCGAGGGCCCTGCCCTCGAGGTCTGGCCCTCCGACCACGCAGAGATCATTATACCAGCAATTTCCGGAGATTACCAGATGGGGGAGGCAGGTGGGAAACAGGGAGAGTTTGTTCTTATTTTTTGACAAAATCTCGTTGGGGAAATTGACAAACCAGGATCAAACTGCTATACTAAAATCAATTCTGAAAGGAGTGGTCTTCATGGCTGACAACATCCCCAATATCTCTCAAGAGGATATCAACGCAAACAAAGGCATGTCTGTACTCTCTTACATTGGTATTCTGTTCCTGATCCCCATGCTGGCGAAGAAGGATTCCGCTTACTGCCGTTTCCACGCCAACCAGGGTCTGGTGCTCTTTATCATTGAGATCGTATGCAGCCTGGTGTTCGGCATTCTGGGTGCTTTCCTGCCCATCCTCACGACGATAGGTTCCATTTTCAGCCTTGTGCTCTTTATCTTCGCAATCATCGGCATTGTCAATGCCGCAACCGGCAAGGTAAAGGGTTTGCCTCTCATCGGCGGCATTACTCTGCTGAAGTAATTCCACCCTCCAAGGCTCCTGCAGCCGCATTACATAAAACCGGCGCCGCAGACGCGGCGCCGGTTTTATGTTTTTCTCCAGCCGGCCAAATTGAGATTCCGCAAAAAGGGCCTGCTTTGGGCAAATGCAGCAGTCCAATCCATGACTGCACAGCCTTGGAGGCCCTGCATACTCCGACGGGAATCCCTTGCGAAAATGAGAACAAACTGTTAAAATAAGGGACAGCGGGTTTGACAGCTCCCGGCCCGAACGGAAGGAGTATCCTATGAATCTGGTCAAAAAATTTCTGAGCTACTACCGCCCTCACTGGAAGCTGTTCCTGGCGGATATGATCTGCTCCCTGCTGGTGGCTCTGTGCGATCTCTTCTACCCCACCATCTCCGGCAACATCATCGACAAGTATGTGCCCAGCCGCGAGCTGCGTCTCATGCTGATCTGGAGCGCCGCTCTGCTGGGAATTTTCATCCTGAAAGCGGGTCTGAGCTACTTCATCCAATACTACGGCCACTGCGTGGGCGTGCGGATGCAGGCGGACATGCGCCGGGAAATCTTCCGCCACATGCAGAAGCTCCCCTTCCCCTTCTTTGATTCCCACAAGACCGGCTCTATCATGTCCCGGATTGTCAACGATCTGATGGACGTCTCCGAGCTGGCGCACCACGGGCCGGAAAATATCTTCACCTCCACGGTGATGCTGGTGGCCAGCTTCCTGATCCTGTGCAGCATCAACCTTTGGCTGACCGTTGGGATTTTCTGCCTGATTCCGGTGCTGATCCTGTTCGCCAGCCGGATGCGCGGGCGGATGGATCGGGCGTTCACCAAAACCCGCGAGGAAATCGCCGGGGTCAACGCCAACCTGGAGAACAGCCTTTCCGGCATCCGGGTGGCCAAGGCCTTTACCAGCTCCGACCATGAGGAGGCCAAGTTTGAGGAAAACAACGGCGCATTCCTCCGGGCCCGGGAGTTCGCCTACCGTACCATGGCGGAATTCCACTCCGGCATGGGCCTGCTGACGGATATGCTGAACCTGGTGGTCCTGGCGGGCGCGGGCGTATGCTGCTACTACGGGTACATCACCGCAGGCGAGTTTGTGAAATACCTGCTGTACATCAACATCTTCCTGATGCCTATCCGGCGGATCATTGACTTCATCGAGCAGTTCCAGAACGGCATGAGCGGCTTCCGGCGCTATGTGGAAATCCTGGAAATCGAGCCGGAAAAGGAAAGCCCTCACGCAGAGGAGGTTTCCGGCGTGGAAGGAAGCATTTCCTTCCAGGACGTGACCTTCACCTATGGGGAAGGGAAGGATATTCTCTCCAATATCACTCTGGATATCCGGAAGGGGCAGACTGTTGCCTTCGTAGGCCCCTCCGGCAGCGGAAAGACCACCCTCTGCCATCTGATTCCCAGATTCTACGAAATCAGCTCCGGCCGGATTGCCATTGACGGACGGGATATCCGGGACTTCACCTATGAATCCCTCCGCCGCAATGTGGGCATTGTCCAGCAGGACGTGTTCCTGTTTACAGGCACCATCTGGGACAACATCGCCTACGGCAATTTCGACGCTACCAGCGATCAGATCGTGCAGGCGGCCAAGCTGGCAAACATCCATGATTTTGTGATGGAGCTCCCGGATAAGTATAATACATATATCGGCGAACGGGGCGTGAAGCTCTCCGGCGGACAGAAGCAGCGCATTTCCATTGCCCGGCTGTTCCTGAAGAATCCGCCTATCCTGATTCTGGACGAAGCCACCTCCGCGCTGGACAACGCCACTGAAATCATGATCCAGGAGGCCCTGGACAAGCTGAGCAGCAACAAAACGACCCTGGTAGTGGCTCACCGTCTTTCCACCATTAAGAATGCGGATCAGATCGTCGTACTGACCGACAAGGGCATTGAGGAGCAGGGCACCCATGAGGAGCTGCTGCGGAACAACGGCCTGTACAAATCCCTTTATGAATCCCAGTTCCGCCAAAGCGGAGCTGATCGCTGAAAGGAGCCGCTATGATTCTGTCCGGACGGGAAATCCAACGCCATATGGGCCGGGATATTTGGATTGAGCCCTTTGATCCCAAGCGTCTGAATCCCAACAGCTACAATCTGAGCCTGCACAACGAGCTGCTGGTCTATGAGACGGACACGCTGGATATGAAATCCCCCAGCCCCACCCGGCTCCTGCGGATTCCGGAGGTGGGACTGCTGCTGGAGCCCGGACGCCTCTATCTGGGCCGGACAGCGGAGTTCACCCGCACCATGGCCCATGCGCCCATGCTGGAGGGCCGTTCCTCAGTGGGGCGGCTGGGGCTGTTTGTCCACGTGACAGCCGGCTTCGGGGACGTAGGCTTCTGCGGCTATTGGACCTTGGAAATTTTCTGTGTCCAGCCCATCCGCATCTATCCGGGCGTGGAAATCTGCCAGATTTATTATCATACAGTGGAGGGCGACTGCGACCCCTACACAAGCGGCAAGTACCAGGACAACACCGGCATCCAGCCCAGCCTTCTCTATAAGGAGTTTCTCAGGGACTGAAGGCTCCCGGGACGGTCTGCGCAGACGGGGAAGACCTCGAGGGCTCTGCCCTCGAGCTCCCGCCAAGGGGAGCTGGCTCCCCTTGGATTCCCGTCTTTTTAAGGGCGTAAAAGGGGGTGGGGTTCAAGTCTGCACAGACTTTTTACTCCCTGCCTCACTGATACTTTCTACGTGGTCGATCGCCCGCCTACCCATTTTTTCG
>JAAVZY010000097.1 GCA_022791945.1 Oscillospiraceae bacterium | reverse complement strand
TTCAAATGATGGGAATCCAAGGGGAATCCCTTCCCGATGCGCCGCCAGCGGCGCATCTCAGAATTCGGCGAAGCCGAATTCCTAGGTGCGTCGTTTCACGACGCACCGCAGAGCGCGAGACAGCGTCTCGCGGCCTTGCCCGACCACGCGCGCAGTCCCGTCAAACCATCGCAAGGAAGTGAAGATCAGACATGGAAGCCTTTGAATCATTGATCCGGTACAGCTATCACAACAAGGCCCTGATGAACGAAGCCCTGACCCACTCCTCATACTCCAATGAGGGCCACCGGGGCGCTCGGAACAACGAGCGGCTGGAGTTTCTGGGGGACTCGGTGCTGTCGGTCATTGTGGCGGAGTTTCTGTTCAACCGCTACCGGCACCGCCCAGAGGGAGAGCTGACCAAGATGCGGGCCTCTCTGGTATGCGAACAGAGCCTGTACCAGTTCGCCATGCAGATCCACCTGGGGGATTATCTCCATGTGGGCAAGGGGGAGGAGCACACCGGCGGACGGAACCGGCCCTCCATTCTGTCGGACGCCTTCGAGGCGGTGATTGCCAGCATCTATCTGGACGGGGGCTTTGATGCGGCTAAGGAGTTCGTCCTGCGGTTCGTGCCCGCCCGGCTGGAGTCCCGGCCGGCAGGCCCCCAGAACGATTACAAAACCGCCCTTCAGGAGATCATACAGAAAAACCGGGAGGAAAAGATCGAGTATGTCCTAGTGAGCGAGGCCGGCCCGGATCACAACAAGGCCTTTACGGTGGAGGTGCACCTGAATTCCAACATCATCGGCATGGGATCCGGCCGGAGCAAGAAGCAGGCGGAGCAGCTGGCCGCCAAGGAGGCTCTGGAGCTGATGGGCTACGCCACCTGAGCCATGGGAGCGGTTTCGATTTTCATTCCCCACAGGGGATGCCCCCATCAGTGCAGCTTCTGCAACCAGCGGACCATCTCGGGAACATCCTCCGCCCCCTCCCCGCCGGAGGTGTCCGCTCTGCTGAGGAACGCTCTCGCCAAGGCGCGGGATCCGGCCCATACAGAGATTGCCTTCTTCGGCGGCAGCTTCACCGCCATTCCCAGGCAGGAGATGCTTGCCCTGCTGGAGGCGGCTGAGCCCTTCCTGGGGCCGGATGGCTTCTGCGGCATCCGAATCTCCACCCGGCCCGACGCCATCGACAGGGAGGTGCTGGCTCTGCTCCGGCTCCACCATGTAACCGCCATCGAGCTGGGGGCCCAGAGCATGGAGGACCGGGTGCTTTCCGCCAACCGCCGGGGCCACACGGCCAGAGATGTGGTGACAGCCTCCCGGCTGATCCGGGAATGGGGCTTCTCCCTGGGCCTGCAGATGATGCTGGGGCTTTACGGGGACGACGCGGCGGGTTCCCGCCGCACGGCGGAGGCCCTGGCCGCCCTGGAGCCGGAGACGGTGCGGATCTATCCGACCTTAGTGCTGGGAGGCACCTTCCTGGCGGAGCTTTACGAGAGAGGATGCTACCAGCCCATGGAGCTTGCGGAGGCGGTTTCCCTGGGCGCGGAGCTGCTGCTTTATTTCGCCGGGCGAAGCATCCGGGTGATCCGCATGGGGCTTCACGCCTCCCGGGAGCTGGAGCGGCAGCTTCTGGCCGGGCCCTACCACCCGGCTTACCGGGAGCTGTGCCAGTCCCATATCTACCTGGAGCGGGCGAGAGAGGCCCTTTCCCGCTTGGAGCTCCCGAAGGGAGCTCCCTGGCGGGCGGAGCTGCGGGCGGCGTCCCTCTCTCAGCTGATCGGCCAGCACCGCGCGAACCTCCTGGCGCTGTCCCAGGAGGGCTGGGAGCTCTCTTTCCAGGAGGATCGCTCCCTTCCCGCCTACCAGGTGCGGGCAGCAGGCGGGTAACGGAAGGGAAAGGCCGCGAGGGCTCTGCCCTCGCGCTCCGCAGTGCGTCGTTTCACGACGCACCTAGGATGCGTCCCTTTGGAATCCCATCTTTTTAAGGGCTTTTTTAAGGGCGGAAAAAGGGGTGGGGGCAAGTCTGTACAGACTTCCTTCTTCCTGCCACGCAGATAGTCTGATTCCCGCAGTACGCTTTTTTCGTAAAGAAAAAAGCTTCCTCCTGCGTGTGGAGTACTTCCTGCACCGCATTGGGGTTTCTGCGCAGGGCCCGCTCGAAACTTTCTGCGTCGCAGTTTCTGCCCCGCATGTGGGGATGAATTTTTTCTTTACGAAAAAATGGGTAGGCGGGCGATCGTCTCTGCGGGAAGTACCAGCGAGGCAGGGGGACGGGCGCAAGCGCCCGTCCCCACCCCCCTCCCCAAAAGATGGGAATCCAAGGGGACGCATCCCCTTGGCAGGAGCTCGAGGACGGCGTCCTCGAGGTCTTTCTTCTTTAGATCACTGCCCAAAATCGAGAAACAGGATTACACAAGAAAAGGATGTGCGGGCTTTTACTTATGCTGTTAAAATATTTGGACATACAGGGGTTCAAGTCGTTCCCGGATAAAACCCGCGTCACCTTTGGCCGGGGACTGACCGGCGTAGTCGGCCCCAACGGAAGCGGCAAAAGCAATATCAGCGACGCGGTGCGCTGGGTGCTGGGAGAGCAGTCCACCAAGACCCTCCGGGGGGAACGGATGGAGGATGTGATCTTCTCCGGCACCCAGAGCCGGAGATCCCAGGGCTTTGCGGAGGTGTCCCTGACGGTGGACAACAGCGACCGCGCGCTGGAGGTGGACAGCGACGAGGTAACCCTGACCCGCCGCTACGATCGCTCCGGAGAGAGCGAGTACATGATCAACCGGGCGCCGGTGCGGCTCCGGGATGTGCATGAGCTGCTGATGGATACCGGTCTGGGGAAGGACGGGTATTCCCTCATCGGGCAGGGAAAGATCGCAGAGATCATCCAGTCCAAGAGCTCCGAACGCCGGGAAATTTTCGAGGAAGCGGCTGGAATCTCCAAATACCGCTACCGGAAAAACGAATCCGAGCGGAGCCTTGCCCGGGCAGAGGAAAACCTGGTGCGGCTGCGGGACATTCTGGCGGAGCTGGAGGGCAGAGTGGAGCCTCTCCGGGAGCAGGCGGAAAAGGCAAAGCAGTTTCTGGAGCTGTCTCAGCAGAAAAAATCCCTGGAGGTTTCCCTCTGGATTGATACCATTGAGAAATCCAACCAGTCCCTGAAGGATCAGTCCGACCGGTTGCTGGTCTGTCAGCAGAAGCACGACAGCGTGGGCGAGGATATCCGGGAAATCGAAAACCGCATCCAGGCGGCTTTCGAGGCGATGCAGAAATGCCTGGTGGACATTGAGTCCATGCGCCGGGAAAAGGCCCGCCTGGAGGGAGAGGCCGCGGAAGCTGCCTCCCGGATTGCGGTCTGCGAGAACGACATCCTGCACAACGAGCAGAACCGGGAGCGGATCGCCGGAGAGCTGGCAGACTACGCCCGGAGCGCCGATTCCGCCGCAGACGAAATCCAGGCCCGGGAAGCGCAGATCCGTTCCCTCCAGGAGGCGCTCTCCGCCCGCCGGGAGGAGGCGGACGCCAAGCAGGCGGAAATCCTCTCTCACCAGGGGGAGACGGAGCAGCTGACCCAGCAGGAACGGGAGCTGACCGACCGGGTCAACGGCCTGCTGCTGGAGCAGTCCCAAATTAAGATGTCCATCGCCTCCGCCCGACTGAACCTCTCAGAGCTGGCGGAGAGCCTGCGGGACGGTCGGGGAGAGCTGGAAACCCGGACGGCCGAGGCAGAGCGGTACGCCCGGGAGCTGTCCGAAGCCGAGCGCTTTACCGGGGTGCTGGAGGAGCGGATCGAGGGCCTTCGGAACGCTTGGCAGGGCCACAAGCTGAAGCTTGAAAACCGGAACCAGCAGATCTCCTCCCAAAAGCAGGAGCTTGACCGGATGAGCCTGCGGATGAAGGAGCTTCAGCAGAAGGCTTCCCTTTTGGAGGGGATGGAACAATCCCTGGAGGGGTATGCCTACAGTGTCAAGGAGGTTTTGAAACGCTCTAAAAGCGGCGTTCTTACCGGCATTCTGGGGACGGTTTCCCAGCTGATCCAGGTGGAGGAGGAGTATGCGGCCGCCATTGAAACCGCCTTGGGCGGAGCCATGCAGAATTTGGTGACAGAGGACGAATCCGCCGCCAAATCCGCTATCCGCCTGCTGAAGCAGGATAATCTGGGCCGGGCTACCTTTCTGCCTCTGACCTCGGTGCAGGGGGGGCTGCTCCAGGTCCAGGGCTTGGAGCAATACGGCGGTTATGTGGATCTGGCCTGCAATCTGATAGCGTACGATCCCCGGTACCGGCAGGTTATGGAATCTCTTCTGGGCCGGATCGCCATTGTGGATGATCTGGACACTGCCACTATCATTGCCAGAAAATACGGCTACAAGTTCCGGATTGTGACTCTGGACGGTCAGGTGGTCAACGCAGGCGGCTCCATGACCGGCGGCTCCCGGAACAAAAGCCAGAACTTCCTGAGCCGGAAAAACGAGATCCATGCCCTACATGGGGAGATCCAGTCTCTCCGGGAAAAGTCCGCCGGGCTGACCGCCCAGCTTCGGGAGCTTCAGGAGTCCGCGGCCCGTATGGAGGCGGAGGTGACAGCTGCCGCCGCTGAGATCACCACCGCCAACGAGGATCGGATCCGGGCGGAGGGAGAGCAGAAGCGGCTCCGTCAGCTGGCAGAGCAGGGCGGCGTCCTGCTGGCCCGGCTGAAGGAAGAGCTGTCTCTCCGGCAGGAGAAGGAAGCCGGACAGCGGGAGGCCCTGGTTCAGGGGGAGAGCCGCCTCACCGTCCTGGAGGAGGAGCTCCGTCAGGGCTCTGAGGCGCTGTCGCAGCTTCAGTCCAGCAGCCGGGGAGCGGCGGCGCGGCGCGCCCTCCTGTCGGAGGAGCTGTCCTCCCTGCGGATCGGCCAGCTGGGGCTGGAGAAGGATATGGAGGCTGTCCGCCAGTCCATCCGGGATCTGGAGGCCCGCCGGAACAGTACGGATCAGCAGGCCGCCCGGCTGGAGGAGCAGCGCCGGGAGCTGGCCCAGGCCAATGAAGGGATCCGCCGGGACATCCAGACCTTACAGGCCCAGGCGGAGGCATGCCGGGGGCAGATCGCCGGCCTGGATCAGTCGGTGGCGGAAACCATGTCCCGCCGCCAGGAGCTGGAGGGGGAGACTACCTCCCTCCGTCGGCAGGAGCGTGAGCTTCAGGAGGATAAGGCGCGGCTGGCCTCGGAGCTGGTCCGCCTGGACGAGCGGCGGATCCAGATTCAGCGGGAATATGACGGGCTGATCTCCAAGCTCTGGGAGGAATATGAGCTGACCCGGAGCGAGGCCCAGAAGCTGGCCCAAAGGCTGGAGGATCCCAATGCCGCCAACCGGGAGCTGCTCTCCCTGCGGAGCCGGATCCGTGCCCTTGGAAGCGTTAACGTGGACGCCATCGAGGAGTACCGGGAGGTACGGGAGCGGTACGATTTCCTCAAGGGGCAGATCAGCGACGCAGAGCGCTCGCGGAATGAGCTGCTCCGGCTGATTCAGACCCTGACGGAGCAGATGTGCCAAATCTTCGCGGACAATTTCAAAAAGATCAGCCATCAGTTCCAGAGCATCTTCACCCAGCTGTTCGGCGGCGGGCAGGGAGAGCTCCGGCTGGTGGAGCCGGACAACCTGCTGGAAAGCGGGATCGAGATTCTGGTTGCTCCTCCGGGAAAGATCATCAACAACCTGGCGGCCCTTTCCGGCGGGGAGCAGGCCTTTGTGGCCATTGCCATTTACTTTGCCATTCTCAAGGTGCATCCCGCGCCCTTCTGCATCCTAGATGAGATTGAAGCGGCCCTGGATGATGTCAACGTGGACAAGTACGCCGCCTATCTGCGCACTTTGCTCGATCAGACCCAGTTCATTGCCATCACCCACCGCCGGGGCACTATGGAGGCGGCGGACATTCTCTACGGCGTCACCATGCAGGAGGAGGGCGTCTCCAAGCTTCTCCAGCTGAAGGTTGCCGAAATCGAATCCAAGCTGGGAATGGGCAGTGTGTAATGTGTAATGTGTAATGTGTAGTGCGTGACGCTTGAAGTTATAAGAACAACGCCCTTGAAAATGACTGGAATCCAGGGGCAAGGCCCTGCGGTTCAGCACAGGCTTTATATTTCAGGAAAGGAGCAGGCAAGTGGGATTTTTTGAGAAGATCAAAAACGGACTGAAAAAGACGCGGGACTCGGTTATCAGCCGGGTGGAGGGAGTGCTCCACTCCTTCACAAAGATCGACGAGGACTTTTTTGAGGAGCTGGAGGAGAGCCTGATCCTCTGTGATATCGGCGTCCAGACCTCCGGCCGGATCTGCGATCGTCTCCGGGCCCGGATCAAGGAAACCGGCGCGAAGGATCCGGAACAGATCAAGGGGATGATGAAGGAGATTATCCTGGAGCTGCTGGGAGCGCCGGAGCCTCTGCTCATCGGCACCAAGCCCTCGGTGATCCTGATGATCGGCGTCAACGGAGTGGGCAAGACCACCACCATCGGCAAGCTGGCCGCCCAGCTGAAATCCCAGGGAAAGCGGGTGCTCATCGGAGCAGCGGACACCTTCCGGGCCGCGGCCATCGATCAGCTGGAGATCTGGGCGGAGCGGGCCGGGGTTGAGCTGGTCAAGCACGGGGAGGGCGCGGATCCTGCCGCAGTTGTGTATGACGCGGTCAGCGCAGGCAAGGCCCGGGGCTGTGACGTAGTGCTCTGTGACACTGCGGGGCGGCTCCACAACAAGAAAAACCTGATGAATGAGCTGGCAAAGATTTCCCGGGTAATTGATCGGGAGGCGGAGAGCTGCGACAAGGAGGTGCTCCTGGTGCTGGACGCCACCACCGGGCAGAACGGGGTGAACCAGGCCCGGGAGTTCAAGGAGGCCGCCGGGCTGACCGGCATCGTCCTGACCAAGCTGGACGGAACAGCCAAGGGCGGCATTGTCATTGCCATCAAGGACGACCTGGGCCTCCCAGTGAAATACATCGGGGTAGGGGAGCAGCTGGACGATCTCCAGCCCTTCGATCCAGCCGCTTTTGTAGACGCACTGTTCGATTTCTGAGAATGAGCGGGGAAAGGGAAGACCTCGAAGGGCTCCGCCCTCCGGGCCTCTCGCCAAGGGGAGCTGGCTCCCCCTGGATTCCCATCTTTTGAGGGTTATGGGGGTGTTGGATTTCAGTCCCTGCCTCGCTGACACTTCCTGCGTGGTCGATCGCCCGCCTACCCATTTTTTCGTAAAGAAAAAATTCATCCCAGCAGGCGGCGCAAAAACTGCGACGCAGGGAGTCTCAAGCGTGTTCTGTTACGCTCATGCTTTCTGCAAGGAGCGATGCTGTGCCACGCTCGGAATCCCCCTGCCATCCGCTTCGCTCCTGGCCCTCCCCCCGCCGCTTCGTCAGAAGCGGAATACAAGGGGGGGGGCAAGAGGTTTCTGCGTCTAGCAAAGTCTGCGCAGAAATCCCCGTGCGGCGCAGGAAGTATTCGCACGCAGGAGAGAGCTTTTTTCTTTACGAAAAAAGCGTACTGCGGGAATCAGACTGTCTGCGTGGCAGAAGCAAGGAAGTCTGTACAGACTTGACCCCACCCCTTTTTCCACCATTAATAAAGATGGGATTCCAAAGGGATGCGTCCCTTTGGCAGAGTGCGAGACAGCGTCTCGCGGCCTTGCCCTTTGACCACACAGCGAATCAGACGGAGGTAGATTTCTTGAAGATTGCATTTCTGCAGATTGCGCCTGGAGGGACTTTGGAGGAGAATCTGGAAAAGGGGCTCAGGTACTGCCGGCAGGCCGCGGAGCTGGGGGCGGATATTGCCCTCTTTCCGGAGATGTGGAGCAATGGATATCGGATCGACGATCGCCCTTTGGAGGAGTGGAGCGCCGAAGCAATCCCCCTGGAGAGCGAATTTACAGGCGCTTTTCAGGCGCTGGCCGGAGAACTGGGAATGGCCGTCGGCGTAACCCTGCTGGAGCGTTATGAGAACGGCCCCCGTAACACGCTGGTTCTGTTCGATCGGTTCGGAAGACGGAAGCTGGTCTATGCAAAGGTCCATACCTGCGATTTCAGCGTGGAAAGATATTTGACTCCCGGGGAGGACTTTGAGACTGTCACGCTGGACACAGCCCAGGGGGAAGTAAAAGTCGGCGCGATGATCTGTTATGACCGGGAGTTTCCTGAAAGCGCCCGGATTCTAATGCTCAAAGGGGCGGAGCTGATTCTGATTCCCAACGCCTGCCCGATGGAGATAAACCGTCTGTCCCAGCTCAGGGCCAGGGCCTTTGAGAATATGCTGGCGGTTGCCACCTGCAATTATCCGGAGAGCGTTCCGGACTGCAACGGCGGCTCCAGCCTCTTTGATGGGGTGGCCTATCTGCCTGATATGGCAGGCTCCCGGGATACCTGCATCCTCCAGGCGGAGGGGCGGGAGGGGCTCTACATGGGAGAACTGGATCTGGAGCAGCTTCGCCGCTATCGGGAAAACGAGGTGCACGGCAATGCCTACCGGCATCCGCGCAAGTATGGCCTGCTGACCGATACCAGGATTGAGGAACCCTTTCTCCGCGCTGACTATCGGGAATGACCATTGATTGAAGAAAGGACGGTTCCGGGCATGAAATTTGTAATTGCTACGAAAAACCCCCATAAGGTGTTGGAATTTGAGCGAATCCTGACGCCCCTTGGTATTGAGGCAGTTTCCCAGGAGGCCCTGGGCATCACCGCCGAGGCGCCGGAGGATGCAGGTACCTTTGCGGGGAATTCCCTGCAAAAGGCCATGGCGGTGCACCTGGCCTCCGGGCTCCCAACGCTGGCGGATGACTCCGGCCTGGAGGTGGACGCTCTGGGCGGGAGGCCGGGCGTGTACTCCGCCCGCTACGGCGGCCCCGGCCTGACCGATGCGGAGCGCTATCAAAAGCTCCTTCAGGAAATGGAGGGAGTAGGGGAGAGGCGCGCCCGGTTCGTAGCCGCCATTACCCTGGTATTCTCTGCTGAAAAGCATTATAGCTTTACAGGTATTTGCGAGGGGAAAATCGGTTACGGCCCCATGGGAGAAGGGGGATTCGGCTATGATCCCATCTTTTTGGTAGGAGATCGGAGCTTTTCCCAGATCTCCGGGGCTGAGAAGGACGCAGTCAGCCATCGGGGAAAGGCGCTCCGGGAGCTTGCGGAAGCCCTCCCGGATATATTGGAAATAGTGTGAAGTAAATTTGCTTTACAGATGTTTTGGCCGCATACGGCCGCGCAGAAAGGATGAATCCTGTGATTACAAGCAAACAACGGGCAAAGCTTCGGGGATATGCCAACGGGCTGGAGGCAATCCTGCAAATTGGCAAGGGCGGGGTAACCCCCACGGTTCTCAAGCAGCTGAATGACGCTTTGGAGGCTCGGGAGCTGGTTAAGGGGAAGGTGCAGGACAACTGCATGCTCACTGCCAGAGAAGCGGCCCAGGAGCTGGCGGAGGCTGCGGAGTGTGAGATTGTCCAGGTGATCGGCTCCAGGTTCGTGCTGTATAAGGGGCGGAAAAAGGACCCCATCTATTCTCTGGACTGAAGCCATGGAGATTGCGGTTTATGGCGGAACCTTCAACCCCATCCACCTAGGACATCTGAGCTTCTGCTGTCAATGCTTGGACCTTTACAAATTTGAACAGGTGCTGCTGATCCCCACCAACCTGCCTCCCCATAAGCAGGCAGGCCAGCTGGCTTCCAATGAGGATCGGCTTGCCATGCTCCGGCTGGCCGCGGGGGAGCGTATGGTCCCCTGTGATCTGGAGTACCGGCTGGGAGGGCGGAGCTATACGGTGGAAACCCTGCGGGCCCTGTCCGGGGAATATCCCGGCGGGCGCTTTACCCTGCTGATGGGTTCCGATATGCTCCGCACCTTCCGGCAGTGGTATCTCTGGGAGGAGATTCTCTCCCGCGCCTGTCTGCTGGCCGGCGCGCGGCATGAGGAGGAGTACCGGGAGCTGCTGACTCTCCGGGAGACTTTTGGCGAACATGCTGACCGGATCCGGATTGCGCCGATCCAGGTGACGGATATTTCCTCCACTCAGATCCGGGAGACGATCCAGCAGGGCGGTGACGCAGGCCGCTGGCTCCCCGGGCCGGTATGGGACTACATTCGGGAGCATCGGCTTTACGGCTGCGGGGAGAGATGACAGGAGGGAAGGAAATGGATCTGGAGCTTATTTTCCGCGCCGGAGAACGGATGCTCAGCCCGGAACGATGGGCGCACTGCCAGGCGGTGGCGCGTCTGGGCCGGGAGCTTGCGGAGCGTCACGGAGCAGATCCGGCAAAGGCGGAGCAGGCGGGCCTGCTTCACGATCTGACCAAGGAGCTTTCGGAAGGGGAGCAGCTGCAAATGCTGGAGGCTTCCGGCATCGTATGCCCGCCTCTGGAGGACGGGCACGCCCTGACCGGTTTCCTCTATGCCCGGGATCGGCTGGGCGTCCGGGATCCGGAG
This sequence comes from Oscillospiraceae bacterium, assembly GCA_022791945.1. Classification (GTDB taxonomy): domain Bacteria; phylum Bacillota; class Clostridia; order Oscillospirales; family Ruminococcaceae; genus Paludihabitans. The sequence goes on along the minus strand of JAAVZY010000097.1, from coordinate 11,165 downwards.
ATGCTGGACGCCATCCGATACCATACGGCAGGCCGTTCGGGAATGTGTCTGCTGGAGAAGGTAGTGTTTGCGGCAGATAAATTTGCCTATGACCGGGCCTATCCCCGTGTGGAAGAATACCGGTTCCTGGCCTTTGCGGACCTGGACGGTTCCATGCGGGCTTTTTTTGAAAATCAGATTCCCAGGCGGATCCATCAGCGGCGCCCGTTGCTCTTGGACTCGATTCGCTGCTATAACTGGCTTTTGAGCCGCTGAGCTCCCATCAAACCACAGAGCCTCGTTTGAGGCCGAAGGGCAAGACCTCGAGGCTCTGCCTCGAGTCTCCGCGATGCGCCGCTGGCGGCGCATCGGGGATCTAAATCCCCTTGGAACCCGTAATTTTTGAAGGGCTTTTTAAGGGCGGAAAAAAGGGGTGGGATCCAGTCTGTAGAGACTTCCGGCTCTCTGCCACGCAGATAGTCTGATTCACGCAATATGCTTTTTTCGTAAAGAAAAAAGCTTCCTCCTGCGTGTGTAGTACTCCCTGTGCCGCAGAAAGCATGAGCGCAGCAGAACACGCTTGGGACTTTCTGCGTCGCAGTCTCTGCGCCGCCTGTGGGGATGAATTTTTTCTTTACGAAAAAATGGGTAGGCGGGCGATCGACCACGAAGGGAGTATCAGCGAGGTAGGGGGACGGGCGCAAGCGCCCGTCCCCACCCCCAAAAAGACGGGAATCCAAGGGGGCCAGGGCCCCCTTGGCAGAGCGCGAGACAGCGTCTCGCGGCCTTGCCCTGCGGGGCTCTCACAGAGCGGTTGCAAAAGGCGGCGGTTTCTGCTATAATCAGTGCGGGCTGTCGAGGGCGGACGGGGCCTGGCGCCCGCCGACCCTCCTATATGGAAAGGAATGTGTTTCATGGAATCCCTTGAGCTTACAAAGCTGGCGGTACAGATTCTGGACAAAAAGAAGGCGGACAAAATTGAAGCCATCCAGGTTCGGGACGTAACCATCCTGGCGGATTACTTTGTGATCGCCTCCGCCACCAACTCCACCCATGTCAAGTCCCTGGCGGATGAGCTGGAATTTGCCCTCAAGCAGCTGGGACGCGCCCCGGAGCGGATCGAAGGCTATCAGAGCGCCAACTGGATCGTCTTGGATTATGGGGACGTTGTGGTCCATGTCTTCTATGAGGAAACCCGCAGTTACTATAATTTGGAAAAGCTTTGGTCAGACGGTATCCGGCTGGATATCGCCGGTCTTCTGGGCTGACTGTATGTCTGAATCTATTTATGTGAGGAGCCTTGCGACGTGAAAACAACCTATGATTTTCAAGCAATCGAGCCGAAATGGCAGCGCAGGTGGGAGGAGGCCGGGGTTTTCCACGCGGGGAACGACTACACAAAGCCCAAGTTCTTCGCCCTGGTGGAATTTCCCTACCCCTCCGCTCAGGGGCTGCACGTGGGCCATCCCCGGCCCTATACCGCCCTGGACATTGTAGCCCGGAAGCGGCGGCTGGAGGGCTATAACGTGCTCTATCCCATCGGCTGGGACGCCTTCGGCCTGCCCACCGAGAATTTCGCCATCAAAAATCACATCCATCCCGCCATTGTCACTAGGGACAACGTTGCCCGCTTCAAAAAGCAGATCCAGTCCCTGGGCATCTCCTTTGACTGGAACCGGGAGGTTAATACCACCGATCCCAACTACTACAAGTGGACCCAGTGGATCTTCCTCCAGCTCTTTAAAAAGGGCCTGGCCTATAAAAAGGAAATGGCGGTCAACTGGTGCACCTCCTGCAAGGTGGTGCTGGCCAATGAGGAAGTGGTCAACGGCGTCTGCGAGCGGTGCGGCGGGGAGGTCATCCATAAGGAAAAAAGCCAGTGGATGCTGAAGATCACCGAATACGCCCAGCGGCTTATTGACGATTTGGATCAGGTGGACTACGTGGATCGGGTCAAGATCTCCCAGAAGAACTGGATCGGCCGTTCCACCGGCGCGGAGGTGAACTTTCAAACCACCGCCGGGGACACCCTTACCATCTACACCACCCGGCCCGACACCCTGTTTGGAGCCACCTACATGGTCATCTCCCCGGAGCATCCCATGCTGCGGGAAAAGGCGGAGCTGCTCACCAACCTGGAGGAGATCCGCGCCTATCAGGAGGCCGCCGCCCGGAAGTCCGACTTTGAGCGGGCAGAGATGACCAAAGAGAAAACGGGTGTGAAGCTCTGCGGAATCGCCGCTGTTAACCCGGTAAACGGCCGGGAGATTCCCATCTATACCTCCGACTATGTGCTTATGAGCTACGGCACCGGCGCCATTATGGCGGTGCCCGCCCACGATACCCGGGACTACGATTTCGCCAGGGCCTTCGATCTGCCCATCATTGAGGTGGTCAAAGGCGGCGACGTAACCAAAGAGGCCTTCACCGACTGTGAAACCGGAATTATGGTCAATTCCGGCTTCCTGGATGGCCTGACCGTAGAGGAAGCCAAGGAGAAGATCACCCAGTGGCTCACCGAGCAGGGCATCGGCCATTCCAAGGTGAACTATAAGCTCCGGGACTGGGTGTTTGCCCGGCAGCGGTACTGGGGAGAGCCGATCCCCATTGTCCACTGCGACAAGTGCGGCTATGTACCCCTTCCGGAGAGCGAGCTGCCCCTCCGCCTGCCGGAGGTGGAGTCCTTCGAGCCTACGGACGACGGGGAATCCCCTCTGTCCAAGCTGACGGACTGGGTGGAAACCACCTGCCCCCGCTGCGGCGGCCCGGCCCATCGGGAGACGGATACCATGCCCCAGTGGGCAGGGTCCAGCTGGTACTTCCTGCGCTACTGCGATCCGGACTGCGGAGACGCCATTGCCTCCAAGGAAGCAATGGATTACTGGATGCCGGTGGACTGGTACAACGGGGGCATGGAGCACACCACCCTGCACCTGCTCTATTCCCGGTTCTGGCACAAGTTCCTCTATGACGAGGGCGTTGTAGGCTGTCCGGAGCCCTATTCCAAGCGCACCAGCCATGGAATGATCCTGGGGGAGGACGGGGAGAAGATGTCCAAATCCCGGGGCAATGTCATCAATCCGGACGATATCGTCCGGGAGTACGGCGCGGACACCATGCGGCTCTATGAGATGTTTATGGGTGACTTTGAGAAGGCGGCTCCCTGGAGCCAGTCCAGCATCAAGGGAAGCAAGCGGTTCCTGGATCGGGTATGGGCCCTTCAGGAGCTGGTCAGTGGGGAGGAGGGCTTTTCCGCCCGTCTGGAGACGCCCTTCCACCAAACGATCCGCAAGGTCACCGAGGACATTGAGTCGCTGAAATTCAATACGGCCATTGCCGCCATGATGGCGCTGCTCAATCAGATCCAGGAGGCCGGGAGCCTGACCCGGAAGGAGTACCAGGTTCTCCTGCTCCTGCTGAATCCCTTTGCGCCTCATATCACAGAGGAGCTCTGGGAGCTGGCGGGATATCCGGGCATGGTCTGCCAGCAGAAATGGCCCGTTTACGACGAAGCCAAGTGCCAGGAGTCCGCGGTGGAGATCGCGGTACAGGTCAACGGAAAAATAAAAGCCCGGCTGGAGCTTCCGGCAGGCTGCGCCAAGGAGGAAGCGCTCTCCCGCGCGAAGGCGGACGAGCGGGTAGCCGCCGCCATCGCTGGCTGTCAGATCGTCAAGGAGATCGTGGTCCCCGACAAGCTGATCAACCTGGTAGTCAAGCCCCAATAGGGATTTCATTCCCTCTAAAGAGCCTATTCAGGATCTCTGCGTGCGTTGAAGGGCGGGGCCGCGAGACGCTGTCTCGCGCTCTGCCAAAGGGACGCGTCCCTTTGGAATCCCATTATTTTAAGGGCGGAAAGGGGTGGGGGTCAAGTCTGTACAGACTTCCTCCCTCCTGCCACGCAGACAGTCTGATTCCCGCAGTACGCTTTTTTCGTAAAGAAAAAAGCTCCCTCCTGGGTGCGGGGTAGTTCCTGCACCGCACCGGGGTTTCTGCGCAGAGCACGCTCGGAACTTTCTGCGTCGCAGTCTCTGCGCCGCACGTGGGGCTGAATTTTTTCTTTACGAAAAAATGGGTAGGCGGGCGATCGTCCACGTCGGAAGTACCAGCGAGGCAAGAACTGAAATTCTGCCCCCCATAACCCCAAAAAGACGGGAATCCAAGGGGACGCGTCCCCGATGCGCCGCAAGCGGCGCATCTCAGAATTCGGCGGAGCCGAATTCCTAGGTGCGTCGTGAAACGACGCACCGCAGAGCGCGAGACAGCGTCTCGCGGCCTTTCCTTTCGTTCACAGCGAAAAAGCGGGCAGGCAGAAAGGGTATTGACAAGCGGGGGGAAAATCGGTATAATAGGTAAGGTACAAAAGGGTGAAGAAGAAAACCTCTGCCCGTGGGCAAAGGGAGGGAACAAAATTGTCAGAAGTTCGCGTTAAGGAGAATGAATCTCTGGACAGCGCTCTCAGAAGATTCAAGAGAAGCTGCGCCAAGTCTGGTGTCCTGGCGGAGGTTCGGAAAAGGGAACATTATGAGAAGCCTTCTGTAAAGCGGAAAAAGAAATCCGAGGCTGCTCGCAAACGTAAGTACAAATAATGCTTATGCGGAACATGGGCTGAAGGGAACAATGGGTTTCTTTCAGCCCATTCGTATATACCGGAGGAGGGACTGCTGTGTCTGTTTTTATGCCGGATCTGATGCTCAGGGACGTGACCCGCATTGACAAGGCCCTTTTGGATGCCAATGGCCTCCGGGGCCTCATCCTGGATGTGGACAATACCCTGACCGAGCACGGCAGCCAGCATATCCGTCCCCAGGTGGAGCGATGGCTCCTGAGCATGTCCGAGCAGGGCATCCGGCTGATCATTGTTTCCAACAACACCCGCAGCCGGGTGGAACCCTTCGCCCAGCGGCTGGGGCTTGCGTTCGTGGCCATGGGCTGTAAGCCGCTGACCCTGGGCTTCTCCCGGGCCCAGTCCCAGCTGGGGCTGACTGCCGGAGAGATCGGCGTGGTAGGCGATCAGATCTACACAGATGTGGTCGGCGGCAATCTGAAGGGCATGTACACCATCCTGGTAACGCCCCTTCTGCTGGAGGACAAAGCCTTTTTCAAGCTGAAGCGGAGCCTGGAAACCATCCACATCCGGGCATACTGCAGGCGGAAGGGCATAAGCTTCGCCGCAAGGAGGGGGTAACTCTTGGAACAGCATCAGGCCCGGTTCGGCCCGGCGGGCCGTCCGGAGAGCTTTGCCGCCATGGGCTACAAGCGGACGGAACAGCTGCCGGAATACCTGTCCCGGTTTGGGCTGACCGCCTTTGAATATCAGTGCGGCCACGGTCTCAAGGTCAATCGGGAAACCTGCCTCCGGCTGGGGAGCCTCTGCCGGGAGGGCGGGATCCGTCTTTCCCTGCACACCCCCTATTATATCTCTCTTTCCAGCGTGGAGCAGGAAAAGCGGGAAAAGAGCGTAAGGTATCTGCTGGAATCCGCCCGGGTGGCGGAGCTACTGGGAGCGGATCGGATGGTGGTCCACTCCGGCTCCTGCGGGAAGCTCTCCCGGGGGGAGGCCCTGGAGCTGGCGGGGGACACCCTGCGCCGGGCGCAGTCCGCCCTGGACGAAAACGGCTTCGGGCATATCCGGCTCTGCCCGGAAACGATGGGCAAGGTGAATCAGTTGGGTGACCTCGCCGAGGTTCTGGCGCTCTGCCAGCTTGAGGAGCGGTTCCTGCCCTGTATTGATTTTGGACATCTGAACGCCCGGAGCTTCGGCGGAATCCGGGGCCGGGAGGAATTCGCCAGGATCCTGGACAAGCTGGAGAACGCCCTGGGCCGGGAGCGGGCGAGATGCTTCCACGGGCACTTTTCCAGGATCGCCTATACCCCAAAGGGCGGGGAGAAGGCTCATCTCACTTTTGCGGATCAGGAATACGGCCCGGACCATGCGCCCCTGATGGAGCTGCTGGCGGAGCGGGGGATGGCGCCTACCATCATCTGCGAATCTGCCGGAACCCAGGCGGAGGATGCCGCGGTCATGCAGAGCCGATACCGACAGAGCCTGGCCGCACTACAGCAGGAGGATCGTTGACATGAAGAAAAACGTGATTGTGATCCACGGCCCGAATATCAATTTGACCGGGGAGCGGGAGGCCTCCATCTATGGGAAGGAGGACTTTGATTCCATCAACCGGGAGATTCTGGAGTACGCCGCCAGACTGGGGATGAACTGTGAAAGCTACCAGTCCAACGTGGAAGGAGAGCTGATCAATAAGATTCAGGAGGTGCGGCACACCTGCGACGGGATCGTGCTCAACGCTGGAGCCTATACCCATTACAGCTATGCCCTCCGGGACGCCATCGCCTCGGTGCGGATCCCCTGCGTGGAGGTGCACTTCTCCAACGTCCACAGCCGGGAGGAGTTCCGGAGCAAGTCGGTGATCGCCCCGGTCTGCGCCGGAACCATCGCTGGCTTCGGCAAATACAGCTACATACTGGCCTTGGACGGTCTGGCCAGAATTATGTAGCGCTCTACGAAGACCTCGAGGGCACCGCCCTCGAGTCTCCGCAGTGCGTTGTTTCACAACGCACTTAGGAATTCGGCGGAGCCGAATTCTGAGATGCGCCGCTAGCGGCGCATCGGGGACGCGTCCCCTTGGATTCCATCTTTTTAAGGGCGCAGAGGGGTGGGGTTCCAGTCTGTACAGACTTGTTACTTTCTGCCTCGATGACACTTCCTGCGGAGCCGATCGCCCGCCTACCCATTTTTTCGTAAAGAAAAAATTCATCCCCATAGGCGGGGTATGGGCTGCGACGCAGAAAGTCCCGAGCGTGCTCTGCGCAGAAACCCCAATGCGCCGCAGAAAGTACCCCGCACACAGGAGGGAGCTTTTTTCTTTACGAAAAAAGCGTACTGCGGGAATCAGACTGTCTGCGTGGCAGAAGCAAGGAAGTCTGTACAGACTTGACCCCCACCCCTTTTCCGCCCTTAAAAAGCCCTGAAAAATTACGGGTTCCAAGGGGATTTAATCCCCTTGGCAGAGCGCGAGACAGCGTCTCGCGGCCTTGCCCGACCACGCGCGCAGAAATCCTGAATGGCTTTTACGGCCAGATACACAAACTACTGACAGAAAGAAGGAATTTCCCATGACACCTTCCCTGAAAAATCTGATGGAGGCCCTTCCTGAGGGCGTGGACGGAGCCATCATTACCTCCGGCGCAAACCGGCGCTACTTTACTAGGCTTCAGTCCTCTGCGGGCACGCTGCTGGTGACCAGAAATACCGCCTGCTTCATCATTGACTTCCGCTACATTGAAAAAGCCCGTTCAGTGATCACTGGCTATGACGTGCTGCTTCAGGACAAGCTCCATGAGCAGATTGCCGCCTTTTTCAAGAAGGAAAACGCTGTCAAAATTGCCGTGGAGGCCAGCTCCATGACCGTGGCCCAGTTCAACGATTTCGGGAAGAAGCTTCCGGAGCTCACCCTGGACGGAAGCGGTACCCTCAGCGAGCGGATCGATGTGCTCCGCTGCCGCAAGTCCCCGGAGGAGATCGACTGCATCCAGAAGGCCCAGGCGATCACGGATCAGACCTTTACACATATTCTGGACTTCATCCGTCCCGGCCTGACCGAAATGGAAATCGCTGTGGAGATGGAGCACACCATGCGGAAGCTGGGAGCGTCCGGACTGGCATTTGATACCATCGTGGCCTCCGGCGTGAACAGCTCCATGCCGCACGCGGTGCCTGGTGAGCGCAAAATTGAAAAGGGCGATTTCATCACCATGGACTTCGGCGCCGCTTATAATGGGTATTGCAGCGACATGACCCGTACGGTGGCGGTTGGCTCTGTCACCGACGAGCAGAAGCGGGTTTACGAGACGGTGCTGGCCGCTCAGCGGCTGGCCATCGAGGCGATTCCCGGGTGTACCAAGTACTGCGAGGTGGACAAGGCGGCGCGGGATCACATCAATGCCCAGGGGTATGAGGGCTGTTTCGGCCACTCTCTGGGCCACAGCCTGGGGCTGTACATCCATGAAGCGCCCCAGTTCGCCTCTTCCTGCGAGAAGCTCATGGAACCCAACGTCATCATGACCGTGGAGCCCGGCGTCTATCTGGAAGGCAAATTCGGCGTGCGGATCGAGGACATGGTCCTGCTGACCGGCGGCGTACCGGAGAATCTGACCCACAGCCCCAAGGAACTGATTCTGCTCTAAAAGAAGAAGGGCAAGGCCGCGAGAGCTCTGCTCTCGCCAAGGGGATTAAATCCCCTTGGATTCCCGTAGATTTTTTGAGGGGAGAGGGCCTGCCTCGCTGATACTTCCCGCAGAGACGATCGCCCGCCTACCCATTTTTTCGTAAAGAAAAAAGCGTCCTGCGGGAATCAGACTCTCTGCGTAGCAGAAAGCCGAAAGTCTGCACAGACTTAACCCCACCCCTTTTCCGCCCTTAAAAAGGACGGGAATCCAAGGGGGGCCAGGCCCCCTTGGCGGAGCTCGAGGCAGAGCCTCGAGGTCTTTCCCTTCCATTGCGCAGAGATTCTGTTTCAGCGCTTTAAGGGAGCCTGGAAGAAGGGGATTTCCGCGAAAAATTCCCTAAAAGCCTTGAAAAAATACACGCAATAGGGTAAAATAGAAAAAAGGGCCAACGCCTATCAATACAAATTTGGAGGTAACATATGGTTTCAGCAGGCGATTTCAGAAACGGCATGACCTTTGATATGGACGGCGACGTGTTCCAGATCATTGAGTTTCAGCATGTAAAGCCGGGAAAAGGCGCGGCCTTTGTCCGTACCAAGATCCGCAATGTAATCAGCGGGGCAGTCGTCGATAAGACCTTTAACCCCACTGATAAATTCCCGACCGCTTACATCGAGCGCCGGGATATGCAGTATCTTTATCAGGATGGGGATCTCTACTACTTCATGGATAACGAGTCCTACGAGCAGGAGCCCATCGACAGCCACAAGCTGGGCGACAGCTTCAAGTTCGTAAAGGAGAATATGGAGTGCAAGGTGCTCTCCTACAAGGGCAATATCTTTGGTGTGGAGCCGCCCACCTTTGTGGAGCTGGAAATCACCAAGACTGAGCCCGGCGTGAAGGGCGACACTGCCACCAACTCCACCAAGCCCGCCGTGCTGGAAACCGGCGCGGAGATCCGGGTGCCCTTGTTCATCAACGAAGGCGACCGGATCCGCATTGACACCCGTACCGGGGAGTATATGGAGCGGGCCTAACCCCCACTCCAAATCAATGGGCTCCGGCCCTGTGGGAAAGGAATGAAGCAGCAATGAGCATGAATGAAAGCGTGGCTTACCTGAAGGGCCTTGCAGAAGGTCTGGAGCTGGACAAGGATACCAAGGAGGGCAAGCTGCTCACCGCGATGATTGACGTCCTGGACGAAATGGCCGCCGAGATCAGCGACGTTGAGGAACAGGTCGGCGAACTGGATGAGCTGGTTGACACCATCGACGAGGATCTGGGTGCCCTGGAAGAGGATTTCTACGAGGATGAGGACGACGAGGATGAGGAAGAGTGCGACGGCCCCATGTATGAGGTAACCTGTCCCAACTGCGGGGATACCATCTACCTGGACGAGGGCACCATCCTGGAAGGGGATATTGACTGCCCCAGCTGCGGCCAGAATCTGGAGTTTGATCTGGAGGGCTGCGACTGCGGGGATGGGGAGTGCGGCTGTTGCCATCACGATCATGAGGAGCACTGATCCCTCCAAGCCTTGCAGAACGATTTACAACTGAATATCTGTTTCAGGGCGGAGTGAAAGTCTCCACCGGCGGTGAGCGGCCAAATGGCCGCAAGTCCGCGTGCCGGAAGAAGTGTTTCCGGCCGATCTGGTGTGATTCCAGAACCGACGGTTAAAGTCCGGATGAAAGAAACAGCGCGTCAGGCAGGAGCAATTCTGCCTGCGCTTGAAACGCCCGCAGTGCATCTGCGGGCGTTTTCCGTTGGGAGAGCTTCCGTCCCGGAACAGGCAGATATTATGAAAGGACTGTTGACAATGGAACCAACCAACGAGCAGGGAAAAAAACGTCTGAACACGAAGAAGCTCACCACCCTTGGAATGCTGGCGGCGCTGGCAATTGTGCTGGTGGCGCTGGTGCATTTCCCGCTGCTGCCCGCCGCGCCCTTCCTGGAGTATGATCCGGCGGATATACCGATTTTTCTGGGAACGTTTTTGTTCGGCCCGGCGGCGGGGCTTGCCCTGACAGCGGTTGTCTCGCTGATTCAGGGGCTGACAGTCAGCGCCGGGAGCGGTCCCATCGGTATCCTGATGCACTTTCTGGCAACCGGGACCTTTGTGCTGCTGGCGGGATGGCTTTACCATCATAAGCCCAGCCGGAAGCGGGCGATCCTGGCACTGACAGTGGGTATTCTATCAATGACAGCGGTCATGTGCGTCTGCAACCTGATTTTTACGCCTCTGTTCCTGGGATCCTCCCTGTCAGAGGTAGCGGCTATGCTGGTTCCTGTTATTGCACCGTTCAACCTGCTGAAGGCAGCAATCAATAGCCTGATTACCTACCTGGTCTATAAGCCAATCAGCCGCCTGATCCACACTCGCCTCAATATCCGGTGAGAGGCTAAGACCTTGGGGACTCTGTCCCCAAACCTCTGCCAAAGGGGACTGGTCCCCTTTGGAAACCCATAACATGTTTGACAGGAGGCGTCCGCCGTATGCACGGCAGACGCCTCCCGTCTATCATGTTATACGACCATGCAGGGGCTTTCTGGCGGAAGGGCGGGACTCCTGGGTCCTGGGCCCAACCGGAAAAATCCCTTTTCAGACTGGAACTTACTTACATTCTTTCAATGTTTTTATTGCAACGGCAGTTCCCAAAACTGCTATCAGATAAAACACTATAGCGATAAATCCGTCCATACCAGAGAATATATTCAGCACAGTTGACCACGCACCTGGTTCTACACAAGCACAGCAATGAGCAATCATCAAACCTGTTCCGCAAATGGCGCCAACCAACATCAAGGTACACCCCAAAATTACTTTCTTCATATAATTATACTCCTTCACCAAATCCCGATTTATCTGTCAAATCCTCTTAGAACCCTGATACGTCAAGGCTTTTCCCTGATTAAATGTTCAAACCTTATGTAGTTTCCCTTGTTTTTGCCCTCATGGGCTGAAACAAGGGAAAGTTTTTACTCCCCGCAGACCACCTTAT
>JAAVZY010000096.1 GCA_022791945.1 Oscillospiraceae bacterium | reverse complement strand
GACCTCGAGGCTCTGCCTCGGGTCTCCGCGGTGCGTCGTGAAACGACGCACCTAGGAATTCGGCTTCGCCGAATTCTGAGATGCGCCGCTGGCGGCGCATCGGGGATCTAAATCCCCTTGGAACCCGTAATTTTTAAGGGCGGAAAAGGGGTGGGGTTAAGTTTGTACAGACTTCCTTCCTCCTGCCACGCAGAAAGTCTGATTCACGCAGTACGCTTTTTTCGTAAAGAAAAAAGCTCCCTCCTCCGTGCGGGGTACACCCTGCGCCGCAGAGAGGATGAGCGGCTCTTGACTACGCACAGTGCGTCCATCAGCGCAGAAAGCTGGCAGGGATGCCGCCGTTAGGCGATAGCCCTGACTGGGGGATTCCGTGCGTCCCACAACGTTCCTCCTTCGCAGAAAGCATGAGCGTAGCAGAACACGCACGAAACTTTCTGCGTCGTAGTCTCTGCGCCGTACACAGAGCTGAATTTTTTCTTTACGAAAAAATGGGTAGGCGGGCGATCGGACCTGCGGGAAGTACCAGCGAGGCAGAAACCGAAATTCCCCACCCCCATACTCCAAAAATACGGGAATCCAAGGGGATTTAATCCCCTTGGCAGGTGCTCGAGGGCAGAGCCCTCGAGGTCTTCCCCTCAAAACCACACTGCAAAACAGGGAGCGGACGCTATGAAAATCATCAATCTGGGAATTGTGGCCCACGTGGACGCGGGCAAGACCACCCTTACAGAACAGCTCCTCTTTCAGTCCGGCGCGACCCGTTCTGCCGGGAGTGTGGATCAAGGCACTGCCCGAACCGATTTCATGCAGGTCGAACGGGAACGGGGCATCTCCGTCCGGGCCTCTGCCGCCGCTTTGGACTGGAACGGCGTCCGCCTGAATCTCATTGACACCCCCGGCCATGTAGATTTTGCCGCAGAGGTGGAGCGCTCCCTCCGGATTCTGGACGGGGCTGTTCTGGTGATCTCCTCTGTGGAAGGCCTCCAGCCTCAGACGGAGCTCCTCTGGGAGGCCCTGGCGCAGACGGCCACCCCCTGCATCCTCTTCCTGAACAAGGCAGATCGGGCGGGCAGCGCTTCCGGCCCTCTGCTGGAGCAGCTCCGGAAACGCCTGGGCAGGCCCCTGCTCCTCTTTACCGAGCTCTCCGGAGAGGAAAGCCGCGCCTGCACCGTCCGCGCCCGGAGCCTGTCGGAGCCGGACTTTTTCACCGAAGCCGCCGAGCTCGCCGCCGGGGAGGATGACGCCTTCCTGGAACGCTATCTCTCCGGAGCGGAGATTCCGCCCCAGGAGCTGTCCGGCCTGCTGGGAGAGCTGATCAGCAAGGGCCGGATTCTCCCTGTGCTCACCGGGAGCGCCGCCCAGGGCGTCGGCGTCCGGGAGCTGCTGGATCTGGCGGCGGCGTATCTGACGCCCGCCAAAAACCGGACGGACGATCAGCTTTCCGCCCTGGTCTACAAAATCACCCACGATAAAACCATGGGCCGGATTGCCCATGTCCGGCTGTTCGGCGGCGCTATCCGCAGCCGGGACGGGGTGACCCTCCAGCCCTCCGGGGAGCCGGGCAAGGTCACCCAGGTGCGCCGCTATTCCGGCGGGCGGTACACCGATATCGGCGAGGTCCGCGCCGGAGACGTGGCCGCCCTCTGCGGCCTTTCCGCCGCCCGGATTTACGACGTGATCGGCCTGTCGGAGAATCTGGCGGACGTCCGCCTGTCCGCTCCCCTGTTTCGGGTGCAGGCCATTCCCGCCGCCCCGGAGGAGCTGTACCCCCTCTCCGGCGCCCTGGCGGAGCTCTCCGCGGAGGATCCTCAGCTGGACGTCCAGTTTGATCCGGATGCCCGGGAGATTGACGTAAGCGTCACCGGAAAGATTCAGCTGGAGGTGCTCGCCGCCCTGATTCAGGAGCGGTACGGCCTTTCCGCCGCTTTCAGCACCCCCACGGTGATCTACAAGGAAACGCCCGCCGGGCCGGGAAACGGCTTTGACGCCTACACCATGCCCAAGCCCTGCTGGGCGGTGGTGTCCCTGGACATCGAGCCTCTGCCAAGAGGGGCGGGCTTCCAATACAGCTCCCGCGTTCCCAACGACAAGCTCTTTTACCGCTATCAGAATCATATTGAAATCGCGGTCAAGCGCGCCCTGAAGCAGGGCCTGTTCAACTGGGAGGTGGTGGATCTGAGGGTGACCCTGGCGGACGGGGAGCATCACACCGTCCACACCCATCCCATGGACTTTTTCCTGGCAACGCCCATCGCCTTCATGAAGGGGCTGCAAAACTGCGGGAGCACCCTTCTGGAGCCTATGCAGCTCTCCCGGATCATCGTCCCGGAGGAGTATTCCGGCCGGGTGATTGGCGATCTGGTGGAAATGCGCGGCAGCTATGACGCCCCGGTTATCCAGGACGGGAGCTTCTCGGTGGAGGCCCTCCTGCCGGTGTCCGCCTCTATGGATTACGGCATCCGCCTGGCTGCGCAGACTTCCGGGCGGGGCCTTATCTCCACCCGCTTTGCCGGGTATCAGGCGTGCCCCCCCGATCTGGGCCAGCCCGCCCGGCGTCACGGGGTGAACCCCCTGGACCGCGACCGCTGGATCCTCACCATGCGCAGCGCTATGCAGGGGTAGAAGTGCGCCTGCGCACACTTCTATCCCTGCAAGCCTGATGCGGCAAATCGTCCTGCAAGGCTCTTAGAGCCTGTTCAGGCTCTCTGCGTGCGTTGAAGGGGAATCCCATTATTTTTTAAGGGCGGAAAAGGGGTGGGTCAAGTCTGTACAGACTTCCGGCTTTCTGCCACGCAGGCAGTCTGATTCACGCAGTACGCTTTTTTCGTAAAGAAAAAAGCTCCCTCCTGCGTGCGGAGCACTCCCCTGCGCCGCAGAAAGTCCCAAGCGTAGCAAGACACGCTCGAAACGCTCTTAGAGGAACCGGGAAACGAGCAGCAGCATCACGCCTGGGATACCCAGAATTGCGGCAACGGTTACGTTGAAGAGATTCATGGCAACGGGGATGCCGGCGGCGGTCATTGCCAGGCTGGCGGGATAGAGCGCGGCTACGCCGGTCAGGGCGCCGAAGAACATTTTCCGGTAGCGATGTCTGGATCTTGCGTAGTAAATTCCCATAATGACAAACAAAACGGCGATTCCCGCCAAAAGCATACCCTCAGTCATCAGCTGGCACTCCTTTGCAGTCGGTTTCCCCCTGTCCAAACCGGTCGATTCCGCTTCCGAATCTGGGCAAGGGGGTTCTGCGTTACACAGAGTCTGCGCAGACCTCCCCTGTGCGGCGCAAAAAGTACCCTGGCACCCGGGCGGGAGCTTTTTTCTTTACGAACTCTAAATGAGCAAATCTGAAAAATAAACGAAGGCAAACCTCAGCGGAAGTGGTAAGATGTGGGATGACGAATCACCACAAGACCACAAACCCAAAGAGGAGTGCCTTATGGCAGACATTATAGCAGGCAGGAAAGCAATGAGCAAGTTTT
>JAAVZY010000095.1 GCA_022791945.1 Oscillospiraceae bacterium | reverse complement strand
GTCCTCCGGCTTCCGGATCAACCGGGCCGCTGACGACGCCGCCGGACTGGCAATCAGCGAGAAGATGAAGGCTCAGATCAAGGGCCTGGAGACTGCTTCCTCCAATGCGCAGGACGGCATCTCTCTGCTTCAGACCGCTGAAGGCAACCTGGCCGAGGTTCACAACATGCTGAACCGTATGGTAGAGCTGGCTACCAAGTCCGCCAACGGCACCTACAGCCTGACCGAGCGCACCGCTCTCCAGGATGAGGTTGACGCTCTGCTGGACGAGGTAAACCGTATTTCCAAGTCTGCTAACTTCAATGGCATCAACCTGCTGGACGGCTCCATGGGTCTGAATGGCGACACCTTTGAGCTGGCCGGCCCCACCGCCGCCGCTGACGGTGCTGATCTGACCAGTAAGCTGACTCTTGCTGCTTCCACTGAAACTGACACTACTAAACTTCACCTTGGCACCAAAAATATTGAGCAAGTGGGGCCGAGCTTCTCTATTGATTTGGCCGATTTGGCGCTGAACGCTGGAACTGCCGGCGACGCTAAAGTTGAGATTACTATTGGCGGCTCAAAGCTGGAGAGCGGCAACCTGGGTGCTACGGCAAAAACAGCAGCAGACATTCGTGACGCTATTTTTGCTAATTCCAGTAGCTGGACTGGCAAAGGCAAAGTTGCTGGCAATATGAAAATTGGCAACGTGGAGTTTAAGGTTGAAAAGGAAGGCGATACCGGCCTGAAATTCACCTATGCAGGTGACACTGCAAATACTACGCCTGCCGCTACCGATATACTCAAGACAGCCGACGTTACCGCTATTAATGCTGCCATTGGCGGCGGTGTTACTGTAGCAGTAACAGATTCTACTGGCGGCAGTCATGTAGGCGATATTAACCACGATACCATGAATGTTGTCGCTGCGGTAGAGCAAAAGCTTGGTGCACGTGCAGGTATTGACGTTAAGCTGGAAGATGATCTGATTGCAATTGGCAACAGCATCACCATTGATGGCAAGACCTTTACCTTTGTTGCTCAGGATAAGGACACCACACTGGGCGAGAATGAGATCGGTATTGATTCCAGCCTTGATCTGAGCAAGGCCGCAGACATGGCCAAAGCGAAGGCCAGCATTGTGGATCAGCTGTCCCACAAATCCACCACTAATTTCCGTATCGAGTCTGCCGGTGATGATACAATTCATATTGATCAGCTGGTTGGAAATACTGAAGTTTATGACACCTATGATAAGCTGAAGGATCTGTTCTCCGCACAGGCTGCCGGCACTCCTGCTGGTAACAAGCTGAATGTAAAGGGCACTATCAAAGATGGCGATTCCCTGACCATCGGCGGCAAGACTTACACCTTCAGCAAGGACGGCACCGGCACCAACGATAAGGTCAACTATGTAAAGGTTGGCGCTAACAGCGCTGAATCCCTTACCAACCTCCAGACTGCACTGAAGGACAACGGCGTGAAGGCTGACGTTACCGCTGACAGCATCACCGTTTATGGCGAGAAGGTAGCCGGCGGCGGCCTGACTCTTCAGATCGGCGATACTGCCGCTGACTTCAATAAGATGACCGTTGCTGTCAACGACATGAGCGCTTCCGGTCTGGGCATCGACGGGCTTAATATCAAGACCGCCAATTCTGCCAGCGATGCGATCGACACCATCAAGACCGCTATCAATACCGTGTCTTCTACCCGTGCAGGCATGGGCGCTCTCCAGAACCGTCTGGAATACACCATCAACAACCTGGATGTAGCCGTCGAGAACCTGTCCGCCGCCAACAGCCGGATCCGCGATACCGACATGGCCAAGGAAATGATGAACTACACCAAGATGAACGTACTGGTGCAGTCCGCTCAGGCCATGCTGGCTCAGGCCAACCAGCAGCCCCAGTCCGTTCTCCAGCTCCTCCAGTAATCCCGCTGATTACCCAGAGCTGTTTTCTACCATCCCAACTACCCAATACCCGCACGAGAAAAGCCCCGGCCTGCGCCGGGGCTTTCTCATGCCCTTCCCCAAAGACGGGAATCCAAGGGGAGCCAGCTCCCCTTGGCGGAGCTCGAGGCAGAACCTCGAGGTCCTTCCCTTACAAGCCCAGCGCCCGCAGGACCTGATCCCGGATCCCCTCCCGGGGGATGGCGCTGTCAAACCGGACGGGCTTCCCCTCCAGCGCTTTCAGCGGAGCGGGCGCCGCCTGGCCGGAAAGGGCCTCCAGGACCCGGAGCCCGTCGTATTCGTCCGCCGGCAGGGGCTGTCCCAGGGCGGAAAGCACGCTGTTTACAAACTTGTGGGGGCTGGCGGTGGAGGCAATCACCACTGGGGCGGCGTCCCCCGTCTCCTCCCGGTAATCCCGGCAGACCTTGAGGGCAACCGCCGTGTGCGGATCGCAGAGATACCCCTCCTCCCGGAAGGTGTCCCGAATGGCCGCGCAGGTGTCCTCATCACTGCAGAAGCCTCCGTAGAATTCAGCGGCCAGCCGCGCCCGGACGGAATCATCCGCCTGGAACCGGCCCTCCGCCGCCAGCTGTCTATACCAGTCCTTCACCGGCTCCCCGCCGGAGAGATCCCAGAGCAGGCGCTCCAGGTTGGAGGAAATCAGGATGTCCATGGAGGGGGAGAGGGTGGTGAAGAAGTCCCGGTTCCGATCGTAAACCCCGGTGCGGAGGAAGTCGGTGAGCACCCGGTTCCGGTTGGAGGCGCAGATCAGCCGCCCGATGGGCAGTCCCGTCTTCTTTGCGTAGAAAGCGGCCAGCAGGTTCCCGAAGTTCCCGGTGGGAACGCAGACGTTCACAGCCTGGCCGGGCCGGATCCGCCCCTGGGCCAGCAGATCGCAGTAAGCGGACACGTAGTAGACAATCTGAGGGGCCAGCCTTCCCCAGTTGATGGAATTGGCGGAGGAAAAGCGCATCCCGGCCTGCCCCAGCCGGGCGGCCAGGGCCGGATCGGAAAAGATGGATTTCACAGCGGACTGGGCGTGATCGAAGTTGCCGTCAATGGCGCAGACAGACAGGTTTCCGCCCTCCTGGGTGACCATCTGGCGCTTCTGCATGGGGGAGACGCCGTCCCTGGGGTAGAACACCAGAAGCCGCACGCCGGGAACGTCCCGGAAGCCCTCCAGAGCGGCCTTGCCGGTGTCCCCGGAGGTGGCGGTGAGGATGACGATCTCCCTGCCGTCCCCGGCGATGCCGGCGGCGGCGGTCATCAGGCGGGGCAGGAGCTGGAGGGCCATATCCTTGAAGGCGCAGGTAGGCCCGTGCCAGAGCTCCAGGAGCCAGCGCTCCCCGCTGAGCGGGGCCAGGGGGGCGGGATTGTCCAGCCCTCCGAAGCGTTCGGGCGCGTAAGCATCCCGGACGCACGCCCGGAGCTGATCGGCGGGGAAATCCATCAGGAAGGGCCCCAGAACGTGCAGAGCCCGCTCCGTGTAGGAGAGGCGGGAAAGCTCGTCCAGGGGCGGAAGGGCCGGGAACTCCTCAGGGACGAAGAGCCCGCCCTCGGCGGAAAGCCCCTGGAGAATCGCCTGGGCGGCAGTCCGCCCCACCTGCCTGTCCCTGGTGCTGCAATAATTCATCAAAATCATCCTTTCCATATCGATACAACCAATGTCACATCCCGTTCCCGGCAAGCGGGTCGGATGAAAGAAATCGCAGTCCAGCGGGGAACAGTAAAACTCGTTTTCATCCCCGCATACGCCCGCTCCCTTTCTACAATCCCAAAAGAACCCCAAACAACAGGAGAACTGCCAAAAAGCAGATGTTTGCCAGTGTAAAATGCAGAAAGTAAGCGCCCTTCCGGCGAGGCTCCTCCCGGGCAATGAGCTTGTAGGAAATCAGGCTGGCCATGGAGGCAATCAGCGTCCCCAGCCCGCCCAGATTGACGCCCACGATCAGCGCGGGGAGATCCTCCGTGAAGCCGGACAGGAGCAGCGCCGCCGGCACATTGCTGATCACCTGGCTTGCCAGAACGCCGGCTGAAAGCTCATGCCCGGAGACGATCCCCTGCAGAAACTGGTGGAACGCCGGGAGCCGCCCCATATTGCCGATGAAAATGAAAAATCCGGCAAAGGTCAAAAGCAGGCTGTAATCGATCCGCCGGAAGGCGGTTCTGTCCGCCAGGAGCAGCCCCAGCAGAGTGATCCCCAGAGAAACGCCGTATGGGATCACCCTGGCCACAGTGAGCAGATTCACCGCAAAGAGCACGCCGCAGAGCGCCGCTGTTCTGCCGGAGATCCTGGCTCCCTGGGCAAAGGAGACTCTGACAGGCTCCCGGCATCCCCGGGACTGGGCCAGGCTCCAAATCACAATAAGAATCAGGGAAACCAGCGTATAAGGCAGCATCAGCAGAAGGAACGCCCCCAGGGAAAGCCCGGCCCGGCCATACAGATAGAGATTCTGGGGATTTCCCACCGGCGTCAGCATGCTGCCCAGGTTGGCGGCCAGGGTCTGCAGCACTACAATGGGGATTGCCAGCCGTTTTTTCATCTCCGGGCCGAGCATATCCAGGACAATGAAGGTAAAGGGCACAAAGGTGATCAGCGCAACGTCATTGGTTACCAGCATACTGGAAAAGAAGCAGAGGAGTACCAGGATCAGCACCAGCTGCCGCGCCCTGTCCACCCTGCTGAGAAGCGCCTGAGCGATCCACTGGAAGAAGCCGGTATTCCGCAGCCCGGCCATCACTCCCATCAGGCAGAACAGGATGGAGAGAGTGCGGAAATCCACATAGGAGCTGTAGGCCGCGTCCGGCGGGACAAGAAGCATGGAACCCAGCGCAAGCGCCAGGGCGGCGCACAGCACCGTCTCCTGCTGGAAAAAGCGAAGCATTTTCTCTTTCATCTGCGTTTCCTTTCAGCGCTGGTCGGGGGGAAGACGGCTCTGCCCAAGGGTCAAAGCCGCAGGCTTTGACCCTGCGAGCCACCTGCCAAGGGGACGTGTCCCCTTGGATTCCCGTCTTTTTGGGGGTTAGGGGGCAAGTCTGTACAGACTTGTTACTCCCTGCCTCGCTGGTACTTCCTGCGTGGTCGATCGCCCGCCTACCCATTTTTTCGTAAAGAAAAAATTCGGCTCCATAGGCGGCGCAGGGGCTGCGACGCAGGCAGTCCCGAGCGTGTTCTGCTACGCTCACACTCTCTGCAAGGAGGGGCCAGGTGCCGCGCACGGAATCCTCCAGTCAGGGCTACCGCCTGGCGGCGGCATCCCTGCCATGCCCCCAACGTTCCTTCGGAACGTTCAACAAGGGGGCCGAGCCAACACTCTGCGTTGATAGACGCTTTGTGCGTAGTTAAGAGGTTTTCATCCTCTTAAATTCGCAGAAAGCGTCTGTAGGAGTGCAGGGTTGGCTTGCCTCCCTTGTTATACGTTCCGAAGGAACGTATGGGAGAGGGGACCGCCGTCGGACCGGAGGGATGGCGGTGGTGGAAGGATTCC
>JAAVZY010000094.1 GCA_022791945.1 Oscillospiraceae bacterium | reverse complement strand
CCCCCTTGTATTCCGCTTCTGACGAAGCGGCGGGGGGAGGGCCAGGAGCGAAGCGGATGGCAGGGGGATTCCGAGCGTGGCACAGTGTTCCCCCTCCGCAGAAAGTATGAGCGTAACAGAACCCGCTCGGGACTTTCTGCGTCGTACTGTCTGCGCCGCCTATGGGGATGAAAGGCGGGCGATCGGCCACGCAGGGAGTAGCGGTGAAGCAGGGAGTAAAAAGTCTGTACAGACTTGGCCCCCACCCCTCTACGCCCTCAAAAAGACGGGAATCCAAGGGGAGCCAGCTCCCCTTGGCGAGAGCGCGAGAGCAGAGCTCTCGCGGCCTTGCCCTTACAGCTCCTCAGGTATCAGAGAGGCCGAAGTTGCGGATGAGGTTTTCCTTGTTCCGCCAGTCCTCTTTCACCTTGACCCAGCACTGCAGGTTGATACGCTGATCCAGGAAACGCTCCAGCTCCTGGCGGGCGGCGGTGGCGATCCGCTTCAAAGAAGCACCGTTTTTGCCGATGATCATACCCTTGTGGCTGGCCTTCTCGCAGTAGATGGTGGCTTCGATGTCGATGATGGGAGACTCCTCCCGGGGGCGCAGCTTTTCAATGACTACGGCTGTACCGTGGGGGATCTCCTGCTGGAGATGAAGCAGAAGCTGCTCCCGGAGGATTTCGGCCGCAATGACCCGCTCCGGCTGATCCGTGAGGGTATCGTCCGGAAAGAAATGGGGACCCTCCTGGGCGCAGGACTCCAGCTCCGAAAGCAGGCGGTCCAGCCCATCGTTCTGGAGCACGCTGATAGGAACCACTGCGTCAAATGGATGCAGCTCCATGAGGGAGGCAATCCGGGCGGCAAGACGGGCCTTCTCCGGAATCAGATCGATTTTGTTGATCACCAGGATGCTCCGGACCCCTTCCTGGCGGATATTATCAATGAGAGCGTGTTCCGCCTCTGTGAGGCGCCCCTCCGGCTCTACCAGAAGCATCACCGCGTCCACATCCTTGATGGAGGTGGTCACAACCCGATCCATGGCGTCGGAGAGCTTCGTTTTGGGCTTGTGAAAGCCGGGGGTATCGATGAACACCAGCTGGACGCTTCCCCGGGTAAGGACACCGGTGATCCGGGTGCGGGTGGTCTGGGGCTTGGCGGTGACAATGGCCACCTTTTCCCCCAAAAGCTGATTCAGCAGGGAGGATTTCCCTACGTTGGGTTTCCCCACAATGGCCACAAAGGCCGATTTAGAAATATCCAATCTCTGTCCTCCATCAAATCTGGGCAGGGACGCTCCCGCAGTCTGACAGGCCCGACTTGGCAAGGCGGGTGCAGTCCCGGACGAATGCGGATTTTGCTTCCGTATAACCGTCCCGGTCATGCTCGAACGGCTTCCACAGGGACAGCTTTAAACGCTCGTACTCTTTGGCGGCATCAGGGTTGGCACGCAGGTAATCCCGGAAGTACAGCTCGTCCCGGTCGCCTGTCAGCCTTGCGTGCAGATGGAACACCCGCTCCGCAAACCCCTCCGGCGTGTAGCCTTTATTGAAAGAAATGCGTGTTTCAGCCCGACTCATAGGCCGGTAGCCGGCCTGGCTCAGCAAGGACGGGAGAGACAACAGGGTTTCCCTATCCTCCACCTCCAGCAGGATGTCCACAATGGGCTTGGCCCAAATGCCAGGAACGGCGGTGCTCCCGATATGGCTGATCCGGCAGGCTCTTTCCCCCAGCAGCTCCCGCAGGGCGCCAGCCTCCTCCCGGAACCAATCCGCCCAGACATCCTAGTGCTCTGTCAGCACAATAGGAAACAGCTGCCACAGCTCCTCCAGCGTCATTTCAGAAAGATCTCTGCTCATTGTCTTTCCGTCCTTTCGAGCCTGTTTCGGAGCTCTGAGAGCCTGTTCAAGATCTCCGGGTGGGGCGAAGGGAAGGGGATTTTTTTGCACAGCAAGGAAAAAAGCGGAGGAATCCTTTGTGGATTCCGAGCATTTTTGACGCTGTCTGTGGGGAAAAAGCGCCTTTCAGGCGCTCTGACCGTAGATTTTGAACAGGCTCTTAGGGGCAGACCTTGGGGGCTCCGCCCCCAAACCTCCGCCAAGGGGAGCCGGCTCCCCTTGGATTCCCATCTTTTTGGGATGATGGGGAGAGCCCCTGCCTCGCTGGTATTCTTCTACGAGGGTCTACAGCTCTCCCCGGCTTTTGGCGGTGAGGTAGGCGTTGATGAAGCCGTCCAGGTCGCCGTCCATGACTGCGCCGATGTTGCCGTTTTCAAAGCCGGTGCGGTGATCCTTCGCCAGGGTGTAGGGCATGAACACATACGAACGGATCTGGCTTCCCCAAGCAATCTCCCGCTGTTCGCCCTTGATATCCTCGATTTTTTCCAGATGCTCCTGCTCCTTGATCTGCACCAGCTTGGATTTGAGCATCTTGAGACAGTTGGCCTTATTTTGAAGCTGGCTCCGCTCTGTCTGACAGGACACCACAATCCCGGTGGGGATATGAACCATCCGCACCGCAGAGGAAACCTTGTTTACGTTCTGACCGCCCGCTCCCCCGGAACGGAAGGTGGACACGTCCAGATCCTCCGGACGGATATCGATCTGAATGCTGTCGTCGATTTCCGGCATAACCTCCAGGGAGGCAAAGGAGGTGTGTCTCCGCCCGGAGGCATCGAAGGGAGACACCCGCACCAGCCGGTGTACGCCGTGCTCGCTTTTGAGGAAACCGTAGGCGTTCATTCCCTCAATCAGGATGCTGGCGCTTTTGATGCCAGCCTCCTCCCCGTCCAGATAGTCCAGGGTGGTTACCTTGAAGCGCTTGCTGTCCGCCCAATGCTGGTACATCCGGAACAGCATGCCCACCCAGTCCATAGCCTCCGTGCCGCCTGCGCCCGCATGGAAGGTAAGGATGGCATTTTTGCTGTCATACTCCCCGCTCAGGAGCGTCTCCAGCCTTTTATCCTCCAGAGCCTTTTTCAATGCGGCGACCCCATCACGGATCTCCCCGGCGACGCTTTCGTCGTCCTCCTCAATGGCCATTTCCACCAGGGTTTCCAGATCCTCATACTGGCTGTAAAGCTTGTCATAGGAGGCCACCTGGGCCTTCAGCTGGCTGGTGCGGCGGGTGATTGCCTGGGAGTTTTCCATATCGTTCCAGAAGTCCGGCTGTGCAGCCTGGTCTTCCAGCGCTTTGATTTCCTCGGTTTTCTGATCGATGCCCAGGGCCGCGTAAAGCTCCGTCAGCTCCGGCTTTATATTCTGGAGCTCCACCTTTGTCTCATCGTAAAACAGCAAGTAATTCATTCCTTTCTTCCCTGCGTCGCTGGCTTATGTTAGTATTATAGGCCAATCTGCCCGATTTGTAAAGGGATATCCCAAGTCTGCTTCTCCTTAGGATCACTTGGTCGGGAAAGAATTCAGGGACGCTGTCTCACGCTCGGCCCACTTTTTCGTAAAAGATGCATCCCTGCGTGCGGGGCAATCGGTACGACACAGTGGGTTTCCAGCGGGTTCTGCGAAGCGTATACCTCTGCGTGGCATCTTTTGAAAAAAACTTAAAAAAAGCCTTGACATCACAGGATGATCCTGCTATACTAATAGAGCACTAAGGAAAGCGCCTCATACATCGCGGGGTGGAGCAGTTGGTAGCTCGTTGGGCTCATAACCCAAAGGTCGGAGGTTCAAGTCCTCCCCCCGCAACCATTAGTGAGAGTCTGAACGCAAATTGCGTTCAGACTCTTTTCTTTTACTCCGGTTGGAGGCTTGTCGCTTGACGCGATCTTTTTGTCATCCAGCGGCCTCAAGCCCTGAACCGGAAACACGACAAAGCCGCAAACATCAAGGTTTGCGGCTTTGTCCGTTCCTCATAAAAAGCGGTCTGCTATCCGTCAGCGCTCCCGGAGCCTTGTTCAGACGGGAGAAAACTCAGTCCACCTGGGAAGCTTCAATATAGACGTAATACTCGCCTACAGCCCAGGCGAATTTGTTCCCAGTGACCCAGATGCTGGCACGCACCCGGAGGGTGGATTCATCAATATCGGTCAGATCCACCCTGGCAATGAGATCGTTGGCGGAAAGAAGCTCGATATCCTCGGCGTTCCCGCAGAGCTTCACCTCCTGGATGGAACCGCTGGTGACCTTCACCTCATAGCCGGCCGGGGTGTTGATGGGGAAAATGTGATCCGCAGGAATTGTCAGGGTTGTCCGATCCCAGTCCTCCTGATCAAAGCTGACTATGACGCTGGTGATATTGTCCACATTCAGCTCCCCGGCATTCAGCTCAACCGGCAGATGAAACGTCCGCCCGTCCAGCTTGCTGACGTCAATGGGATCCAAACTGATTTTCTCCCGCTTCTCCACCACGGATTTTGGGCCTGCTACCGTGATGGTATCATAATCAATAAAAGCAAAGAGCTTGCTGGTATCCAGGCCGTTGCTGTTCATGTAAGAAAGCTCCACCGGCACCTCCTTCAGCATCAGCACCGGGATGGTCACAATATAGGACTGCTGGGGATAGGTTACATGGGGAAGCTGGACCTCCGACAGTGCATTCCCTTTATCATCATAGAAAACCAGGACGCCCTCCTGGATCTGGTTGTCCTCCACGGCAGTGTCCGGATCCCCTTCGTAGACCACCGCGCAGCTTCGAATCTGATCCAGCTCTGTCTGGGGCCCGGAAAGGGAGATCGTCTTGGGACTGACCGTCACCGTGGAATCATCGATCTTAAAGCCATCGGCGGCAATGACGCTGCTCACCTCCGGCTGGAGCTCCAGCGTCTTGGAGGTGACCCGATCAAAGTTCACCCGGATGCTGGAGGTATAGCCCTTGATCACAATGTCCCGCTCGGTGGGATCCTTCAGGGTCACCTCAATGGGCACGCTCTGCTCCCCCGGCTCCGTTACGCCGGTGAGAACCGGCGTGACCTGAAAATCCGTCTCCGGGTTCAGCAGTCCGATTTTGCTCCGGGGGCCCTCCACCCGGACGTTGATGGTAGTCTGAGGCGCGTCGATAATCGTCAGGTGCATGGATTCCGGCGTGCTCCCCCGCATAGCCATCTCAATGTCCACCGGGATCCCCTCGAAGGACTGGGAGGTGTTGTCCGCAATAATAATGGAGACGCCCAGCCAGGCGGCAATGGCAATCAGCAGGGAAAGCACCTGCAAAAAGTGATTGTTGTTGAACAGCCTGGAAAGATTAAAGCCCTTTTTCATTTCTTCATCACCCTCCGCAGAATATTTTTCCTGCCGCCTTCTTCGGCCAGCTTGGTGGGGGTGAGCTTGTCCAGCAGATAGGTGCTCAGAGATTCCTGGGTAAAGTTGCGGATCATCTGCCCGTCCTCAGTGACAGAAATCGTCCCGGTTTCCTCCGATACCACAATGGTCAGGGCGTCGGAAACCTCGCTGATGCCGATCGCCGCCCGATGGCGGGATCCGAACTGAGTGGCGATGAATTCCTCCTTCTGAGGCTTTGGCAGGAAGCAGGCGGCAGCCAGGAGCTTCCCGTCCCGGATAATGACCGCTCCGTCATGAAGCGGGGTGTTCACAAAGAAAATATTCAGCAGGAGCTCCACGCTGACGACCGCGTTCAGCTCTACGCCGGTGTCCACCTGCTCCCCCAGCTTGGTTTTGCGCTCAATCACAATCAGCGCGCCGGTCTTTGTCCTGGAAAGAGATTCCACCGCTTCGGTGATCTGGCGGACGGCGCCCTCCCACACCGCCGCGTCCCGCTCGTGGCCGTCCGCGCTGAACACGCTCAGATCCGCCACCTTGGTGCGCCCCGCCTTCTCCAGCGCCCGGCGGATCTCCGGGGTAAACAGGACGATGATGGCCAGAATGCCGATCTGGAACACGTTCTCCAGCAGAAAGCTCATCGTCTGGAGCTGGAACATGGAGGCCACAAAGTAGCACAGCGCCAGCAGCAGCAGGCCCTTCGCCAGTTGTCCGGCCCGGGTTTCCCGGATAAATTTAATCAGCACATAGGTAAGATACGCCACCAGGAGGATATCGATCAGATCGAAAATACCAAAGGTGGTGAGAACACTGTATATCTGTTCAAAGAGAACCTCTAATTTACTTCCCATAGATTGGCTCCTTCCTTTCCGGGAGCTTCCGGCTTCCCGAAGCCGTTCGGGGGAACCGGAAGCTCACTGCCGCCTCTCCGCTGTCGCCGCGCATTCCTTATCTTTTAGTTTATCAATTTTCCCCCCGTAATTCAAGGGATGCCGGGAAGTTTTTTCCAAATCTCACCATTGTTCGGATAAATTTCACGACTTCCTCCTCACGGGTAAAGGCGGAGGGCGCGAACCGGGCCATGCCGGTTTCCAGGGTGCCGTAGTGCCTGTGGGCCAGAGGGGAGCAGTGAAGGCCGCCCCGCAGGGCAAAGCCCTCCCGGTTCAGCAGGCCGGTCAGCTCTTCTGAAGGTATTCCCTTCCAGTTAAAGGCCACAATGGGGGCGCTCCTGCCCAACTCACAGCTCCCGCCATACAGCTGGACGGCGGGATTGGCCTGGAAGGCATTCCAGACCATGCGGCAGAGCCGGAGCTCATGACGGTAGATCCGCTCCATGCCGGTTTGATTGATGAAGTCCAGCCCCGCTCCAATGGAGAAGACAGCCGGTGCGCTCACCGTCCCGGACTCCAGCCGATCGGGCAGGAAATCCGGCTGCTCCAGCTGGGCGGAAAGGCTCCCTGTCCCACCCTCCGTCAGGGTATCCAGTCGGGAGGCGTCCACTCCTTTCCCCACCAGAAGCATCCCGCTTCCGGCAATGCCATAAAGCCCCTTGTGCCCTGGCATGGACAGCAGATCGATCCCATCCCGCTCCATATCAATGGGGAGAACGCCGGCTGTCTGGGCGGCGTCTGCCAGGAAGAGAAGGCCGTGCTTCCGGCAGAGGGCCCCCAGCCTCCGAATGGGCATCACACGGCCGGTGACATTGGAGGCATGGGTGCAGACAATGGCCCGGGTGTGCCTGTTGATCAGGCTCTCAAAGGCGCCGAGGACAGCGTCCTCGTCCTCCTCCCGGAACTCCGCGATATCATAGGAGACGATGTTGTCCCGGCTGAGCCGATCGATGGGGCGAAGCACGGAGTTATGTTCCAGGCAGGAGAGGATCACATGATCTCCTGCCCGCAGAATTCCTTTGATCGCCATGTTCAGCGCGGCGGTGCAGTTGGGGGTGAAGATTACGTTTTCCGCCGGACAGTTGAAAAAGGCCCCGGCCTTTTTTCTGACCGAGTAAATCCGTTCGGAGACGCGCATGGCCATATCGTGGCCTCCCCGACCGGGATTTCCGCCGTATTCTGTAATGGCGGAGACTACGCTCCGGAGGACTCCAGCTGGCTTGGGATAGGTGGTCGCCGCGTTGTCAAAATAGACCATAGCAAATCTCCCTTTTCTGCGTCAGGCCTGTGAGCCTGTTTTGGATCTCTGGGTCATAGGAGGGCAGGATCCCGGGGACAGCGTCCCCAAGCCTTCTGAGTGGGGGAAAAGCGCCCTTCAGGCGCCATACCCTGAGATGTTGAACAGGCTCTAAAGATCCAGGATGCGTTTGACCCGGATCCCCGCCTGATCCAGAAGCTGTGCAATCTGTTCCCCATCGTTGTTGACCCGTACACCGTAGCCGCAGCCGGTGGTTCTCAGGTTAGCGGGGATCCGCTCCACATAGGCGCGGATCCCCTGCTGTGCCAGATAGTCCCTGGCCTTATAGGCATAGGTGATGGAATTGAGCACCAGCATCTGTCTGTGTTCGCGCATATATACCACCCCTTTTGCGGGGAATCTGTAAAGAAAAAACACCATCTTCCCTACACGACATCATATGCCTTAAGGGAAAATGGTGTTCCCGCCAGGGACGGGGTATTATTCCTCCAGGAGACAGACCGCATGGGCGGCGATGCCCTCGCCGTTCCCGGTGAAGCCCAGCCCCTCCTCGGTGGTAGCCTTGACGCTGACCCGTTCCGCAGGGAGCCCGCAGGCCGCCGCCAGGCGCTCCCGCATTTCTTCAATATGAGGCCGGAGCCTGGGCGCCTGGGCCAACACAGTGGCGTCAATATTGCCGATCCGGAAGCTGCGCTCCTTCAGGAGGGCAACAGTACAGCGGAGAAGCTCCAGGCTGTCAGCGTCCTTCCAGCGGGCGTCTGTATCTGGAAAATGCAGGCCGATATCGCCCAAGGCGGCGGCGCCCAGGAGCGCGTCCATCACCGCGTGGGCCAGCACATCCGCATCCGAGTGCCCCAGAAGCCCCTTTTCCCAGGGAATCTCCACGCCGCCCAGAATCAGCTTCCGCCCCTCCGTCAATCTGTGTACATCATATCCATGTCCAATCCTCATAGCTGCTCCTTTCAGAAGCTGTGCGTGTAGTGGGAAGGCCGCGAGACGCTGTCTCGCGGCTCTGCGCTGCGCCGCTAGCGGCGCAGCGGGGAAGGGATTCCCCTTGGATTCCCGTTATTTTTAAGGGCTTTTTTAGGGGCGGAAAGGGGTGAGGGGTCAAGTCTGTACAGACTTCCGGCTTTCTGCCACGCAGAGAGTCTGATTCACGCAGTACGCTTTTTTCGTAAAGAAAAAAGCTCCCCCCTGCGTGCGGGGTACTCTCTGCGGCGCAGGAAGTGTGAGCGCAACAGAACCCGCTCGAAGCTCTCTGCGTCGCAGTTGCTGCGCCGCCTATGGGGATGAATTTTTTCTTTACGAAAAAATGGGTAGGCGGGCGATCGACCACTCAGGGAGTTACCAGCGAGGCAGGAAGTAAAAAGTCTGTACAGACTTAACCCCCCACCCCCTTCGCCCTTAAAAAAGATGGGAATCCAAGGGGACGCGTCCCCTTGGCGAGAGCGCGAGAGCAGAGCTCTCGCGGCCTGTTCCCACGCACACCCCGCCCCTCTTACAGCACAGAGATGCACCCGCGGGGGCAGGCGTCTGCGCAGGCGTGGCAGTTGGTGCATTTGGCGTAATCGATGGAGGCCACGTTGTTTTCCACATGGATTGCGTCAGAGGGGCAGACCTTTTCGCACTTGCGGCAGCCGATGCAGCCGTTCTGGCAGGTCTTGATCACGTCCCGGCCCGGATCGCAGCTGGAACAGTTCACATAGACTGTCTTAGCGAGATCCCGGATATGGATCAGCCCCTTGGGGCAGGCCTTGGTACACATGGTGCAGCCCGTACACCTGGCCGGATCCACAACGGCGCACTCGTCCGCAATGGAAATCGCGTCGAACGCGCACTGCTTGGCGCAGTCCCCGAAGCCGATACAGCCGTAATTGCAGATCCCCCGGCCCTGATAGTAGAGATTGCAGGCCGCGCAGGTCCGCTCCCCCTCATAAACATAGCTGTTGGAGGTTACCCGGGGAACCTCTCCCCCGCAGCTGACAAAAGCCGCCTGCCGGGAGACACTCTCAAATTCTGTTCCCATGATCCCGCTGATTTTTTTGGCAGCGTCCGCTCCGCCGGGAACGCATCGGTTGGTTGCCGCGCCTCCATGAACAATCTCCTTCGCGTAGCTCTCACAGCCGGAAAAGCCGCAGACACCGCAGTTCAGCCCCGGCAGGGCCGAGACAACCTCCTCTACCTTTTCATCAGAATCCACTGCGAAAATTTTTGAGAAAACCGACAGCAGAAGCCCCGCCAGCAGGCCCAGACCCACAAAGAGCAGGATGGGAATCAACAGATTCATCAATCTCTTTCCTTCCTTTCCCCTATTGGAAAATCGCCTCTACGATGCCGTTGAAGCCCAGGAAGCTCATGGATACAATGGAAGCCGCCACCAGGGTAGAGGGAATCCCTTTGAAGGCCTTGGGCACGTCCGCCGCGTCCACCCGTTCCCGGACGCCCGCGAAGATCACCAGGGCCAGGGCAAAGCCCAGGCCGCCGCCCAGAGCGTTGATCACCGCCTGGAGGAAGGTGAGCTGATCCTCAACATTCAGGATGGTCACGCCCAGAACCGCGCAATTGGTGGTGATGAGGGGCAGATACACCCCCAGGGCGTTATAAAGGGACTTGGCATACTTTTTGATCAGAATCTCCACCAGCTGGACGAACAGGGCGATGATCAGGATGAATACCACCTTGCTCAGATACTCCAGGGAGAAGGGCGCCAGCAGATAGGTATAGATGGGCCAGGTGATGGCCGAAGCGGCCACCATCACAAAGGTCACCGCCGCGCTCATCCCTACGGCGGAATTCATCTTCTTGGAAACCCCCAGGAAGGGGCAGATTCCCATAAACTTGCTCAGCACGAAATTCTGGGTGAGAATGGCGCTGAACAGGATCACCATCAGCTCCTTCATCAGGCTCCCTCCTTTTCCGCTTCCGCTTCACAGGCCACGGCCTCCCCGCCGCAGGCGGCGGCATGGGGGCAGCTGGCGCAGCCGATCTTCTTCCGGGAGATTTGATACCTGGTCAGCACGTTTACCAGGGCAATCACCATTCCGAAGACGAAGAAGCCGCCCGCCGGCATCACAAAGAAGCCGATGGGCTCAAACCAGCTCCCGAAGGACAGCCCGAAGACGCTCCCCAGGCCCAGAGCCTCCCGAATAATGCTCATGATCAGCAGGGCCCCGGTAAAGCCCAGGCCCATGCCCAGGCCGTCCATCAGGGACGCCGCCACGCCGTTCTTGCTGGCGAACATCTCCGCCCGGCCCAGAATGATGCAGTTTACCGTAATCAGGGAAAGGAACACCCCCAGGGCGCTGTAGAGATCCGGCAGAAAGCTCTGGAGAATGAAGCTCACAAAGGTAACAAATCCCGCGATGATCACAATAAAGCTGGGCAGGCGCACCTGCTTGGGGATGTAGTTTTTCAGCAGAGAGATCACCACGTTGGAGCAAACCAGCACAAAGGTGGTGGCCAGCCCCATGCCCAGGCCGTTGACCGCCATGGTGGTGATCGCCAGGGTGGGACAGGTGCCCAGCAGCATCACCAGCACCGGGTTTTCCTTGATCAGGCCCTTGGTGAAGGCGGCCAGACAGCTGACTTTCTCTTTCATTGCAGATCCCCCTTCACCTGTTGGTAGAGCTCCCCGGCCTTGCTCACGCCGCTGGCGATGCCCCGGGAAGAAAGCGTGGAACCGGTGACCGCGTCAATGCTGCCCCCGTCCGCCTTGATGGCGAAGGGCGCCGCGCCGCCCCGGTAACGGGACAGATACTCCTCCGTCATGGCCCGGGTACCCAAGCCGGGGGTTTCCCCATGCTCCATCACCCGAACGCCGGCCACTGTCCCGTCCGTATCAAAGCCCACCAGCAGCTTCATCGCGCCGCCGTAGCCCTTGGCCTTTACAAAGACCGCGCAGCCCGCGCCGCTCTCATCCCGGTAGACGTCCAGCAAATCAGGATCCTCCAGGGAAACCTCCGCCTTCACCAGGCGGCTTCCCTGGGGAAGCACCTGGGGCAGCGCCTCCTCCAGCTGCTTGTCCGAGAGCCCCGCCGCCTCCAGGGCGGCAATGCCCGCGGCGTTGTAGGTAAGCGCCAGCAGCCCCGCAACTGCCACGCAGATAGAGATCAGAACCAGCGTGGGCCGGATGATTTCCTGAAAGAGGCCGGTTTTTGCCTTAGCCATGGACGTTCCCTCCTTTTGTACCGAAGGGCCGGGTCATGGTGAACCGGTCGATCAGCGGGGTCAGCAGGTTCATCAGCAGGATGGAGAAGGACACGCCCTCCGGATAGGAGCCGAAAATCCGGATCAGGGAGGTCACCAGCCCGCAGCCCACGGCAAAAATCAGTTTCCCCTCCAGAGTGGCCGGGGTGGTGGCGTAGTCGGTGGCCATAAAGACAGCCCCCAGCATCAGCCCTCCCGCCAGCAGATGGTTCAGGGGGTTGTCCCCCGCCGCCCAGGTGAACAGGAACACGGTCCCTAAAAACACCAGGGGCACCAGGGGATGGATCACCCTCCGGACCGCCAGGTAAATCCCGCCGATGAGCAGGGCCAGGGCGCTGACCTCGCCGATGCAGCCGGGGACGTTCCCCAGGAACAGGGCCAGGGTGTCCGCCTCGTTGACTGCCAGCAGAGGGGTGGCGGAGGCGACGGTATCCACCCCCTCCGAATATTGGTAGGCGAAGGGGCGGAGCCAGGTGGTCATATAGACCGGGAAGGAGATGAACAGCATAATCCGGGCGGAAATCGCCGGATTGGCAAAGTTCTGGCCGATACCGCCAAAGAGCTGCTTGACGATGACAATGGCGAAAAAGCAACCCAGCACCGCCACCCACAGGGGAACGGAGGGAGGCAGGTTGAAGGCCAGCAGCATTCCTGTCACAACCGCGCTCAGATCCGAGATCGTGTTGTCCCGCTTCATGATCCGGCGGATTAGATACTCAAAAACCACACAGGAGGCCGCGCAGACCACTGTCACCAGCAGCGCCCGCCAGCCGAAATAGATCACCGACACAAACAGGGCGGGAAACAGCGCCAAAATCACATCAAACATGATGTTCGACGTGGTATTGGCGCTCCGCAGGTGGGGTGAGGGAGAAACAACCAATTGTCTGCTCATTTGTCATACCCTTTCTTCAAGGCCGTGATCAAGCCTTTTTCCTGGACTGCTCCCGGACCAGCTGCTTGGCCAGCTGATTTTTCTGGGCCAGGTGGCGCTTGGCCGGGCAGGTGTAGGTGCAGCAGCCGCAGTTGATGCAGAGATCCACACAGAGCTTTTCCAGGGACTCCATGTCCCGTCTGTCATAGGCCTTTTCCAGCCGGGCGGGCATCAGGCTCATGGGGCAGACCCGGATGCACCTGCCGCAGCGGATGCAGGCAGTGGGCTCCGCCAGCCGGGCGGCCTTTTCCGACAGAAGGGTGATTCCATTGTTGTTCTTGATCACCGGGGCGTCCACGCTGGTCAGCGGCGTGCCCATCATGGGGCCGCCCATCAGGGCCTTGGCGTAGTCCTCCTCCCCCACCCCGCATTGCTCCAGCAAAAAGCGGATGGGCGTCCCCAGAGGGACCCGGAAGTTGCCGGGCTGCTTCACGCAGTCCCCGTCCACCGTCACCCGGCGGGAGATCAGCGGGATGCCGTCCCTGCTGTATTTGCCGATGAAGGCCACGGTAGACACATTGGCCACAATCACGCCGCAGTCCGCAGGGAGCTTCCCCTTCTCCACCACCACCCCGCCGGCCGCATAGGCGATGGACTTCTCCGCCCCCTGGGGATAGAGGGATTTCAGCCGCACCACCGTCACATGATCCTCCGGGGCGAAGGCCTTCTCCATCACTTCCATGGCGGCGGGCTTGTTGTCCTCAATGCCGATATATACCTGATCGATGGTGAGGTACTTCCGAATCAGCCGGACGCCCTCCACGATATGTTCCGTATCCTCCAGAAAGGCCCGGTAGTCGGAGGTGATATAGGGCTCGCACTCCGCCCCGTTGACTACCAGGGTATGTACCCGGTCGATGTCCTTATAGGCAAACTTTACAAAGGTGGGAAAGCCCGCGCCTCCCAGGCCGACCAGCCCGGATTCCCGGACAGCCTGGATAAAATCCTGCTGCGAGGCGATTTCCGGCCTGTGCAGGGACGGATCCAGGCTCTGCTGCCCGTCCGTGTCAATGACCACCGCCTTGCAGCTGCTTCCCGTGGGAGAATGGTACACAGCGATCTCCGCTACCGTTCCGGAGCAGCTGGCGTGGATGGGGACGGAAAAGTACTCCCTGCTCTCCCCAATCTTCTGCCCCACCAGGACCGCGTCCCCCTTTTTGACCAGAGGCTCACAGGGCACGCCCATGTGCTGCTGCATGGGGATGATCACCTGTTCGGGCGTTTCCAGGAGAATGGTTGCGCCCTCGCTGGTGTTCTTGCTGTGGCGCACCCGGACCCCTGGCAGATCCCGCTTGCTTTTGATGATAGGCATATGTCTCTCCCTCCTGCCGCGCCGGACCCGGCAGTACCGGTTCCGGCCGTATATCCCATTTTCACACAACCGCCCTTCTAACGGCGGGAACCCAAGGGGCCCCCTCCGGATCCTGCCCTTCAGGCGCACAGAGCGCCCGGACAGACTCCTACAGGACGGTCAGCGCCAGCGGCGCTCCCTTTGTCAGGGCGATTCCCTCAATCTTTTCATCGTAATGATCGATCAGCAGCTGCGCCACCCGATCCTCCACCTCCCGGCGGATGACCTTCCGGATGTCCCGGGCGTTGTATCTGCCTCCGTCGGCCAGATCCGCCAGCACCTGGCAGGCCTCCTCGTCATAGGTGAACCGGATCCCCTTCTCCCGGAGCACCTCTCCCAGCTCCTCCAGAAGCAGGCCCGCAATCCGGGAAAGCTCCTCCCGGCCGAGCCGCCTGAACACAATCACCTCGTCCACCCGGCCCAGGAACTCCGGCCGCAGGAACTCAGACAGGGCTTTCAAAGCCTTCTCCTTCTCCAGCTCCCCGGTGGTGTGGTGGAAGCCGACCATCCCGCTTTTGTCATTGGAGCCCGCGTTGGAGGTCATGACAATCACGGTATTCTCAAAGTTCACATCCCGGCCGTGGGCATCGGTGACCTTCCCCTCATCCAGAATCTGGAGCAGGATGTTCATCACGTCCGGATGGGCCTTTTCAATCTCGTCGAACAGCACCACGGAATAGGGCTTCCGGCGGATCTTCTCGGTGAGCTGACCCGCTTCGTCGTAGCCTACGTAGCCGGGGGGAGAGCCGATGAGCCGGGCGGCGGTGTGCTTCTCCATGAACTCCGACATATCAAACCGGATCACCGGATCCACCGAGTCGAAGAGCACGTTGGACAGCACCTTCACCAGCTCGGTCTTGCCCACTCCGGTGGGGCCCACGAAGATGAAGGAGGCGGGCCGCTTCTTGGCGGAAAGCTGCATCCTGCTCCGGCGGATGGCCTGGGCCACTGCCTGCACCGCCTCATCCTGCCCCACAATCCTCTTTTTGATGGCGTCTCCCAGCTGGTTCAGCTTCTGGTAATCGGACTGCTCAATCTTGGCGGAGGGGATCCCGGTACACAGCTCAATCACCTTGGCCAGATCCTCTACCTCCACCTGGATATCCTGGATCCGGGGCTCCAGCTGCCGGAGCTCCTCCCGCACCCGGAGAAGATCCCCCTTCACTGTGGCGATCCGCTCAAAGTCCGGATCGCCGCCCGATTCCTCCAGGCGGTCCTCCTCATCGGTCAGCTCCTTCAAACGGCAGTTGAGCCGGGCGTAGTCCGTCAGCTCCGTGCTCCGCAGGGAGCGGCAGGCGCAGGCCTCATCCAGCAGATCGATGGCCTTGTCCGGCAGGAACCGATCGTTGATATACCGCTCCGACCAGAGCACCGCCAGCCGCAGGATGTCGTCCCCAGCCTTCACCCGGTGGTGGCGCTCGTAATATTCCCGGACCCCCTTCAGCACCCGGTAGGAGTCCTCGATGGTGGGCTCGTTCACGGTCACCGGCTGGAACCGCCGCTCCAGGGCGGAGTCCTTTTCGATATTCTTCCGGTACTCGTTGAAGGTAGTGGCGCCAATCACCTGAATCTCCCCCCGGGAGAGGGCGGGCTTCATGATGTTCGCTGCGCTCATGGAGCCCTCCGAATCCCCGGTGCCCACCAGGGTATGCACCTCGTCGATGAAAAGGATCACGTTCCCGGCGGTTTTCACCTCGTCAATGAGCCCCTTCACCCGGCTTTCAAACTGCCCCCGGAACTGGGTGCCGGCCACCAGGGCGGTGAGATCCAGCAGGTAGATCTCCTTATCCAGCAGCCGGAAGGGGACCTTCCCCTCCACGATCCGTTGGGCAATCCCCTCGGCAATGGCGGTCTTTCCAACCCCCGGCTCGCCGATGAGGCAGGGGTTGTTCTTGGTCCGCCGGGAGAGGATCTGAATCACCCGGTAGATTTCCCTGTCCCGGCCCACAATCCGGTCCAGCTTTCCGGCCCGGGCCTTTTCGCAGATATTGGTGCAGTAGGAATCCAGGAATTTGTGCCGGGCTTTTTCCTTCCGGGGCTGCTCCCGGCCGGAGCGCTTCTCCTCCTCCTTGGGCGCAAGGGAGGCAGACCGATCCCCGAACAGGTTCTGGAGGAAATTGGGCATGGTTTCCGCGCCTCCCGGCTCGAAGGCGTCCCCATCTCCCAGCTCCATCAGCTGGCTGCCCATCTGCTCCAGCTCCTCCTCGGTGATCCCCATCTTCTCCATCATCTGGGAGATCTGAGGAAGCCCGAGCTCCTTGGCGCAGACCCAGCAAAGCCCCTCGTTTATGGTCTTCCCAGCTTCGATCCGCTGCACAAACAGCACTGCCGGGCGTTTTTTACATCTGCTGCATTTCATCATCAACGTCCATGGCCCCCATAGGGGCCTCCTTTCATTTTGGATAGGCTTTTGATTCAAGCTTTCTCGGAGATTTTGAAAAACTGAACTGCATACATCAGCAGGGAAAAGACAATCAGCCCAATGGTGATTGCGATGATCACCGCTATGTACCCCGGGTGGGCCAGCAAAAAGCGGGGGAATACCAGAAACAGCGCCATGGCGAAGTAGAATTCAAAGGTGGCAATTTTGCCGAACCACCTGGCCGCCGGCACAATCTTTTTCCGTCTGAGCATCACCAGCCCGCCGGCCAGCATCGTCAGCTCCTTGACAATATAGACCACCAGCAGCACCAGCATGGGCTGGAAATAGACCGTGGTCAGGCAGGAAACCACCGCAATCTGCGTCAGCTTGTCCGCAGCCGGATCCAGCATCTTTCCCAGGTCGGACACCTGGTTGAATTTCCGGGCAATCATCCCGTCAAAGAGATCCGTCACCCCGGAGAGCAGCAGGATCACCACCGGCCAGAGGGGCACCTTTTCCAGAAAGGTCACCGCAAAGACCGGAACCAGCAGGATCCGGAAAAAGGACATCAGATTCGGAACGGTCAGAATTTTGTACCTGGACATGAATGGGCCATTCCCTCCTAAGAGCCTGTTCAAAATCTTTGCGCAGAAAAGCGCTTTTCCGCGCAGACAGCCCACTGACGCATCGCAGATGTGTCAGTGGGAAACGCCCGGGATCCGCAGAGGATTCCTTCGTCTTTTCCCCGCCGCGCAGAAAAGTCCCCTTCCATTCGCCGCAGACAGAAATCCTGAACAGGCTCCAGGATGTGTCCGCTACGCGAAAAGCCTGTACTCATAAAACCGGCGGAATAGAATTGTAGCGTTCACGATTCCGGTATTGAGCCACTCCAGTTGATCGGCGGTCAGGGAAATGATCACCGACACGGCCAGCGCCAGCAGATAAACGGCGACGATCGCCTGGAGCACGCCCAAAAACGCGCCCAAGGCAGAATTGACAGGCCCCAGCACCGGAACCCTGCCAACGCCCTGAACGGACCGGGCAATCATTTTTATTATTATAACGCAAATGAAGAAGATTAACAAGCATAATAATGCCTGAAGCATGGAAATCACAATCGGGCCCACCACATGCTCGGAAACCGCCTGGCCGCTGAGAACAGCGCCGTTTTCCAAAAGACCGGCCAGCCCGGCCTCTCCCCCGTAGGCGGCCAGCACCGGATTGACAATCACATCCGGGAGCAGCTCCGTCAGCTCATGGATCAGGATCTCCGCCTGATCCAGGCCGGGCACGGAATCCAGAAGCTCCTGGGTCTTTTCCAGCAGGGAGGGCTCCAGAAACCGCTCATAGATAAAGCCAGCCGCAGGCCCGCTGAGCAGCGCCGCCGCAATGACAGAAGCCACATATCCCGCCAGCAGGATCACCGAATGAAGGAATCCCTTCCGGTAGGCCGAGAGGGTGATCAGCAGCAGGATCAAAACAACGATTACATCCAAAAGGACCGCGTACAGGTTCATATTCTATCCTTATCCCTCAGCCCGTCCCCCGGGGAGGGCTTTCCTTTCTCCTTGGTTCCCAAAGCCGCGCGCCCCAGGGGCGGATCACAGCTTCTAATCAATATCATAGCGATCAATGTTGTCGGTGCTCATAACGAAGGCGTTCCGCCCGCTGAAAATGACCTTCTGCCCGGCCTTGTTCAGCAGGATCGGCTCCCCGGCCTTCAGCTTCATATCATAGCAGTGAAGCTGCTTTTTTCCAAGGACCAGAATCCGCTCCCCGTCGGTATAGAGATCCGCCGCTTCCTCCGCGATGCCGCAGCTGGCCTTCAGCACGCCGCTGGAGGAATAGACGCAGAGGGTGGAATCGCTGTTGAACAGGTTCTTCTGCAGGAGGACGGTCTGACCCTTCACCTGGAAAAACCGCTGGATCTCGCCGGTGTACTCTGTAAACTGAGGCATCCGGTTCTGGTCGGAGGGCTCCAGCCGGGCCAGCCGGTTCCGCCCAGTCACCACCAGGCCGCCGTCGCTCTGGTAGGCAAGCCCCAGAGGGAGGATATTGGTGATCTCCGTCACCCGCGCGGGGGTCTTCTTGGAGATCTCCATCTCATAAATCACCGCGCAGAGAAGCCCCTGTCTGGTTTCCACCGTACAGGCGGCCAGCCGTCCCCCGTCCTCCGAGAAGGCCAGAGCGGTGAAATCCCTGGATTCCGTATAGTGGTAGATCTCTTTCAGACTGGAGTTGTAGACTGTAATCACCGGCGCGTGGTTCCGGTAGCTGGTAGCCACCGCCACGTTGCCGTTCGGGGCAATTTCCGCGCAGATGATGGTATTCCCGGTGGTGATCTCCCCTACGCTTCCGGCGGCGGCGTCCACCCGGAGCTTGGTGCCGCCCCGGTCATAGGTGAGCAGCCGCTTCTCCCCCTCTTTCACCACTGGATTGGTATAGCCGTGGTTGTAGGAGGCGATCCGCGTGCCGCCGGAGCTGTAGACGAGCAGGTTCGCCTTGGTGAGGACAGCGAAATTCCCTCCCAGGCTGTAGAGATCGATGGGCTGCTCGTTCTTGATGGTGAGGGGGAAATCCGGAATCTCCACAGACAGCTCCCGGGTAATCATGTTTTCAAAGCTGTTTCCCTGGAACGCCTGGAGCAGGTTCAGCGTCACAAACAGCAGCCCCAGCACCGCCGATACCAGGATGAGCTTCACGGCGATCTGCTTGATCTTCTTCCGCCGCCGGTAGTCGTTGATGTCCTTATAGCTGGCCAGGATGTCTCCCTCCTTTCCTGGAAAGTGGCTGCGCAGAGGCAAGGCCAAGGCCGCGAGACGCTGTCTCGCGCTCTGCGGTGCGTCGTTAAACGACGCACCTAGGAATTCGGCTTCGCCGAATTCTGAGATGCGCCGCTGGCGGCGCATCGGGGAGCTGGCTCCCCTTGGATTCCCGTCTTTTTAAGGGCGTAGAGGGGGGGTGGGGGTTAAGTCTGTACAGATTTTTTACTCCCTGCCTCGCTGATACTTCCTTCGTGGTCGATCGCCCGCCTACCCATTTTTTCGTAAAGAAAAAATTCATCCCCATAGGCGGCGCAGAAGGTGCGACGCAGAGAGTTTCGATCGGGTTCTGTTACGCTCATGCTTTCTGCAAAAAGCGACGCTGTGCCACGCTCGGAATCCCCCTGCCATCCGCTACGCTCCTGGCCCTCCCCCGCCGCTTCGTCAGAAGCGGAATACAAGGGGGGGCAAGAGGTT
>JAAVZY010000093.1 GCA_022791945.1 Oscillospiraceae bacterium | reverse complement strand
GTCGATCGCCCGCCTACCCATTTTTTCGTAAAGAAAAAATTCATCCCCATAGGCGGCGCAGGGAATCCCCCGCACGCAGTACGCTTTTTTCTTTACGAAAAAAGCGTACTGCGTGAATCAGACCATCTGCGTGGCAGAAAGCCGGAAGTCTGTACAGACTTAACCCCCAACCCCTTCCGCCCTTAAAAAAGCCCTTAAAATTACGGGTGCCAAGGGGATTTAATCCCCTTGGCAGGAGCGCGAGGGCAGAGCCCTCGCGGCCTCGCCCTTCGACCACGCAGAGAGTCTAAAGAGGCTCTAAAACCTGCCGAAGAGGAGGAAGCCGCCTTCGGAACCGGCGGCGTAGATGACGCAGAGAACCAGACCTGCCAAGCTGAGCAGGGTGCGCACAAATCCCGACAGAGCCGGGGAAACCCGGTTCA
Organism: Oscillospiraceae bacterium; assembly: GCA_022791945.1. Taxonomy (GTDB): domain Bacteria; phylum Bacillota; class Clostridia; order Oscillospirales; family Ruminococcaceae; genus Paludihabitans. The sequence goes on along the minus strand of JAAVZY010000093.1, from coordinate 12,682 downwards.
GGAGAGCGCCCAGCCGATAGGGAAGTCCTGCCGCCACAATCAAGCTGACGACCAGCGCCGGCAGATTGGACAGCAACAGATACAGGGAACGGCTGCTGCCGCCGCCGTTCCCGCCGAACAGGGCGGAAAAATACCGCAAGGCTTCGCCCAGGCTGTCTGTACTGAAAAAGACCCAGCCCACCATGATGAGGGCGGCCGCGTATATCCATTGGAGCACGCCGGGGAGCTTCTCCAGAAACCGCCCATAGAGAAACCGCTCCAGAGCAGCCGCCAGGAAGAAGAACAGGCCCCACAAAAGCAATCCCCTGCCTCCATGCCAAAGCCCGCCCAGCAGCCAGACCAGCGCCATATTCCCTAATGTGCGCCAGAATCCCTTGCGGCTTCCCCCCAGGGGGATATACACATACTGCCAGAGCCAGCTTGTAAGGGTGCTGTTGAACCTGCGGAAGAAATCCCGCAGGCTTTTTGAAAGAAAAGGCCAGCGGAATCCCTGGGGCAGTGAAACGCCCAGCATCTGGCCCAGGCCGCGGGCCATGTCCCCATAGCCGGAGAGCTCAAAATAAATCCCCAGCGCCAGCCCCAGAAGACCGAGCCAGGCGGAAGCCGCAGACTCAGAGGCGGCCTCTCTCCAGAGCCGCTCCATGGGCCGGGCCAGCAGGAACAGCTTGGACAGGCCGCACACAAAGGAACCAATCCCCTCCGCAAACTCTCTGGGACTGGGCGTGAGGGGCTGGCTGTCCTTCAGCTCCCGATAGGGGACAACGGGCCCCATGATCAGCGGAAAGAAGCCAAGCTGCGCGGTCAGCCGGAACGGGCTCCGCTCCGGGGGATACTCGTCCCGCAACAGCCCCAGAGGATAGGAGACTGCCAGCAGCCCGTAAAAGCAGATTCCCGCAGGGAAGCGGAGGCCGAACGCCTCGTTCAGCCCCAGCCGGAAGGCCAGCACAACCGCTGCCTGCACGCCTGCGGTCACGTATAAAAGCGCCTTTCTCCGGCTTCCGGAAAGCCTGCGGGAGCAGCATCCCGCCAGCCAGCCGCTCAGCCCCAGGGCGGGAATCAGGAGCAGATTGAGGGGAGAGCTCCAGCTGAAAAACAGGAGCCCCGTGATCAGCAGCCAGGGAAGCTGCAGCTTTTCCGGCAGGCAGAGAAAAAGCAGGAGTACAGCCGGAAGGAACAGGAGCAGAAAGCTCAGCCCCGTAAACTCCAAATCATCGCCTCCCCTGGTTTTCTGTCCGTAACATTGTGTATATGATAGCACATCCTCCGGACAATAGCAATCTTGCCGCTCAGAGCCTGTTCAGGATCTTCCAGGCGCAGAAATAAGCAGCGCACCCGGCAGGGTGCGCTGCTTATTTGTTCTATCGGTCAGTAAAATCCTCTCAATCAGTTGATCTCCGGCAGACTGGCGGCGGCTACGGACTGGCCGACCCGCTTCATCTTCTCATCGGGGGTCTGAGCGTTCATCTTGATCTCCGGATACTCGTCGGACAGCACGTCCTTGGCTGCCTTGAGAATGAGATCGCCGCCCTTGCCGGACATGACACGGCCCAGCAGCAGGCAGTGCTTGATCTCATAGAAATGCGCGTAGAGAGCCAGGGTGTGGCCCAGATAAACGCCGATGGACTCATAGACCTTAACCGCTCTGGGATCGTCCTTCTCCATGAGGCCCTGAACCACTTTCAGCTTCTCGGCGGGGGTGGCGTTCTCGTCCAGCTCGATCCCGGCGGGAGCCGCCAGCTTGATCACGCCGTCCTGAGAGAAATACTTCACGCCGCAGCCGATATCGCCGGACCACTCGTCCTCCATGGCCTCGGGCTGCGCGTCTACGGGAGCGAAGGCAAGCTCATTCAGCCAGCCGGTAATGTTGCCGTCCTTATCCACATAGCCAACGGCCTCGGAGGTACCCATGGCAATGCCCAGCACGTCCACATCGTTCAGGTTCATAGCGCCTGCCAGAGCAGTCACGTCGCCGTCGTTGACCACTTCGATGGGAATTTCGTGGCCCTGCTCCTGGCTGAGCTGCTTGGCGGCACGGATGTAGATGTCCTTTACCTTGGCGTTGAACTGATCCTTGGGGACCTTCAGGAAGAGGGAGGCAACCATGGTCCGGTTGTCGATGTAGATACCGGCGGAGGAAACGCCGATGGCGTCTACCCGGGGCATCTTTTCAGCGGCCTTGCGCATGGAGTCCAGAATGCCCTCATAGTGGTAGTCGGGATCCGGGTTGACCTTGGGCAGCCAGACCGTCTCCTCGCTGAAGATGGCCTCGCCCTCGACCACGGCGCTGACCTTGCGGTCGCTTCCGCCCGCGTCAAAACCGATCCGGCAGCCGTCCAGATGCTTGCCGATGGCCTTGGATTTCTCATTGGCGGCGGGCTTGTCCTTCACGTCGGGAATGAAGGCAACCTCAAAGTCCCGCTCGTAAACCTGCTCCATGAAGTCCTCGTCAAAGGCGCGGGTGCCGGAGGGGGAGTAGGTTTCTTTAATGTAGTTGTAGACGCTCTCGTCACCGCAGATGGTCACCTTGAAGCCGCCCTGAGCCCAGAGAAGGAACTTCACCAGGCGGTCAACATAGTAGTTATCGGCCGCGGCCATGTCGGGAGTTCCGTGGATGTAGGTATCGTACACAGATACAAGTCCGCCGCTTCTCTCCACCGCAATGGTGATGGGCTTTTTGGCGGTTTTCAGGAATTCCCGGTTAAAGGCAAGGAGAGGTGCGAAGGTTTTGTCAAGCTCGGGCACGTTCTTGATGTTCACTTGGATGCCATGAATGTTCATCGTCAATACGCTCCTTTTGCGACGTCCTGCCCGGCAGCGCCGGCAGGGATATGTGCTGTTCCTACTATAAACAATACCACATCGCACCTGAAAACACAATAGGGAATTGCCGCGCGGTCGAAGGTCAAGGCCGCGAGACGCTGTCTCGCGCTCTGCGGTGCGTCGTTTCACGACGCACCTAGGAATTCGGCTTCGCCGAATTCTGAGATGCGCCGCTGGCGGCGCATCGTGGACGCGTCCCTTTGGAATCCCATCTTTTTTAAGGGCGGAAGGGGTTGGGGGTTAAGTCTGTACAGACTTCCGGTCTCCCGCCACGCAGATGGTCTGATTCCCGCAGTACGTTTTTTTCGTAAAGAAAAAAGCTCCCGCCTGTGTGTGGGGTAGTTCCTGCGCCGCCTACCCATTTTTTCTTTACGAAAAAATGGGTAGGCGGGCGATCGAATCTCCACGGAAGCTACAGCGTGGCAAAGGGGACGGGCTTCGCCCGTCCCCCTTCCCCTTTCCCCAAAGACGGGAATCCAAGGGGAGCCAGCTCCCCTTGGCAGGAGGCTCGGAGGGCGGAGCCCTTCGAGGTCTTGCCCTTCGCCCCCCAAGACAGCCGCTTAGTGGACCACTATTTTACTCAGTACCTCGTCCCGTTCCTCTTCTTCGGCGGAGAAAATGATGAGCGCGAGCAGCGATATTCCGAGTGCTTCCGCAATGCTTTCCAGTATGCTGAGGCTGGGATTGGCGCAGTCATGCTCAATATCCCTCAGGTATGACACGCTTACATTCGCCGCCTCTGCCAGGTGTTCCTGGGTCATCCTCTGGCTTTTTCGGAGCTTGACAATGGTCTTTCCTACTTCGACTTTATTTGACATAAAATCACCTCTTATGCACAGCATAAGAGGATTTCTTCCAGGATTCCGGATGATATATTGGCGGTTTTTTCCCTTAGATAGCTCCATAATCATTTCAATTTTATAATTTTATTTGTGAAACAGGAGGACAGCAGACATTGCCGCGCTTTTCAGCGTATAAGAGCCTGTTCAAGATCTCCGGGTGGGACGAATGGAAGGTGATTTTTTTGCACAGCAAGGAAAAAAGCGGAGGAATCCTTTGTGGATTCCGAGCATTTTTGATTCCGCCTGTGCGGAAGAAAGGCCCCTTCAGACGCTGTGCCTGGAGATTTTGTATAGGCTCTCAGGCCCATACACGCGAACCGACCGGCAAAAATGCGCTTCATGGGTCAATTTTTCAGAATTTCAAGGCAGCTTGCACGACTTTGTGCAAGCTTTTGTCCTGTCTGCTTGTTTATCATTGGTATTCTTTCGTTTTTGAAGTTGACGTTTCAAAAGGAGGTGTGGTATAATATACGTGTAACGATTGTGTGGGGACGTGTATCGATGTGACATTTTTAGATACGATACTGGAACATTTGGCAAAAAATGCGCCTGAAATTGCACTTGTAGCTGCTTTTATGGGATTTGTAGCCTGGATGTACAATTCTTCGGTTAAAAATGTCACCAAGTCCTGCAGCAATGCTATGGAAGCAATGCAGAAATCTCATTCAGAAAACATACGTGAGCTTCGAAAAACAATGGAACATGTGGCTCAGTTGAACACAGTCTCATCAGAAGAATCCTCTAAAAAACCTCATAAGCAGCGAAAGTGAAACAAAAAGGAGGAGGTAAGAATGCTTCCTGATATTCTTTCACTGGGTGGATTCCTGTGTATTTGCTTCTTCATTCTCTTTCTCTTTTTTAAGCTGATCAATTACATGTCAACCCGAAGCATTCGTTATTATCAGCGGTGCATAGAGATTGAGCAAAAGTGCATTCTCTTTGAGCGTGATTACCTTGCCTGCTTTAGCGAAAAAGCGGTTGCGGAATACCCCCAGCTCTCTATGCATCTGGCTCAGCCCTCTAAGCTTTTGAGCTTTACCGGAAACTTTTTTGCGGATATTGACGTTCGTGTGTCTTCTGATAAAAAGAGCTCTGACATACTAATTCGCGAAGTGATCAGCGCGCCTAAAGAGATACAGCGTCTGTTTTTCAGACAGAGTGAAATCGGTGAATTGTTATTTAGGGCAAAGCATCCTATAAGAGGAACATTGTTTAATCTAAAAAAAATCGTATTTGTGAAAATTTTAGACCTTCTCATTTGGATCTGTCGAAGAAGCAGAAAAAAGGAAGAAAGACCCTTTAAACAACGTATCCAAAGCAAATTGATTAGCGAATCTCCTTTATATGCATCGTAAAGCAGAAAATCCCCCCGCTGAACGGCGGGGGGATTTTCTGCTGCCCAGGTGGTTCGATTCTGTGCCTGTCTCACAGCGCCGTCCCGGCTCCTTCAAGCGGGGCTGAGCCCTTACAATGCCCGGGTTTGCTGCGGCATTGCTTTCAGGAAGGTTTATTTTCTTTAATTTGTCACTGCATAACTGCCGCTGCTTCCGCCAAAATAAGTTTTGCGGCAGTCGAAACGGATTCTGGCATGGTGCCGAACAGGGAGGGCGCGTTATGTGGTTTCATTGGAAAAAAAGAGCGGCTATGGGACTTGGAACCCTGGCGCTGTCCGTCTTTCTGCTGGCCGTACCTGCTCTGCTGGCACAGTCAGCGGCCTATGTGGAGCTGGTGCGTCCCGGCTTCTGCACCCTTTCCGAGGATATCTATGTCAATGGCGAGGTAGAGGAAACCATCCGGAAGGAGGTCACCCTCAGTCTGCCTGTGGTTGCCGGCAACGTCTGGGTTTCCGTAGGAGACTGGGTGGAGGTGAACCAGCCTCTGGCCGAGGTGGATATCCCCGCTACCAGCACCGCGCTCCTTCAGCTGGCGGAAACCCTGGAGCTTCTGCCTTCCGGCTCCATAGCGGCCATGGCGGGCCTGACCCAGGGACTGCCCGAACTGACCAGCGAAGAATCCCTCTCCCTCAGCAGCCTTGAGAATCTGCTCCCCAGGCAAATCCTGGCTCCTGCCAGCGGCGTGGTCACCTCTCTGGAGCTCTCCCCGGGGACGCTGGCCCTGCCTCAGTCCGCAGTCTGCACCATCTCCCGGCTGGAGGGCCTTCGGCTGAAAATGTGGGTGGAAGAGACATGGGCAGAGCAGGTTGCCCCGGGAGATCAGGTCCTTTTCAAGGCAGGCGCCACCGGCGAAGAGACTTATGCCGGAACGGTCACCAGCGTATTCCCCACAGCCAGCAAAACCCTGGTAGGCGCCAGCCAGCAAACCGTTGTCGGGCTTTACGTTTCTGTAGACACTCCTGCGCCCCGGCTTCGTCCGGGGTATACCGTCCGGGGGGTGGTGCGGAAGGGGGCGGGGGAGCAGGCCCTGCTGGCCCCTTATGAGGCCATCCGCCAGGACGAGGACGGGCAGGAGTATCTCTATGTCTGGGAGCAGGGCCGCGCAGTGCGGCGGAATATCCTCACAGGAGGAGATCTGACCAGCGGCGCGGCAGTCATCCAAGGTCTTTCGGCAGAAGATTTCATCATCACCGACGCTTCCTCTGTCCCGGAGGACGGCTGCCTGGCCGTAGTACGTCAGCCCCGCCGCCCCTGAGCGCCTGCCTTTTTGGGGGTGGATGATCGGAGGGAAGACCTCGAGGACGCTGCCCTCGAGCACCCGCCAAGGGGACGCGTCCCCTTGGATTCCCGTCCTTTGGGGGTTATGGGGGGCAGAATTTCAGTTCCTGCCTCGCTGGTACTCCCTTCCTGGTCGATCGCCCGCCTACCCATTTTTTCGTAAAGAAAAAATTCAGCTCTACGAGCGGCGTAGAAGGTACGACGCAGAAAGTCTCGAGCGTGTCCTGCTGCGCTCATACTTTCTGCAAAGAGGGGCCGGTGCTACGCACGGAATCCCCCCGCCGGAACCCCTGTGCGGCGCAGGAACTACCCCGCACGCAGGAGGGAGCTTTTTTCTTTACGAAAAAAGCGTACTGCATGAATCAAATTTTCTGCGTGGCAGGGAAAGGGAAGTCTGTACAGACCTGGCCCCACCCCTTTTCCGCCCTTAAAAAAGCCCTTAAAAATTACGGGTTCCAAGGGGATTAAATCCCCTTGGCAGGAGGCTCGCAGGGTCCTCGAGGTCTGTTCCCCACGCAGAATCCAAAGGAGGGATTGAGGATGGACAGCGTACGGAACGGGCTGAGGAGCATTGCACGGAAGAAGCTGCGGTCTATGCTGACGATTTTCGGGATTGCAATTGGCGTTTTATCGGTCAGTCTGATTTCCATGATTGGGGAGGTGGGAAAGTCGCAGCTCAATGCGGAGCTGGACAGCATGGGAATCGGCGGCCTCTATGTCCGCGCCGGGGAGGAGATGCCCTTTACCCGGCGGGAACTGGCGGCGGTTCAGGCTAACGAACACGTCAGCCAAGCCACGCCCTTAATGACCAGCTACGCTACCATTTCCTCACGGGGCGTTCAGAGCAAAGCTGTGCTTTGGGGGATTGATGCCAACGCGGAAGATATTGTATCCTTGAAGCTGCTTCATGGACGGATGATCCACCCCAGCGAGGTGTCCTCCCGGGCTCAGGTCTGCATTGTGGACGAATCCTTTGCACAGCTGTTTTACAAGCGGAGCAATATTGTGGGCAAGACTGTACAAATTCTCATTGACGGCAGATATGAGCCCTTTGAGGTGGTGGGCGTGGTGGCCTCGGGCGGAAACCTGCTCCAGGGACTGATGGGGGATGTGGTGCCCGCCTTTCTCTACGCCCCCTTCACCACCCTGGGGCAGCTTTCCCACAAAGAGGCGTTCTCCCAGATCGTGGCAAAGCTCAAGCCGGAGGCGGATGAAGCTGCCGCCGCTTCCAGCATCGCAAGCGATCTCAGCGGGGAGCGGGGACGCATTCAAGTGGACAATCTGAATCAGCAGAAGGAGCGGCTGAACGGAGTGCTGAGCCTGGTTACGCTGATCCTGTCCGTCATCGGCGGAATATCCCTGCTGGTAGCCGGGCTTTCCATTATGACAGTTATGCTGGTCACCGTCCACGAGCGGACACGGGAAATCGGAATCAAGAAATCCATTGGGGCAAGCCGCCGGATCATCCTGATGGAATTTCTGACAGAAGCTTTGCTTTTGTCCGTGCTGGGCTGTACAATAGGAATCGGCACGGCTCTGATGCTGGGAGCCGCCGGCTGCTGGCTGCTGGGGATCCCCCTGGAGGTAAATCCTTCGGCACTGCTGTTCTGCGGGATGTTCTCCATCGGGGCCGGAACGCTGTTCGGCGTTTATCCCGCAGTGCAGGCGGCCCGGCTGAAGCCGGTGGACGCACTGCGCTGCGATTGAATGCACGGCAAAAGAGAATGGGGGACGCTCATGGAATTTCTGCCCAGGCCGAATCTGCCGGATTCGGCAGTACATACGATGCTCATCTCCGGACAGTATCCCTTTCTCCGGCGGGATCTGGAGGGGCTGGGAATAGGCGTCCTTCTGACGGAGCCCAGCGCCGTTCTGCCCGAGCCGGTGCGGTATCATCCGGACCTGGTCTGCGCTCATCTGGGCGGGGAGCGGTTTCTGCTGGCGGCACCCGGTCTTGAGCCTGCGTTTGCTCGGCTGGGAGCGCGGATTGTCCATCCGCTCTGTCCGCCGGGAGGCTGCTATCCGTCAGACACGGCCCTTTGCGGCGGGCGGCTGGGACAGTATCTGTTCTGCCGGAGCGCGTCCACGGATCCGGCGCTTTTGGGAAGCGGAGAGGTGCTGCCGGTCCGGCAGGGATATGCAAAATGCTCCATTCTGCCAGTGAATGAACGCTCCCTGATCACCGGGGATCCTTCCATTGCTGCCGCCGCAAAAAAGGCGGGCCTGGAGGTCCTGGAGATCCATCCGGGATTCATCCGGCTGGAGGGATATGACACAGGCTTTATCGGCGGCTGCGGCGGCCTGCTGGGCCCGGATCGGCTGTATCTGACCGGAAAGCTCCGCCACCCGGACCGGGACGCCATCCTCGCCTTTACCCGACAGCGCGGCGTTTCTGTTGTGGAAGGGAGCGCCTCCTGCCTGGTGGACGCGGGATCGCTGCTCCCTTTGACGCAGAGGGGGTAAGGCCGCGAGACGCTGTCTCGCGCTCTGCCAAGGGGACGCGTCCCCGTTGCGAGAGCGCGAGAGCAGAGCTCTTGAGGTCTTGGCCCTTGGGCAGACTCCCCTCGAACAGGCTTTTACAGCAGAAAAGGAGGCCGCCGGAGAAACCGGCGGCCTCCTCAGCAGGCACAGAGTTAAGCAGGTACTTTGTCGTTCAGAATCTTCAGAGCGGCCTGGATGTCGCCCATCTTGTTGATCTCTTCAATATACTGATCCCATTCGTCAAAGGAACGCTCACCCTTGATGAACTTGACCTTCTGCTCCTTGGCATAGGTCTCTACAGGGGTCATGATGTTGGAGTACTCCTCGTTCTCCTCAGAGGTCAGGGAGATCTTAGGAGCGGAATCGCTGGGAACGGTGTTCTCCGGGCTGATGACGCGGCTGGAGAAGCCTACCAGCTTCTCGTTGAGCAGCTCGCCGTTGTAGAAAATGGGAGAGTCGCTGGCAGAGCCGATCCGCCACAGCTCCATATCCTGAGGCTGGGGGAAGATGCCCGCGCGGCAGTCGCCGCTCAGGGGCAGGCCGTAGCCCTTGGCCGCATCCCGGTTCTCGGTGCCGCCCAGCAGGAATTCCTTCTTGCCGTCGGTGATCTGGAAGGTTTCGCCCTCAATGCCCCAGTTCAGCAGCTCGATCACATCGGGATCGTACTGGAGATCCAGCAGAGCGACTGCGTCGTCAATGCACTTGGACTGAGCAGATACAATCATGCTGTAGCCGGGATTGAACTCCCACTCGGAATGGAACTCGTTCTCAAACTGCCAGGGGCTGTCAGCGTACTTGTCGGAGGTGGGGTTCGGTACGGCTACCCACTCGTCCTCGGGATACTGTACGGACCACTGGGCCGGATAGCCTTCCCAGGAGGAGGGGATGATGCAGGCGGAACCATCAGCGATGGCAGCGTTGCCGTTATCAACAGTATGGGTGAAATAGTCGGGGGAGATCAGGCCCTCGGTGTAGAGCTTGTTCAGGTACTGGAGCGCCAGCTTGTAGTCCTCAGTGATGGGACCATAGGCATAAGCCTCGCCGTTCCAGAACTTGCCCAGGCTGTTGTTGGCGCTGGTATGGTAGGCACGGAAAACCACGTCCTCCGGATTCTGCCACTCCTCGTGCTGGATAATGGGGTAATTGGACACGCCGGCCTCCTTCAGGGCCTTGGCTACCTCATACATCTCGTCCAGGGTGGTGGGGATGCTCAGGTTGTTCTCCTTGAGAACCCGGTTCTTCACTGCCATCATGGTAGAAGCCGCGCCGTGAGCGGAGCCGCTGGGAACATAGGACAGGTTGAAGAAGCCGTACAGCTCACCGCTGGGGGTGTATATAGAGGTCTTTGCGTTGGGATCCTTCTCCAGAGCGGCCTTGTAGTTAGGCGCTTTATCCAGATAGTCGGCAACGTTGATGTAAAGGCCCATCGCGCCGTACTTGTCTACATCCGCCTTGGGCACGCCGAAGTAGGTGAGGACGTCGGGAAGATCGCCGCCAGCGTTGATAACCTGCAGCTTCTCCTTGTAGTCGCCGCTGTTGATGAACTCATACTTAATTTCCACGTCCCGGCCCAGCTTGTCCTTCATCATGGCCATCCAGGCATCCTGAATCTTGGTGCCCTCAGGAGATTCGCCGAAGTTGACGGTGGTTACCTTCAGGCTGATCTTCTCGCCGGATGCGGCAGGGGTGGAAGTGGTGGACCCAGTGCCACCGCCGGTGGAAGAGCCGCCGGCGCTGGAAGTGGGTCCGCCGCCGGAGCTGCAGGCCGCAAGCAGCATGGAGGCGGAAAGGCAGGCCGCCAGCAGTGCCGCTGCTTTTTTGAAATGTTTGCCCATGGTTTTTCCTCCTTTGCGTTCAGGGCATTCGCCCTGCTTGGAAAACAGAATGCGTATCCGCAGGCAGGAGCGCGCAGCCCCGAGAGAGCCGCCGGGCGCCTGCCCGGGTACAGATATATGCGAATCAGGAAAATCTTCCTGCTTCAGCCCTTGATGCTGCCGATCATAACGCCCTTGGCAAAGTATTTCTGAATAAAGGGATAAATACACACAATCGGCAGGGTAACGACCACGATGGTAGCCATCTGGATATTGACCGGCTGGATGGTGTTGTCCCGGAACATCCGCATGACGTCGGCGTCCATCCCTACAAAGGCCCGGGAGTTGAACAGGATTTTCCGCAGAATCATCTGCACCGGATAGTATTTCTCCTCCGTCAGGTAAATCAATGCGGAGAACCAGTCGTTCCACTTGCCCACCAGGGTGAACAGGCCCACGGTGGCCAGAATGGCCTTGGAGAGGGGCAGGATGATCTGGAACAGGATGCGGAACTCGCTGGCCCCGTCGATCCGGGCGGATTCCCGGATGCCGCTGTCAATGCCGGAGAAGAAGGTGCGGAACAGGATGACGTTATAAGCCCCTACAATAAAGGGAATGAACATGACCATGGGGTTGTTGATCAGGTGCAGGCTCTTCATCAGCAGATAGGTAGGAATCGTGCCGCCGCTGATGAACATGGTCAGGGTCAGGTAGACGGTCACCGGCTTTTTCAGGCAGAAGCCCGCTACAGAAAGGGGATAAGCCGTCAGGGAGGTGAACAGCAGCGTCAGAATCGTATTGGCAATGGTGTAAAGAATGGTGTTCAGGTATGTACGGAGGATCATGTCGTCCTGGAACACCTGCTCATAGGCCTTCAGATTAAAGCCCCTGGGCCAGAGGAACAGGCCGCCCCGGAGGGCCTCCTCGCCGCTGCTGAATGAGACGGATACAACATGGATCATGGGCGCCAGCATAATGACCACAATCAGCAGCATGAACAGATAGTTGAACACATCGAACAGGATGTCGCCCGCGCTTTTTTTGACTTTCACAATGCTCCCCCCTTACCAGAGACTGTTTTCGCTGAGCCTGCGGCTGGCAAAGTTGGCGATGCAGAGCAGGACCAGCGCCACCAGGGACGTGAGCAGGCCGATTGCCGTGGTATACTCAAACTTTCCGCCCAGAATGCCCAGCCGGTAGACGTATGTGCCAATGATATCGGCAGTCTCATAAGTGGATTCGCTGTAAAGAAGCAGAACCTTCTGCGCGTCTGACCCCAGAATGCCGCTCACGGCGAAAATCAGCATGATGGACGTGGTAGGCACGATTGCGGGCCAGGTAATGTAGCGGATCCGCTGCCAGCGGTTCGCCCCGTCGATGGTGGCGGCCTCATGGAGCTGGGGATCCACGTTGGAGAGGGCCGCCAGATAGATGATGCTGCCCCAGCCCAGGTTCTGCCAGATGCCGCTGGCGATGAAAATGGTGCGGAAATACTTGGGCTCCGTCAGGAAGGAGACAGCATCCGCCCCGAAGAGCATCCGGGCCTGATTGAAAACGCCGTCAATCCCGCAGAAGTTCTTGACAATGCCGATGATAACTACGGCTGAAATAAAGTAGGGCAGATAGGAGATGGACTGAACCGTCTTCTTATACCAAGGAACGCTGATCTGATCCAGCAGCAGCGCCAGGATGATCGGCGCGGGAAAACTCCAGAGAAGAGAGTAGATGCCCAGAAGCAATGTGTTCCTCAGCAGACGGCCCAGGAAGGGATCGTGGAAAAACTGCGTGAAGTACTTTAGGCCCACCCAGTCGCTGCCGAAAAAGCCAGCCACCGGGTTGTAGTTCTGGAAGGCGATTACAATTCCATAGATGGGAATGTAATTAAAAATGAAGACGATGATGATACCCGGAATCACCATCAGCGCCAGCTCCCGCTGCTGGAAGAGCGTACGGAAGAAGCCGGACGACCCCTGTGTCCGCTTTTGGCTGCTTACTTGCTTCGCCAAGTCTACCAATCTCCTTTCACCCTGGACCCCTTTTCCTAAATTTATAC